>CAZDYU010000031.1:0-34838 GCA_964509755.1 uncultured Occallatibacter sp. | reverse complement strand
ATGTTCCTTGGAAAATTCCACCGGCCAATGCCGGTTCCTTGCTCAAAATCGAGACCTAGGCCAACTGGTGAGCAAAAAGATTACGCGTTCAACTCGTAGCCTTCTTCGCCGTGCTGGGAGAGATCGAGGCCCTGAGCTTCTTCAGAGGCGGAGACGCGCAGGCCCATTGTTTTATCGACGAGCAGTAGCAGGACCAGCGTGCCGATGATGGCCAGCGCCCAGCCGATGCCCATGCCCATGGCTTGATTGCCGACCTGATGCCAGTTGCCGTCGATGGCTCCAGCGGCGAGAGGCTTGCCCGCGGCGTCCTTGCCAAAGACGGCGTTGATGGAGCCGGCGGCAAAGAGGCCGGTGAGCAGAGCGCCCATGGTGCCGCCGACGCCGTGAACTCCGAAGGCGTCGAGCGAGTCGTCATAGCCGAAGAATTTTTTGACACGGAAGACCATGAAGCAGCAAACGATGCCGGCGATGCCGCCGATGGCGAGAGCGCTCATGGGCTGGACGAAGCCGGAGGCTTGCGTGATGGTGGCCAATCCAGCAACCGCGCCGGAGATTGCGCCGAGAGCGGTGGGCTTGCCGTTCTGCAGCCACTCGGTGATCACCCACGTGATGGCGGCGGCGGCGGCGGCAAATTGCGTATTGACAAAGGCGCTGGTGGCCAGCGGACCGGCGTTGAGGGCGCTGCCGGCGTTGAAGCCAAACCAGCCCACCCAGAGCATTCCAGCGCCGATGAAACTGAGCACCATGGAGTGCGGCGGCATGTCCTCTTGCGGGTAGCCGGCGCGCTTGCCCAGATAAAGAGCGCAAACCAGGGCCGAGACGCCGCTCGTGATGTGGACGACGGTGCCGCCGGCAAAATCGAAGACCGGCCAGCGGGCGGCGGGATTGGCGAAGTTGAGAATGCCGCCGACGCCCCAGATCATGTGCGCCATGGGGCAGTAAACCAGCAGAGACCAGAGGCAGAGAAAGACGGCCATGGCGCTGAACTTGACGCGCTCTGCGAATGCGCCGGTGATGAGGGCGGGAGTGATGATGGCGAACATGAGCTGATAGATCATGAAGCTCTGCTCGGGAATAGTGCCGCCGTAGTTGGGGTTGGAATCCAAACCGACGCCGCGCAGGAAGGCGTGTTCCCAGCCGCCGATGAAGCCGTTGCCCGCGCCGAAGGCCAGCGAATAGCCGACGACGGCCCAAAGGACGGTGATCAGGCCCATCATGGCGAAGCTCTGCATCATGGTGCCGAGGATGTTCTTGCGGCGCACCAGTCCTCCATAAAAGAGGACCAGTCCGGGAGCGGTCATCATCAGGACCAGGGCGGCCGAGACCAGCACCCAGGCGTTGTCGCCCGAGGTCTGGGCGTCATGGATGGCCTGGGTTAGCGCGGCCACTTGAGCCTGGGTGGCGGGCGGCGAGGTGCCGAGGTTGGGGGCGACGGCCAGAGCGTGGGCTGAAACTCCCAGACTGGCGACGAGAAGCAGCAGTTTAATTGCGCGACGAAACATAGGATTCCACTCCAAAAAGGATTCGATGGACAGACAACCCCGCACAAGGCCGGGCCAGCCACCCTTGCCAACGAAGACAGACACACCCGAGACCCGGAGGCGGGCAGGACGGACGCAAGCAGCGGGCGGAGCTGTAACGCCAGGGTGGGCAGTCGATAAATAGCGCGATTGCCGGCTGATGAGTGTGTTGGGAGAAATCTTACAGACTTTTTATGAGAAACGGCAAGTTCTTCATGGAATCCTCACGAATCCTGAGTTAATACACCGTTGCGATTCCAAGTCTCGGCAGCGTCCGCATGGGATTCAATTTCGGAAAAGAGACGGGCAAATGCTTGATTGAGCGAAACTGACCGGTTTGCATCGGAGAAAGTCGAGGTATATTAGATGCATGGCGGTGTCGGCGGAGCGAGACCATTACTTATTTGGAGCGCTGGAGAGCAGTGCGCGGAACCGCGTCAAGCTGCAAGAGGTGAATTACGGCTTTGAAGAGCCAGAGGGCGTGCTGCTGACCTCGCTGGATTTTGCGGTGAACTGGATTCGCAAGAATTCGGTTTGGCCGATGACCTTTGGGCTGGCCTGCTGCGCGATCGAAATGATGTCGATGGGGGCTTCGCGCTTCGATGTGGCGCGCTTCGGGGCGGAGGTCTTCCGGCCATCGCCGCGGCAGAGCGACCTGATGGTGGTTGCAGGGCGGGTGTCGCAGAAGATGGCGCCGGTGATCCGCCGGCTTTACGATCAGATGCCGGAGCCGAAGTGGGTGATTTCGATGGGGGCCTGCGCTACATCGGGCGGAGTCTTCAATAATTATGCTCTGTTACAGGGCGTGAACCAGGTGATTCCCGTGGACGTTTATGTTCCGGGCTGTCCGCCACGGCCGGAGCAGTTGCTATACGCTATCACACTCTTGCAGGAGAAGATTCAGCGGGAACCACGCAGCTTGGTCAAGACGTTGAATCTAGGGTAAGCAGGCACGGGGCTTCTATTTCGGTAACGGATTACCGAGGTAATGTAAAAATTACCTCAGAATTATTGAATTGGGGGAGCCAAGACGGTAACATGTTGAAAAAATTATCGCCACCCCCCAACTTTCTTATGGTACGTTTGATAGTGCTGTAAGAAATCCGGTCGATCCCTCACTTGTGAAGGACCGGGTCGGATCGAGTTTGTGTTTGCATTTGCAGGCAGCTTTGTCCATTTGCCATTCAGATTGATTGTGGAGGAAAAACGCATGTTCTCTCGTATTTCAAAAACTGTTAGCCAGTTGCTTGCCTTGGCATGTGTGGTAACTATACCGCTTGCTCTTGGGGCACAGGCCGCGCCCGCGTCCGCGAAGACGACAGCATTGAATTCTCCGTCGAAGTGGGATCTCTTTGGCGGTTACAGCTTCTTTGATCCGAATTCGCACGTCGATGGAACCAGTCAGATCGGGCAAAAGGATCCAATCAATTTTGCCACCGAGAAGATTGGTTCCGTTGAGAGCCTGACCCGCTACTTGAATGATCATTGGGGATTCCAGATCGATTCAGGCCAGCATGATCGCTACATTGACTCGAAGTGGTCGACGACGGGCAGCAACAGCGGCATTTTCACAGTTCAGGCCGGCGTGGTATATCGCTGGCCGGGGCAGGGTAAAGTGACGCCTTGGATTCATGCGCTTGGTGGCGGCGGACAGTTGGAAGGTCCGGACCACCAGGGCTATACGCCGGGCTACACCTTTACAGCGGGCGGCGGCGTGGACTACAAGCTGGCTCCTCACTGGGCGCTGCGCGGCGAAGGTGACTATGAATTCATGCACGTCGATTTCGGGATTCCCCATCACTCGGCAGAGAATGGCTGGCAGCCTGGCGGCATCGCGAACCTCGAGGGCATCCGCGCCGTTGCCGGCGTCGTATACTCGATTGGCAGCATTGCTCCTCCGACTCCCGTGACGCTGGCCTGCTCGGCGAGCCCGTCGCTTGTCTTCCCTGGCGATCCGGTCACGGTGACTGCGACGGCTGGCAACCTGCCTCCCGATCCCAAGCATAAGCTGAGTGTGCTTTACAGCTTGACTGGCGCGGGCCTGAACGCCACAACGGCGACGGCCAGCGTAGCTACCGCCGCGCTGGCGCCTGGCGCTTATTCGATCAATTGCGGCATGAAGGAAGGCAAGCCCGGCAAGGAAGGTTTGAAGCCCTGGGAGTCCGCCACGGCCTCGACCAGCTTTACGGTGAAGCAGTTTGAACCGCCGACGATCAGCTGCTCGGTGGCACCGACGACCCTCAAGCCCGGCGACACGGCCACGGTGACGGCAGTTGCGGTTAGCCCGCAGAACCGCCCGCTGACCTACAGCTACACGGCCTCCGCAGGCACCATCGTGGGCAACGGCGCCACGGCGACCTTCTCCTCGGTAGGCGCTCCCACAGGCCCGGTGACGATTACCTGCACAGCTACCGACGACAAGAACCAGAGCGCCACGGCGACCATCAACGCGGCCAACACAGTGACCATCGCGGCTCCGTATGTGGCTCCGATTCCTCACACCCAAACACTTTGCTCTGTCAGCTTTGCCGGTGACAAGCTCCGTCCGACGCGCGTGAACAACGAAGCCAAGGCTTGCCTGGACGAAGTTGCTCTGGATCTGCAGAAGGATACGGGCGCCGCCGCGGTTGTGGTGGGCACATCGGATGCGAAGGAAAAGGAGAAGCTGGCGAAGGAACAGAAGCTGGCTGCCAAGAACAAGCACCTCAAGGTTGTTGATCCGGCAGCCGAGCGCGCCGTCAACGTGAAGGACTACCTGGTTACCGAGAAGGGCATCGATGCCTCTCGCGTCAGCGTAGCAACCAGCGCGACCGACGGACAGACGGTGGAAGATTACCTGGTGCCCGCCGGCGCCACCTTCGCCAACGACGTAACCGGGACAACCCCCGTGGCCGCCGAAGTGAAGGCAGAACCGCGCAAGCCGCTGCACACCACCGCCGCTCACAAGAAGCCGGCCGCCGCCAAGAAGATGCCCGCCATGGAGATGAAGATGAAGTAAGCCTGACGGCTTGACCGGCGGTACAACCCACACACCGGCCCCTGCGATTTGGATCGCTGGGGCCGGCAACGAATCAGGTTAAGGGATTCCTCGTGCAATCAATGGAGGTTGACCGGCGAGCCGGCCAGCCTCCTTTTGTTTCTTGCTGTTTTTTTGCGTATTCTTGGTTTATGGAGCCTGTGTACGGCATGAATCGCCTGCGAATTTGCCTTGTTTTTTTTATCCGGATGCGACGATTCCTGCAATTCTTGCCTATATATTTGTTTGCTTTTTCCGGCGCGGCTGCGCAGACGTCCTGGAGCGCGATTGGCCCAATGGGCGGCGATGCGCGGGCGCTTGCGGCGGTTCCCGGCCAGCCCCATCATCTCTATCTTGGCACAACAAATAGTTGGCTGTATGAGTCCACCGACGGCGGCGCCAGCTGGCATCGGCTGGCAAAGCTGGACGGGACCGACGATCTGATCGTGGATCACATCGTGGTGGACCGTGCGAATCCGGCGACGATCTTTGCCGCAGCGTGGCGGCTGGAGCACCCCGACGGGGGCCTGTGGGTGAGCCGCGACGGAGGCCGCGACTGGAGCGAAGTGGGGGGGCTGCATGGGCAGTCGATTCGAGCCTTTACCCAAGCGCCTTCCGATCCCGCGGTGCTTTTTGCGGGAACGCTCGAAGGGGTCTTTCGCAGCATGGATGGAGGCCTCGACTGGACCCAGATCAGCCCGCCCGGCAGCCAGGAGATTCACGAGGTTGAATCGCTGGCGATCGATCCCACGGATACCAATGTGGTCTATGCCGGCACCTGGCACCTGCCCTGGAAGACCAGCGACGGCGGCAAGAACTGGCACAACATCAAGGAAGGCGTGATCGACGACTCGGATGTCTTTTCGATCATCATCGATCCAGCCAGGCCCACGTTTGTCTTCGCGAGCGCGTGCAGCGGGATCTACAAGAGCGTGAATGCGGGTGAGCTCTTCAAGAGAATACAGGGCATTCCTTCTACCGCGCGGCGTACGCGGGTTCTGAAGCAGGATCCGGCAAACTCCGATGTGGTCTATGCGGGCACCACCGAAGGGCTTTACAAGACCGAGAATGGCGGCAAGAGCTTTACGCGCCTGACCGGACCGGAGGTGATCGTCAATGACGTTTTTGTCGATCCGGAGAATACGAATCGTGTTCTGATAGCCACCGACCGCGGCGGCGTTCTTACCAGCGGCGATGCCGGAGCGAGTTTTTCGGCGTCGAATGAGGGCTTTTCCGGGCGCAAGGTCGAGGCACTGCTGGTGAAGCGAAATCATCCCGACGCGCTCTATGCGGGAGTGGTAAACGACAAGAGCCTTGGTGGCGTCTTCGCTTCTGGCGACGGCGGCGGGAGTTGGCGGCAGGTCTCCGCAGGTCTGGATGGGCGCGATGTCTTTGCGCTGGCCGAGTCGCCGGAGGGGACGATTCTGGCGGGGACCAATCACGGCATTTTTGCGTTGACGAACGGCGCGGATGCGCAGAGCCAGAGTTGGAGCCCGCGCAATACGATTCAGAACACCCAGGCGCAAGCGGCCGTCGAGGTGCATCGCGGAAAGCGCATTAATGTTGAAAAGCAGGTCAAGGAGCATACCAGCGAGATAGCGGGCCGGGTTTATGCGCTGGATCTTTCTTCCGAGTCCTGGCTGGCCTCGACGACAGGCGGGCTTTTCACGAGCCGCGATCAGGGCGCTACCTGGCAGGGCGGGCCGGCGCTGAATTCGGTCGATTATCTCTCGGTGGCTGCGCACGGAGGAGAGCTGGTTGCGGCGAAAAGCGACGAGGTCATTCTCTCGACCGACGGCGGCGAGAGCTGGATGCAGATCGGGATTCCGGCGATGCTGACGCGCATTCACAGCGCTGCCTTCTCGGCGGATGGGGTGCTGTGGCTGGGCGCGCAGGAGGGAGTGTATTTTTCGCGGGACAGAGGCAAGACCTGGATGTGGATCAACCGCTTCCCGTTGAGCAACGTGGACGATCTCAGCTATGATGCGCACCTGGACAAGATTCTGGTCAGCTCGCAGGCCAGCGATCAGGTTTATGCCATCGATCCGAAGACGCTGGAATGGAAGTGGGCGCAGACCGGTTTCCGCATCAATCGAGTGCGCGCGGCGGGCGAGCGGCTGCTGGCGGCATCGCTCTTTGACGGTGTGCTGGTGGAGACGCAGCCAACTACCGCGGAAAACACCAAATAAGATATTGCGCGCTCAATTTCCTTCGATCACCGATCCGAGTATCTTCGCTCCATGCCCAAAGCGAGCTCGCAGCCAACGGTTCGCGGGTTCCGAATAGTATCTTGCAACCACTTCGCCAAGCATTCCCGAGACAACAATGGAAACTAAAAAGAGGACTGGAATCATGCGCATTGGCCTCCCGTCCAATACAAATAGGTCAAAGAACGCGAATACGACAAACATATGCGTGAGATAGATCTCATAGCTGCGCCGTCCGAATGCAAGCAAGGGATTGAAGATGCGAGGGGCGCGCCATTTCGACTCGACGGTGGCGGCAATCAGCATACAGGCACCTATGGCAAGGATGCTCATTCCCAAGCCTGTCTTCTCTAGCCCAAACCGTACTACTTGATCTTCGAAACAGAGACAGAAGACCAACAGAGTCAAACCAATTGCGGCCAGCGCCCGAGTGAGCCAGCGGGAAAGCGGCCGATGAGCGATAAGAACGGCTGTCAGGCAACCGAGCGCAATTGCATCCATGCCGCCGAGGTAGGAATACTCCTTCCAGACTTCGTTGCCATGCGCGAGTGTCGTTCGAGCAAATGGCCCCAGTACTACGAACGCGCAAAGGAGCAAAACCAAACCCCTGCCGCGACCCAAAAGCCAGCAGGCAAGCGGGAAAAACAGGTAGAACATCTCCTCGACCGACAGTGACCAAAGGATGTCCCAGTTGGCGGGTAAATAACCTCTCGAGGCTTCAAGAAAACCGACGTGAAGGGTGAGTGCGGCGAAGAGTGCGTTGCCCAATCCCCCTTGCTCTTCTGAGACGATGAAATTCTTCATGTGAATTGCATGAAGCAGACTAAGGAGAGCCAACAGAGTCAACAACAAGGGTGCGATTCGAGCAAAGCGAATGAGATAAAAGCCTTGTGGCCGAACTTTCTCCAGCGCGCCCCAGCGTTTAATCGTTGTGGTTGTAATTAGAAATCCCGAGACGGCGAAGAATATCTGTACGCCTGGCTGACCTTGCCAAACCAGCGAAGTTACGAGCTGGTGCGGCAGGCCGGCGGTGTAATGGAAATGCGCACTCAAGAGGCGCATATTGACGTGGTTGAGCAGGACGTAAAAAATTGCGAGCGCTCGGAGACAATCGATGCCATCAATTCTTGACCAGTTTCGATTGCGGTTTTCGAACCGACCTTCAGCCATAGTTCATTATGCAACCCCGCAGCGCGCCGCTCCTTAGTGTCCAATTCCCGCCAAAGTATGGCTTTCTGTATCATAAGATCATGCAGAGTGAAACAGCGGCTTCCCGCGCCACATCAGCCTTTCGGAGCTACGACCCACGGCTTGAGCCTATTGCGGCCAAGGTGCTGGCCGGCGAGCGGCTGGACTTCAACGACGGCTTGGCGCTTTACGGCTCCTCGGACGTGCTGGCGGTGGGCTGGCTGGCCAACCATGTGCGCGAGCGGCTGCACGGCGACGTGACCTACTTCAACGTCAATCGCCACATCAACCCCACCAATGTTTGTGTGGCGGCGTGCAAGCTGTGTGCCTTTGGGCGCAAGAAAGGCGACCAGGCCGGCTACACGATGGCTCTGGAAGAGGCGTGGGAGACGGCGGCTTCAGGCTACTCGGAGGCGGTGACAGAGTTTCACATCGTCGGAGGGCTGCATCCGGATCTGCCGCTTCAGTATTTTCTTGACCTTACGCGCGGCCTAAAGGAGCGCTTCCCGCAGGTTCACATCAAGGCTTTCACGATGGTTGAGGTGGCGTATCTGGCGCGGCGAGCCAAGCTGACCATTGAGGAGACGCTGAAGAAGATGCGTGCCGCTGGTGTGGACTCGATGCCGGGTGGGGGGGCGGAGATCTTTGCCGCGCGGGTGCGCTCCATCATCTGCGATCACAAGATCGACGGCGAGGAGTGGCTGACGACGGCGCGGCTGGCGCACCGGTTGGGCTTCAAATCCAACGCGACGATGTTGTATGGACACATAGAGAACGACGAGGACCGCGTGGACCACCTGCTCAAGCTGCGCGCCTTGCAGGATGAGACCGGCGGCTTTCAGACCTTCATTCCGCTGGCATTTCACCCCGAGAATACGGCGCTGGATCATCTGCCGGTAACGACCGGGCTGACCGACATTCGCCAGGTTGCGGTGAGCCGGCTGCTGTTGGATAACTTCCCGCACATCAAGGCCTATTGGCAGATGTTGACGCCGAAGATTGCGCAGATTTCCCTGCGCTTTGGGGCGGATGATTTGGATGGCACGGTGGTCGAGGAGAAGATATACCACGACGCCGGCGCCACCACGCCGCAGGGGATGACGCGCACGGAGCTGTGCCGGCTGATTACCGAGGCAGGGCGATTTCCGGTAGAGCGCGACACGCTTTACAAGGCCGTGACACGCACCGAGGACAGCTTTACCGTAGCTGTTTAGGGGCGCTGGCTGGTGAAATTCTAAATTCTCTCGAAATTATTCGCAGCTTTGGCAGCGCAGAAAATCCGCTACTCGCTGACGCGCATCCATGATGCCGCGCAGAGTGAAGAAGAGCCTCGTGCGCTGGGCATTGAATGCTTTTTGCTCGGCGCTGGAGACGGGAAATCGCTCCGCATAGCCGAAGAGAAGATCGGCGCAGGTTTGCGCGCAGCGCGATGCGGCTTGGCCTGCGGTTATGGCGAGAAGGTCTTTGAAAATCGAAGCGCATTCTTGATTCCGATTTGCAAAATCAATCTCAGTTTCCAGAAGATCCAACGCCATTGAGCGGGCTGCCAGTAGTTTGCAGAGCGCATCGGCCATGGCAAAGCTGACGCCCTGGCGAGCGTCGCAATAGAGCTTTGCGCCGCGTGCATCCACGCGCTCCTGGAGCCGCTGAAGAGTCCAATGCCAGAGGCGCATTCCCTCGGCCAGAGCGCACAAACCCAGATTGGGAAATCGCATGGCAGCCTGGCCGATGCTCTGCGTCCATTGCGCAAAGCCGGCAAGAAAGCGGGCTCCGGTCATGGTGGCGGAGACCAGTCGCCGCTGCACGGCCGAGGGACCCATATACATCTCTTCAATCTGCGCGTCGATCAGGCGGGACTGCAAATTCTGGTTTGCCGGCGAATTGGCCTCGGCGAGCGCGGAGAGCTTCATCAGCGCCTCTGCAATGCGACTGCTGCTGAAGAGCTTTGCCGCGGAAGAGAGCAGAGCGGCTAGGCCCGCCGTCTCTGAGCGATCCTGTTCGTCGTTGAGGCGCGCGGCGGCAAAGCCCAGCGAGGCCGCGGCTTCGCCCGCCGCCCACAGATCAGCCAAAGCCAGTCGGAAGCGCGCGCCCTTCTGTGGACTCGCGCACGAGATTTGCTCCCGCACGGTGGCCAGGGCTTTGGCCGCGGTCATCAGTGCCAGCAGAGTCCTCATGCGGCGCAAGGCCGGCTCCAGCAGGGCGCGATGACTGAAGCGCGGAACGATGACTCCCTGCTCGACGGTATAACCGCCCACCAGGCGCGAAGCAGGAACAGTGAGATTAAAGACTGGGTTGGTGGTCGAGGCAAACCGGTGCCCCAGTTTGCGAACGGGCGCACCGCGCTCGAAGAGGCCGGCGTCGTCTGGCTCCAGAATGACGAGGCCGCTGCCGCGCACACTGTTGCCGTCGCCTTCGACTGCGGCTACGACAAAATCCGCAAAATCCATGTGGCTAGTGAAGCGGCCTCGCTTTTCAATCTTCAGCAAGGGCTCAGCGCTGGTCACTTCGCTGGCCAGCACCATGCGCCCTGAGAGCGAGAACGCCTCAGCGCCGGCGCCGGGAAGCGGCTCGGTGAGGCAGAGAGCGCCGTGAAGAAAACTTGCCTGCCCCAAGTAGCGAGCGCGCTGCTCTACCGTTCCAAAGTCGCGAATCGGCATCTGCGCCAGGCTTCCAGAGAGACTGAGCGTAGCGACTCCGGCGTCGATGCAGGCAAGCTCCCAAACCATCAGGGCCAGCGGCATTGTTAGGCTTTGTGACGCCAGCCCGGTGAGCTCCGCATCGTCCAGAATGCGGAGTGCGCGCGCTTTGTCCTTGGTCCAAGCGCGTGGCGGATGCGCACCGGCGACGAGCGGCGCAATCTGCTCACGCGCCGTCTGGCGGGCTTTGTCGCGCACCGTCAGTAGCTCCGCGTTGCCATGGATGCGACCCAACGATTCGTGCGCCTCATCCAAGCAGCGAAGGTCCATCGGAGATCCTATTCGGCGTCCGCCGGGACGCTGTACTCGGAGAGGTAGGCGCGTGGATTCATCAGTTGCTGCGAGCGAATTAGAATGCGGGCCATGGGCACGATCTGACGTGGGTCCACCTGCGGCAGCCACTGCCACCACTTCTTGCGCCCCGCGGCGTTCAGCACCGTGCGACGCCACGTCTCGCAGTAAAGTTCAAAGAATCTTTCTACCGGCAAGCGCGGCTTCCAGAGCAGGTGATGCAGGTCGTATTGAGCCCAGTCGTGGACTTTGAGTTTATCGCGCATCTGCGCGAAGTATTGCGTTCCGGGCAGCGGGGTGAGAATGGTAAAGCCGACGCGGAAGAGTTGGTTGGCCTCAATAAAATCCCATAGCTCCTGGAAATTTTCTTCGCTGAAATCGGGATCTATGATGAAATTTCCAGTTACGCCGAAGCCGCACTCGCGAGCCACGCGAACGGCTTCCAAAGTCTTTGAAATATCGCTTCCCTTGTGCAGCGAGTCCAGCCCCTTGCGGGTGGGCGACTCGAAGCCAAAAAAGATGTCGAAGTTCTTTGCCAGCGGACGCCAGAGCTTGAGCAGGTCGGCGTTGCGGCTGACCAGATCGACGCGCGATTGCACGAGCATCCATTTCTTGCGCGCGCCGGAGGCCAGGAGTTCGCGGCCCAGCTCTTCGCTGCGTTCGGCGTCGGCCCAGAATAAATCGTCGATGACAAAGATGTGGTCGCCGATGCGCTCAAAATCCGCGCGAATATTCGCGGCGGAGTGATAGCGGCAGGTGCCTTTATAAAACTGCCAGACAGAGCAGAACTTGCAGCGGTGACGGCAGCCACGGGTGGTCTCCATGGTCCACACCGGCATGTAATTGAGACAAACGTAATGCTTGCGATAGGCCTCGACCGCGGCGCGGTCCGGCGGGTGAACGCGATCCATTTCCAGCCACTGGCAGGCCTCGCCAGTCGATGAAAAACCGCCGTCGCCGTTGGGCAGTAAGAGCGACGGCAGCTTCTCCAGAGAGCGATTGTTTTCGATTGCATCGCAGAGGGCGACCATGATGCTCTCGCCCTCGCCCATGCAGATGGCGTCGATGCCTTTCGTACTGGACTCTTCGAGCGCCTGCGGGTAAGATGCGACCGAGTGGCCGCCCACGGCGACAAAAATGGATGCGTCGGCGCGCTTGATCTCTTCCACATGATGCAGCGTCGCGGCCACGTCGAGAATGTGCAGGCAGGAGATGCCCGCCAGCTGCGGGCGAAAAGACCGCACAATCTTGGCCATGCTTCGCCGCTCGAAGCACATATCGACGATGCGGACCTGGTGGCCGTGCGCCTGCAAAGCCGAAGAGATGTATTCCAGGCCCAGAGGCTCCGTGCGAAAAAAGGGAGCAAGACCGAAATGAGCGGCCAGGTGGCGCGGCTTGACGAGCAGAACTCTCAAATTGAATTCACTCAATCTTCTCCCGCGGGAGAAAAATTTCGGATTGCCAACTGCCATCTTAAAGTGCGGCACGGAGGGCGGTAAAGCGCATGGGCGCGCAGCTTGAGTGCTCTGCGGCGCGGACGCTCGTCCATTCCAGGAGTATATTGGGAGTGCGGGAAGGTTGAATATGGGTAGATCGGCGCTGTTTTTTCTACTGTTTTTTGCGACCAACGCGTCGCTGGCGCTGCTTTATCCTTTTTCCTTTGCGCATCTGCTGCTGGCCGCGCTGGCGTATGCGCTGGGCACGGCAGTGATGCTTTTCCTGCTCTTTAATCCGCGCAATCAATGGCTGGTGGCCAACCGCTCGCAGGTGGAAGGCAATGGCTGCGTGGCGCTGACCTTCGACGATGGGCCAGACCCAAGAGATACGCCGCGGTTGCTGGACCTGCTGCGAGAGAAGAATGTGAAAGCTACTTTTTTTGTGGTCGGCGAGCGTGCAGAACTGCATCCGGAGATTGTGCGTAGAACCTGGGACGAAGGACATCTGATCGCCAACCATTCGTGGTCGCATCAGCCACTCTTCTGCTTTCTCACGCCGCGGCGGCTGCGCTCTGAGATTCATCAAGGCGCGGAGGTCATCGGGCGCATCTGCGGAATCAGGCCGCGCTACTTTCGTTCTCCGGTTGGCCTGCGTCATCCGCTGCTGCGTTCCGTGCTGCGCGGTGAAGGGCAGGAGTATATCTCCTGGCGCATTCGCAGTTGTGATACGATGATCGAAAATTCAGGCTTTCTTGCGCGCCGCATTTTGAGCAAAGCGAAGAGCCGGGACATTGTCCTGCTGCACGATCGCTTGCCAAGAGGGACAGACGTAATGCTGAAGGCTTTGCCGGGAATCATCGACGAGTTGCAGAGACGCGGCTTCCAGTTTGTGCTGGTCGGCGCGCGCGAAGTCGGCCGCGGTTTTGCCGGATGAGAGTCTGCGCATTGATTCCCGCGTTCAATGAAGCCAGCCGCATTGCAGAGGTTGTTGCAGGTGCAAGGCAGCATGTCGCGTCGGTGATTGTCATCGACGACGGCTCCAGCGACGGCACTGCGGAAGCAGCGCGCAAAGCCGGGGCCTTCTGCATTGCAATGCCCTCGAACGGCGGCAAGGCGCTGGCTCTGCGGCGCGGCTTCGACTTCGCCCGCGCACAGGATTTTACTCATGCTGTAACGCTCGATGGCGATGGCCAGCACCTGGCTCAGGATATTCCCGCGCTGCTGCGCGCGGCCGAAGAAACGCAGGCGGATCTCGTCATTGGAGCGCGACCTTTCGATCGCGCGCTGATGCCGCGCGCCCGCTATTTCTCCAATACCATCGGCAGCCGCTGGGCTTCGGCGCTCGTTGGTCAGAGGATTGAAGACAGCCAGAGCGGATTCCGGCTCTTTCGCCTGGAGAGTCTCAGCCGCCTGAAGCTGCGCAGCCGCCGCTACGAGTTCGAGATGGAAGCTCTCATCAAATTGGGGCGCGCCGGTTGCAAAATTGCGCATGCGCCGATTCATATGGTCTACGACCAGGGCCAGGCACGGAGCAAGATGAAGCCGGTGCGCGATACTGTGCGCATCTGTTTTTGTTCGTTGGCCTTTCGATTTTTTGGAGTTTGAAGATGATTTTTCGCCGCACTCTTTGCTTCGCGCTATTGTTAATCTTGCCGCGTCCAATGCCCGCGCAGCAGGACGATCTGCTGATGCGCATCTGGAACGGCGTGCAACAGGCGCAGAGCGATTTCAGCAACGGCTGCGGCACGCTGGTCGAGACGCGCAGCTCACAATTGATGGTCAAACCGATGACGCTGCGCGGCAAGTTTTGCGCTGAGGGCATGGCCCGCTTCTCGCTGGAATACTTTGCGCCCCACCCGATGCATATCCGCTTCAATACCGACTATCTCAACGTAACCAGCGGAGACGGGAAGACGGAGATTCTGGAAATCGGTAATGGCGTACGGCGAGCGCAATCGGCCTTCAGCCGCGAAAATTCCATCGCAGGCTTGAAGAAAAACTTCACTATTACGGCAACGGAAAACGCGCGCGATTACGAGATGAAATTTGTTCCGCGAACTGAGACTTTTCGCCGCCGCATGAACTATCTGGTGGTCAAGCTCGGCAAACACGATTTTCTGCCGCGCTCGCTCGAAGTGGATGGAAAGAACGGCGTCAACAGCGTCTTCGTCATCGACTTCACGACAACGAATACCAAGCTGCCCGCGGAGACCTTTGAGGTGATCAAGCCAAAATGATGGAGCGAAACGAAATCGAAAAGATCATTCCGCATCGCGCTCCTTTCTTGTGGATCAACTGCGTAGAGGAGTTGGAGCCGGGCGTTCGCTGCGTGGCGTGGCTCACGGTGGACGCGGGGAATCCTCTCTTTGCCGGGCATTTTCCCGGCAAGCCGATCTTGCCGGGAGTTTTGCTGATCGAAGCCGTGGCGCAGACGGCGGCAGTGATGATGGGCTCTGCCAATCCAGAAGAGATGATGGGCTCGGCGCTGCTGGCCGCGGTCAATCGCTTCAAGTTTTTCAAGCCAGTAACGCCCGGAACTCCGCTGCGGATTGAGACCTCCAAGCTCACCGAGGCTGGGAAAATGGCTTACATTGTAGGTAGTGTAAGCGCAGAAGGCGAAAAAGTGGCCAGCGGCGAGCTGTCGGTTGTCTCGGGAAGATAGACTGGATTCATCAAGAAAAGGCAGGAAGTGTTCGAGGGATTGAAGGCTCCACTCAAGAAATTCGCGGCCACACTTTTGACCGAGCGGCTCGATCCGGCTTCGGCCGCGGCTGCCGTTTTTTGCGGCGTCTTTGTTGGCATCGTGCCGATCTACGGTCTGCAAACGCTGGCGGCTCTGGGCTTGGCTTTTCTCTTTCGCCTCAACAAACCGCTCACTTTTGCCAGCACTTTCATCAACAATCCTCTGCTGCAGCCGCTGCTGGTTGTAGCGTCGTTGGAACTGGGCGGCTTTCTGCGCCATGGATCGTTTCAGCCCTGGCATTTGATTGCTTTTTCCACCGCGCAAATGAGAGAGCAGATATTTTCCTGGGTTCTTGGCAGTCTTCTGCTGGGGCTGATCGTTGGCGCGGCGCTGGCTTTTCTTACCGCTATCGTCGTCTATTGGACAGCTCCTTCACAGCGTCTGCTGCGCCGCCGCATCGGTTTCGTCAATCGGACCTACGCCGCAAGCCCGCGCTACGACCGGGGATTTGTTCGCTGGAAGATGCGGCTAGACCGGATCTTTTCCCTGCTCGCTGCCGAGAATCTGGGCTCGGGAACGGTGGTCGATCTGGGCTGCGGCTACGGGATGGCGCTGTGCTTTGCGGCCTTCGATCAGCCCGTTCGGCGTCTGGCCGGTTGCGATTTGAGTGCTCATCGCATTGAGGTGGCGCAGCAGGCTCTGCGCGATTTCAACGCAGAAACCAGCGTCTGCGATGTCCGCGATTTCCCACTGCCATCGGCGGATCTGATTCTCATTCTTGATGTTTTGCAGTATCTTTCCGCCGACGAACAGAAGGTGCTGCTGAGGCGCTGCTGCGCGGCTCTGGAGCCTGACGGCCGGCTGATCTTCCGCGTACATGACCGCGAACGCGGGCTGCGGACTCTGCTCACACTGGGCCTGGACCGGCTGCTCTTTTCCACCGAACATGTTGGCGCGCGGCCGATGATTCTTGCGGCTGAGCAATATGAGAGCGTACTGCTTGAGGCAGGAATGCAGGTCGAGATGCGGCGCTTCCGCAATCGCCTGCCGCTGGCTCACATTCTCATTCTTGCCCGCCGTCCGGCGGTGGAGAGCGCCGCATGATGGCTCGCCTGATGCGCGCTTGGGGGCGACTCGTGGTCGCTCATCCTGGGTTGCTGGTGGGGCTCTCGCTTGCCGTGACGCTTTTTCTCTACGCCAATATTCACAACCTGCGAACTGAAACCGAGTTGACCGACATGTTCGGCTCCCATGATCCGCAGTGGCAGGCGGCGAGTCAGATCGGCAAGGAACTCGGCTACGGGAATCAGCTCTTCCTCATGGTGCAGGCGCCACAGGGCGACGCCGGCAGCAGCGAGGCAGACAGCAGTGAAGCAATGGAGGCGATGGCCGACCGGCTGACCGCGCAGATGGCTGCCAGCGGACTCTTCAAGCAGGCGCGCTGCGGGCTCAGCCAAGAGGAACTGCTCAATCTGGTGCGGCTTTTTTCCTGGCATTTTCCGTCGTATGACACGCCTGCGCAGAGCGCGGAATTGAGGCGCCGTCTTGATCCGCAAGAGATTCACAAGAACGTGCGCAGCGCGGCTGCCGAACTGGTCACGCCGTTCTCCACCATGGGCGCCGATTACTTTGTCGCCGACCCGCTGGGGCTGATGAGCGTGACGGCGGGCAGCGGCCAAGCCTTCACGCAATTTTCAAATTTCGATCTTGCATGGGGATCGGGAAACCGCTTCTTCAGTCGCGATCACAAGGCGCTGCTGATCATTGCCGAGCCGCGCGCTTCGGCCGTGGACTACCGCTCTGCCGAAGAGATCATGCAATGGACCCGCTCGCAGATTCAGGGCGCGAGCGCAGATCCGGAGATTCACGCCGCCGGCCTGCGCGCCATTCCAGCAGGCGCTTATGTCTACGCGGAGCAGGACCATAAATTTGTTGAGAGCAACATCCGCCGCGTCTCGCTGGTTTCGATTGTCGGCAGCCTGCTGCTTTGCTTGCTGGTTTATCCCAGCCTTCCGTTGCTGCTGCTTTCGCTGCTGCCTACGAGCCTGGGCATTCTCTGGACCACGGGCATCGCCAGCTACTATCCGGGCGAGGTCAACCTGATCAGCCTCTCATTTATTGCGATTCTTGCCGGCCTGGGCGACGATCAGGTCGTGCACTTTTTCAATCGCTCACCGCAGGAGTGGGCCGCGGGAGGCAGCTTCAATGCGGCCATGCTGCGTACCTTTGAAACTACCGGCGCGAGTGTCGTTCTTTGCACGCTCACCGCAGCCTCGGCCACCGCCGCGCTGGCCGCATCCAGCTTCAAGGCGCTCGCCGAGTTCGGCTTCATCCTCACCGTCGGCATGTTCATGATGGCGATTCACACGCTGCTGACGGTGCCCGCTCTGATGCAATTATGGAACCGATACATTCGCCCCTTTGCACCTGAAGCCATTGCCTTCCGCTTTCTGCCCGCGCTGGCACGCTGCTCACTGAATTTTGTCTGCCGCCACGCTCGATGGGTTGTCGGCGCTGCTAGCGGTCTCTTTCTGCTTTGTGTTTTTTTGTTGCCGACGATCAAAATGGGCGGCAGTTTTGCCGTGATGGGCGACGCCAATAATGAGGCAAATATCGCGCAGAATCTGCTCTCGGCAAAATTCGGCATCGAGGGCAGCCCGACGCTGCTGTTGATTGCCGGCGATGAAGAGCAGGTTTTGCGCCGCGCCGAAAATCTCACTGTCGGCCTTGAAGCTTATCGGCAGACGGGGGCTCTCAAATCCATTTTTTCTCCAACTCAGTTGCTGCCTTCGCACTTTGAGCAGCAGCAGCGCGCCGCATTTCTAAAAGGCATGGACCTGAACGCCTCGGCAGATGCACTGCAGGCTGCGCTCGCTGAAAATGGCCTGCGCACCGAACCTTACCGGCCTTACATTGCCCAATTGCGCAAACTCTCCAGGCAACCCGATCCCATCACGCTGGAATCGGCCGCAATATATCTGCCAGCAGGATTGCTTGACAACAGCTTGCGCAGAACAAAAGACGGACATTACGTGGCGGCCATTGCTTTCTATACAGCGGACGCCAACGCGCATCAGGCCATTCCTGATACTGTTCTGAACTCGTGGCGCGCACAATATGGACCGTTCGTCGAGTTTTCGTTCGACAAGATCAACCGCGACCTGCAAAGCCAGGTTCTCGGCGATAGCCGCCGGGCCTTGCTATGGACGGCCGCGGCGATTCTCGGGATTGTCTATCTCACTTTCCGCAATCTGCGCATCACGCTGCTGGTGCTGATGCCGATTGTTTTTGCAATCGTGGTCACCTTTGGCCTGCTGCGGCTTTTTGGCCATCCCTTCAGCTTCATGGCAGTCACCGCTATTCCACTCATCATCGGGATCGGAATCGACAACGGAATTCATCTGGTGCGGCGCTATCTGGAGACGTCGCCGAACAGCATTCTCGATGTCGCCAAAGCCTCGGGCGCGGCGCTGATTCAGTCGAACCTGACGACGATCATCGGCTTCGGCGCGCTGATGGCGGCAACGTTTCCGCCGCTGGCTGAACTGGGGCTTGTCACTTCGCTGGGCGTCGCGCTGACTTTGGCCGGCGGATTGTGGCTGATTCCCGCAGTGATTCTGATTGGAGTCGAAGGCGATCAGCTATCTTGCCGCCGGGATGGTTGACAAGGAATGAATGTGGCTGGCGCGAACCTGCTACAATCTGGCCAGTTTCCGCTTTGACGATAGATCGGAATGAGGTATGCATGAAAAGTATTTGCGCCGTTCTCTTGGCGATGGCTTTGTTCGTCTCAACCCTGTCATGTGCGGCACAGGAACCCATACCCTTCAATGAGCTGGCGCGCAGTTCAAACGCAATACCCAGCCTTGCAGAAGTGCGCGCGGACCATGATGCTCAGATGGCCTCCTCGGCGCACATTTACAAACGCCACTGGAGCAAAGGCGGAAAGATTATGACCGTCATTGGCATTTCCGTGATGGCCGCTGGAGGCGCGTTGTTGGGATCCACTCTGGAAAGAAATTGCAGCGCTAATAACATGTCCTGTTTGGGAGATGCCTTCGTGGCGACGGGCGACATTTTATTGACGGCTTCCGGCGTTGCCGTGACGGTTGTCGGAGCTACTCGGCGTACCCCTGAATAATCTCTTCCTGTTTGAGAGCCTGGCCTCCACTTTGAGGAGCGGCGAGTTGAGCATGTAGGCACATCTTCGCCAATTATTCTCTTAAAAGGGTTGTGAATTCCCATAGAACCGCGACTGCCTTGACGGGCTTCGTGTAGACTTTAGGAATCCAGACTGATATTGGAAGGTCCACGTTGGAAGCGTTTATTGGCAATGCAATAATTGACACTGTTTCTTCTCTGTGCCCTCGCTGTGGAAAGCCTTCGCGTTCGGTAGTCTTCGATCGCGGCGGCAAGGTTTATCAGCGCACGGAGTGTCCCTGCCATACCCCCAGCGAGGACTTGATTTTCTCCGATACGGCCCTTTATCGCCGATTGGAAGAGTGGAACAAACTGGTTTTTCCGGATTACGATGCGGCTGCGATGCCCTCCGGCCCAGGCTGCTGCGGCACGGATATGGGAAGCCAGAACGAACCCTGTCTGGCGGTTATCGACATTACCAACCGCTGCAACTTCAAGTGCCCTGTCTGCTTCGCCGAGGCCAAGGGCGAAGACAGCCACTACTTCCTGGAGATGGAAGTGGTGGTGAAGATGCTGAAGGCGCTGCTCGATCGGCCGGTACCTTGCCGCAGCGTTCAGTTCTCTGGCGGCGAGCCGACGCTGCATCCGGATTTTCCAAAGATTCTCAGCACCGCGCGCGATATGGGCTTCACGCATCTTCAAGTGGCCACCAACGGCAGCCGCTTTGTCGATCCGGCTTACGCCAAGCTCTGCGAGGAGTCGGGCCTGCATACGCTCTATTTGCAGTTCGACGGCATGAACGACGACGTTTATATGAAGATGCGCGGGCAGCGGCTGCTGGAGAAGAAGATTGCCGCGGTACGCAGCATCGAGCAGACGAATATGCGTCTGGTTCTGGTGCCCACCATCATGACCGGGGTGAACGACGACCAGCTTGGCGCGATCTTTCAGTTTGCGCTGGAGCACAATAAATTTGTAACCGGCATCAGCATTCAGCCCTGCGCGGACGTGGGCCGCATTACAGTCGACAAGAAAGACGGCGAACCCTTCAATCTGGCGGCGATGGCCCGAGCATTTGGAGAGCAGACCGGCCTGACGCGCTTTCCCGACGATTGGTTCCCGCTGAATTCGCTCTCGCTGCTGACGCGCGCCATTGAGCGCGTGCGCAACGAGGACTCGCATCCGCCGCTCAGCGACGCGCATTGCTCCATTGGAACCTTCTTCTATGTGGACGACAATAACAAGCCATTCTGCCTGAGCAGTTTCTTTGACCTGGATCGTTTTCTGCGCGGCATGGCGGGCATCAAGCCTCATGCCGAGCAAGGCATGATCGAGCGGAAGATCTCCCGGATTCGCCAGTTCGGCCAGTTCTCGCAATGCCTGGATCTGCGCAAGACCCCGCAGGGACTCACTTTCCAGCGACTGCTGCACAGCCTGGACGCGTGGGAAGACAAGCACGAGGGCCGCAGCGAGGGATGGGCGCAGCGCGGCTTCAATGGAATCTTTGTGGCTGGAATGCATTTCATGGATGCGCACAGTTACAACCTGCGCCGGCTACGCCGCTGCATCATTCAATACGTCGCCACCGATGGCCAGTTGATTCCATTCTGCAGTTACAATGCCGGCGCTCGGCTGCGCGAGAGCGAGGAATTGACGCGCATTGCAGACAAGTCGGCAAAGCCGTGCAGCGGCGCAGTTCTCGGCGGCGCAGTGGCCGAATAGAGATTGCCAGGCGCAGTCAGTTTTTTTGCGCCAAAAAGTTTACCTTTCCTGCTTTTCTACCGTCTCACGGGACGGAGGTCCCAATAAAACAATGAAGAAGTCGCTTCTGTCCGCAATGAGCGCCTTTTCTAGAACGTCCGGCTTGTGTATCTGCGCCCTTCTGCCGCTCGTATTTCTCTCATCCTTTGCCATTGCGCAATCCGGTCTGCCCAGAGACGCCGTCTCGGTCCCCGCGCCTGCCAGCGGTCAAACACTGGCCGCGAGCCTGAAGGCCGCCGATCGATGCGGCGAAGATTCTGTTCTTGTGCTGCCCTCGGTCGCGTTTCAAAACGCGGAGAAGTCTGGCTCCGCAGCCGCATTCGCCGATCAGTCGCAGGCTCTCCTGACTCTCCCGGCCAGCTCTCAGATTTGGCTGCATCTAGGCGTCAGTCCCCAGTCCATCGGCGGCGACGAAACCGAGAAGCAGCTCACCGAACAAGTCGATAGCTTTTTGAAATCCGCGCCGCTCACCGCTCCCGCCCTGCGCGGAGTGATCGTTGAGCCGGGCGCGTCTCAGCAGAAATCCGATCTCTTTGTCTTTGCCCTGCTGCGTCTCGCTGTCGGCGTCAAGGGGATCAACCCCGCCCTGCGATTGGCTTTTGTCTTTCCCGATGGCTTCATTGAGCAGAACGGCGAGAGCGTCAAGCGTCTGGCCACTTATGCGGATTTGCTCGGCACAACCGGCTCAGATCACTGGCGCACCGATGCGGATTGGCTGGCCAAAGAGGCGCTGAACAAGCCGCTGATTCTGAAATTGGACGGGGAAAGGGCTACGGCGACATCCTATTTGGCTGCTGCTTTAGCCAACTCTGGTTCCTCAATAGAAATGTATTGGTCGACTCCTTTCAGTGATGCCGCCGCCAACCAATTCTGCGCGGCCAACAGCTTCTTGGCCCATTCGCTTCCCGCCAGCCTGCTGCGTCTCGATGCCAAGGCCATGCCTCTTACACTCAATGTGGACGGCGCAAGCAGCAATGATGCCGGCTGGTTCGGCAGCGGTCAATCCGCGGATCTGGTTGTTCTCGCGCCGGCCGGAGCCTCCGCCGGTCAGACCAAAACCGTCGCGCTGCACGGCGCAACCATCGCGCAGTTTGAAATTGCCTGCTTTGACGCCGAGACCGGCGACCGCATCGCCGCCACGGCCAATGACGCGGGCCAGTTTGCAACATGCGCCAGCGCCGCGCCTTTCGTGCTTGCGACGATTCACAAGAAAACCAGTTCGGAAACTGCCGTCTACAACCAGGTTGTGGTCAAGGCCGGCATCGATCTCAGCGTCGAAGAGATCATTGCGCGTTGGCAGCAATACCGCGAGGCGCAGAAACGCTTGCTCGACAACTACGAGTCGTCGAGCTTCATGAACCTGCACTTTGAAAGCACCGCCGTGGCCGCGCCCTTCGACATCGCGATGCATCTTCGGCAGTTCTACGATCGCAATGGAAAGATGGAGCAGGAACAAACGGAACTCTTCGTCAATGGCGTTAAATTCAACAGCAGGCACGAATTTCCGCTGCCGCAACTGGAGCCGGAAAAGGTGCTTAGCCAGCCTCTTGAGCTGGCGCTGAACGAGCGCTACGCTTACAAGCTTCTGGGCACCGAGATGGTCGACGGCGCGCAATGCTACGTGGTCGGCGTCGAGCCCAAGATACAGGATGAAAATCTCTACAGCGGCAAGATCTGGATCGACGGCACAAGCTTCCGCGAGGTGCGCCAAACCCTCAGCCAGCGCGGCGCGCACAGCAGTATTGTGGTCAATCTTGAAACTCAAAACTACACTCTGATCGACGACGGCAAGGGCAACCGCTTCAACCTGCTTCACTCCGTCAGCGCGCAGCAGACGCTCAATGCCGCCGGCCGCGACTTTCAGTTGCAACGGACGCTGCAATTCTCCGATTACGCCATCAACACGCCGCACCTGGCCGTCGATCTGTCGGCCGCGCACAGCTCCGACCTGCCCATGTTTCGCGACACCGATCAAGGCCTGCGCGAACTCAAGATCGTCAAGGGTGAGCGCGTCTTGCAGCAGACCAGCCAGACGCGCATCATCTCCATGGTGGGCGGCGCAATGTACCAGGGAACCTTCAACTTCCCCATCCCAATCGCCGGCATCAGCATGGCCGACTTCGATTTCCGCCATACCGGCGCGCAGCTTTCCACATTTTTCGCCGGGCCGATCCTGGTCAACAATCTCTCCAAGCAGTACGGAAAGCAGTATCGTCTCAGCGCCGATCTTGCGCTCTCCGCGCTGCCCGGCGAGAACCGCATCTACTGTGCCGCGGTACCGTCAAATTCAGCTTGCACCGGCAAGACGGCGGACACAGAAGTGACATCAGAAGAGATCTGGGCCTGGGAGCAGACAGTGGGCGCGCGCGCCACCTGGCAGGCCACCAATCACTTCAGCGCGACGGGTTACACATACCTCGCCTACAACATCTATCGCCGCACCAGTGAAACTTCCACCAGTTACGAGCAGCCGCGCAATGGCGTCGCGCTGTTGCCCGGCCTGCAGCTCCGGCTTACGGAAAAGGGCTACATCTTTACCGCCGACGGCACCCGCGGCCAGCGCTTGAATTGGAAGCAATTCGGATGTCTTGCTTCGGTTGCTGCTTGCGCAACGCTGACGCTGCCCTCATCGCCGCTTCCGCAGAACGCCTACACCCTCTACGACGCCGACCTCAACAAGGATTACTACATTCGCAAATTCACCAAGGCAGGCTGGGATATGGCCTACTTTGGCGGCGATCAGTTGGACCGCTTCTCACGTTACTTCCCATCTAACTTCTCCTCAGTGCGCTTGCACGGCATTCCCGGCGGCACAGACTCCTTTGACGCTATCGCGACGGCCAACGTCCACTACGGCCTCAACGTGATGGACTTCATCAAATTCGAGGGCCTCTACAGCTATGCCCGCGCCCGCAACCTTGCCGAGTCCAGCCACTTCAAGAGATACGATGGCATCGAGACCAACTTCAACCTGGCCGGTCCCAGAGGCACACTGATCCAGGGCACCATCTCCTACGCGTTGGATGGAAACATTGCTCGCTACAACTCCCGCGTCGGGGCGATCGTGATGGTCTTCAAGCCTTTCTAGCAGCCATGACGACAGAGAAGCAAACCGCGTTGATCACCGGCGCATCGGGGACATTGGGCGCGGCCATGGCGCAGGCTTTGGCCGCCGTCGGATGGCGCGTCGCCGTGCACTATCATCGCGGCCAGCAGGCGGCCGACGGCGTCGTTGAAAGCATTGTCGCCGTCGGTGGAGAAGCTGCCGCCTTCGGAGCCAACCTCACGGATCGCGAGAGCGCGGCGGCACTCTTCATGCAGGTCGAAGCCCGCTTCGGCCCCGTCGCCTGCCTGGTCAACAACGCCGGCATCAACCGCGATGCGCTGCTCGCCTTCATGAGCGAAGAGCAGTGGGACGAGGTCATCGCCACCAATCTCCGCGCCACCTACCTCTGCTCAAAGCTTGCCGTGCTGGGCATGATGCGCCAAGGCGGCGGCAGCATCTGCAATATTGTCTCGCCCAGCGGTGTGCGCGGCCAGGCCGGTCAATGCAACTATGCTGCCTCCAAGGGCGGCATCATCGCCTTCACCAAATCGCTGGCGCGCGAGGCAGGGCGCTTCAATATCCGCGTCAACGCCGTCTGCCCCGGCGTGGTGCCCAGCCCTATGTCGGCCAAGTACATCCAGAAAGAAGAGGCTCGCCTGCTGGCTGAAATCCCCCTGGGCCGCTTTGGCCGGCCGGAGGAAATCGCGCCCTTGGTTGTCTTTTTGGCCTCGCCCGCTGCCAGTTACATCACGGCTCAAGTTATCGCCGTCGATGGCGGGCTGATTTAGATTTATTTAGTCCAAAAGTGGTAATACAATCGACCCTTTTCCCTGTCACGGCTTGAGTAATTATCTCGGTGTTATAATTCGCCGGGACCGAATTTGGCCTTCAAAACGTTCTGAAATTCGGATTCAATCTCGCAACAGAAAGGACGATTTCTCATGAAACGGTTTGCACTTCCGGTAGCACTTTTCCTGCTCTGTCTTGCGCTTCCAGCTTCAATGAGCGCGAAAGGCAAGAAGGCGCCCCCAGTCGACTTGTCCAATATGAACCACATCTTTGTTGGCTGGGTTGATCTGAATCCCAGCGCTTATTCATCCCTGGGATACAAAACCAAGGACGATTGGGTTGCAGCCATCAACAAAGCGAACGCCGATTTTCTCGCGCAATGCAAAGCGAAATACCTGGCCGGCCGCACCGTCGAGGGAGCCAAGAACAAAGATGATGAAAACACAGCCGGAAGCGATCTCTATATCCGCTTCGACGACGTCGTTTTCGATTCATCCTATGTTCTTCACGCCTCTGCGCACGTCATCGACGTGAAAGAAAACAAGGAAGTGGCGACCATTACCAATGCGAGATACCGTGGCCGCCTCTGCGCCCTCGAGGGTTGCATTACCAAGGAATTGGATGAGCTCGGCATTGATTTGCAGGGGATCATCGCTCCCAAGGAGAAGGGGAAGTAACGAGGAGTTCTCCAAGTTGCGCAAACGAACGAGACTTGCAGGCGCATTTAGGGTATGAGGGAGGCAAAATTAATTGCGTCCCTCATACCAACCGGACTGTAGCAATAGAAAGGCAAGATACCAATGAGACGATTTGCAATCCCCGTGGTATTGTTTCTGTTGTGTCTCGCGCTTCCAGCTTCGCTTGCGGGAAAGGGAAGGAAACCAACGCCCATGGCGGGCATGAACCGCGTCTTTGTCGGCTGGGTCGATGTGAACCCTGAACCTTACTATAATATGGGCTACAACACCAAAGAAGAGTATGAGGACGTGATTCTCCACGAGAACCTGAAGTTTCAGGAGACCCTGAAAAGGAAATGCGCGTCCGGTCGCACGATAGTTGGGGCCAAGCATAGCCTGGATGAAAACACCGCAGGCAACGACCTCTTTATCAAGTTCTTCGGGGTCTTCTACAGCAAGAAATACGTTCTTGATCTTTCGGTACATTTAATCGACCTCAATACCAGTACCGAGGTTGCGGCAATTCCCATGAAAGATTACTCCGCGGGTCTTTGCACCCTGGAGAGCTGTCTGGAAAAGGAGTTAGACCAAGTAAATCGAGCATTGCAAAAAGAATTACAATGCGAGCAGGCTGGAAAGTAAACGCAAACGAGCAGTCACAAAAGGAGAGTTTCATGAAAAGGTTTCTCATTCCCGCAGTATTGTTCTCGATCTGTCTGGCTCTACCCACTCAAATGCTGGCTGGGCGTCACGGCGTTCCACGCTTTCTCAACAAGGAAACGGCCACCAACTTGCAAGGATCGAGCAAGATATTCGTCGGCTGGATCGATATGGGCCCTGACGAGTGGGCCGCCTTCGGTTACCACGACAAGGCCGAGTGGACGGATTTAATTGCTTCCTTGAATGCGGCGTTTGCCTCAAATCTGCAAGCAACCTACGTGCCCGGCAAGACCATTGTCAGGGCCAAGGATGAGACGGATACAAACGCGGCCGGCAACGACCTCTACATCAAGTTCACCGACGTTCACGTCGACTACAACAACTATCACTTGATTTTGGCCATCCACTTCATCGACCCCAAGACCGGCAATGAAATCGGCATGATACCGGTGCGGCCTTATTACGGAAATGACTGGGGCCTCAGAGGCTTTCTCACAGAAGCGCTCAAGGAAGTGGGCATCAAGGTGGGCGTGGAAGTTACCGGAGAGGTGAACGGCAAGAAGTAAGCCTGGTTGGTGTGGTGAAGTTCTGTAAACGAAGAAGCGCGACCGCCTGAGCGAGGCTAGTCGCGCTTCAGTTTTATAGACTATTTCTTCAGTTGCATCGGGACAGTCTTTGCAGCCGCGGAGAGAATTCCTTTGGCGTAGACTCCGGTCAGTTGCCCAGTGCCGTCGATTGACAGTTTAGCCGAAAATGCGACTGTGTCTTTCTTCCAGAGGAGCAGATAGACGGTCTTGCCACTGACCACGCCGGTTACATCCCATCCGTCGGCTGTGCCGATGATTCTGCGGCCGCCCTGCTGCTGCGTGAGCGAGACCAAGCCCCAATCGCCGCCATTCCAGATGCCGGTCACATTTACTGCTGCGGTTTCGGTGCTGGCATTGAGCCAGGCGTTCGCATCCGTCTGCGAGGCTTGGCCGTGGAGCAGAATCGAGCCGGTAAAAATCAATAAAAACAAAACGGCAGCTCTTTGCATCTTCCATCTCCGATCATCTGTCATTGAATCTTCCAGGAACTCGGAGCCGCCAGAGCCAGCAGCGGCTTGGCGTCGGCTTCCGTGAGCAGGAAAAGATTGTGCACCGGCGAATGCGGCTTGAAGACAACCTGCTCCTCGACGAAGTAGGTCTTGCCCGCCTCTGCCGTAAAAATCAGCAGGCTGCGTGTCTTGGCCTCCGAGCAGAGATAATGCAGCCCCGGCTCCAGCATCAGCGTGAAGTAGCTGCCGCTGAGGTTGGCGCCCATCCATGTGCCATCCACGGCAAGCTTGCTGGTGTAAGAGGCCATGCCGTGATGCGGGCGGACAACGTAAACCAGCGCCTTGGCCGTGGGCTGCGCCGCATTGGGATGCGCGTTCAGATCGGCTGCGACGGTGAAGTTGACTTCTTTGTCGGCAGCGCCACAGGCTTTCAGTTCACGCGCAGCCCGTGAATCGGGATAACTATCAGCCTGATTCTGGCAGAATGCCGGTAAGGAAATTACAAATGCCAGAAGAAAAATCGTGATCGGAAATCGCATCTTTCGCGCCCGGCTGAAATCTGGAACCGATTCCGCCGCCTTTCCCGCGCGCATCCACACTACTGTTCTTCAGGGGCCACCGTCAAGCGCTTTCGCCAGGGGAAGGGCAGACGCTGCTTGAGCAGGCTCCAGCGCGTGTCTTTGTAGGGGTCAGTGTGGTCGCCGTAGACAGGATGGTAGTTCTCGACGCGCTTGCGGCCGGGAATCTTGATGCCGAAATCGTTCAATTGCAGAAAGTGGCGCATCTGCAATTTGTAGCGGCCCTCAATGCCGAAGACGGCCTCCAACATGCGTTCGTTGAGCCAGACGATATGCCGGAAGAAAAACTCCCAGAAGTAGGTATAAGCCTTGAAGAACTTCCAGTCGCCGGGCGTGGCGCGCCACATGCCGATCACTTCGCGGCGAATCTTCCAGCGCACAAAATTCAGTTCCTCGGGCTCAAGCTGGCTGGTGCGCACGTTGCTGAAGTAGCCGTCGTACCAGCGGAAATCCTCAAGGTTGGCCACGCGGCCGCCCTCGATCATCTCGCCCCGCAGCGGCGTTTTCGGGTAGGGCGTCATAATCTGATCCATGACGCTGGTGATGCCCATCTTTTTGATGAACTGATAATTTTCGCGCATACTTTCCGGGTCGTCGTCGGGCAGCCCGTTGATGATGCCGGCAATGACGATGATACCTTCTTTTTGCAGAGCCTCGACGCCGCGCTGAATGGTGTCGAGCGTATTGGGCTTATGCATGGTGCGCAGGTTTTTTTGCGAGCCGTTTTCAATTCCAAGAAAGATGGATACGAAGCCCGCTTTGACCATTTTCTTGGCAATATCCGGGCGATTGGCGAAGCCGATGGGGCTGGCCTGCGTGGTGAACATCAGGTCCTTGAGCTTGAGGGCAATGACGCCCTCGCACAGCTTTTCAAAGCGCTCCATGTCCAGCGTGATGTTGTCGTCGGTGCAGAAGATGTGGCGCGCGCCGCGGCTGTATGCGTCTTCAATGTCGGCCAGCACGCGCTCGATGGGGAAAAGGCGGAAGGAGCGGCCATACATCTCGCGGATGCTACAAAAATTACAGAGGTGCAGGCAGCCGCGCGAGGTCTCGATCACGTCGGCCTTGCGGAAGTACATGTGAAATCCCTTGACCATTCGTTTGTCGCGGGCGGGAATGCGGATGCGGGTCAGGTCTTCCAGCGGACGGGCCGCATTGTGATGGAAGACGCCGTCTTCCTTATACGAGAGGCCGAGAATCTTGTCCATGCCGCGGCTGCCGTTTTCCAGGCTGTCCAGCATTTCGCCAAAGGAAAAGTCGCCCTCGCCGCGCATCAGAAAATCCCACAGGCCCACGTCCTGGCCATTGGCGATGGTCTCTGAAAACAGCGTGGCATGATAGCCGCCCAGCACGGTCTTGATGCGGCTGTCGAATTGCTTGGTCAGGTAGGCAAAGCCGGCTGTGGTGTCGTATTGGAAGGTCATGGAAGTGAAACCCACAACATCGGGCTTGAAGCTGCGCAGCAATTCCAGAAAGCGCGGCACCGCCTGCTTGCGCCAGACCACCATGTCGGCGACGCGCACATCGTGATTGTCGATCTGAGCGGCGATTGTCGCCATGGCAACGCTGGGCGGCTCCCATTGACGGCGTGGAACCCAGGGCGATGTAGCGGGACTCTGAACCAGCAATGCTCTCATGCAACCTCTATCCGATCTTCGCCTCACCCTTGCTGGAGACGCACTTCATCGACTTATCTTATCCGATTCACTTTTGACCGATAGTTTGGCGCGGATCAGCGCCTCAATGCTCTCGATTGTATCCAGGCTGTGCACGTCCACTTCGCGGGGCATGAATTCAACTTCATAACGGCCCTCGAGAAAATCGACCAGGCCGAGCATTCCAATCGAATCTACGATGCCACTGGTGATCAATGGCATGGTGTCTGTGACCGTCTCGACTGAGGCATCGGGAAGATATTGCCTCGCCACAAACTCTCGAATTTCGTTCTTGATCTCCACGCATCAATCCTTCCGCAATCCCGCTACCGCAAATTTAGACAGGGCGGAATAATCGATCTTGCCCCGGTCGCCTTTCCAGATCGCATCGAGAAAAAGAATGCGGTCGGGTAGCATATAGGAAGGCAAGCGGCTTCCGCAGTGGGCTCTCAGATTGGCCGAAGTCTGCGCAGCCCCGGCGCCGAGACGAACAAAAGCCACGATCCGCAAGCCTATCTGCTCTTCTTCAACTGCAACCACGGCTGCCTCCAGTATATCTTGATGGGTGAGGAGCGCGGCTTCGATCTCTCCAAGCTCAATGCGGAAGCCGCGGCGCTTGACCTGGCGATCAAGACGCCCGGCAAAGAGGTAGCTTCCGTCGGGGGCAAGCGAGACGCGGTCGCCGGTGCGGTAATAAAGATCGCCGCCGATGGTGACAAAGCTGCGTGCCGTCTCATCGGGGCAATTCCAGTAGCCGCGCATCAGCGAATCGCCGCCCGCCAATAACTCTTCACTGTCTTCGCCGACGCGTACTTTCGCATACGGGCAGGCGCGGCCAATGGGCAACGGCTGCGCGCCGTCAAAGCCAGCGGGAACTGTGCACCATGTCACGACGTTCGTCTCTGTCGGGCCATAGAGATTTGCGCAGAGCGCGTGCGGCACAACTGCTTGCAGCCTGGCCAGAATGGGCGCGGGAAATGTTTCGCCGGCAAAGAGAATCAAGCGCAAGTCTGGATAGGAATGCGCGGCCAAGCGGCCATCCTGCAGCATTCCGGCAAGAATCGAAGGGACCGAATACCAGCAGGTAATGCGGGATTCGCGCAGAAACTGCACCAGAAAGCGCGGCATCCACGCAATGTTTTCCGGAACCACCACGGCCGTTGCTCCGCAGAGAGCCATGTTGAAGATGTCGAAGGTAGACAGATCGAAGCCGAGCGGCGAAGGGCAGGCAAGGCGGTCGCTGGAGGTGATTAGAAACTCTTGCGCCGTCCAGCGGACAAAGGCGGCGACGGCGCGGTGCGTGAGCTCGACGCCCTTGGGACGGCCCGTCGAGCCGGAAGTGAAAAGAAGAAAGGCCGTGTCCTCGGCAGACGTTTGGGGCAGCGCAACAGCCGACGCTATCCCTCGCCAGGCCATGCTTGCGCCCGTCTGCAAGTCTGTAATCCGCGGCTCGCGGCCCTCAATTTCAATCAGCAAGCGCGCGCCGCACTCGGCCAGAACCGCATCCATGCGCGGGCGCGGCCAGCGAGGATGCAGCGGAACATAAATCGCTCCGGCCAGCAGCGAGGCAAAGACGGCAATGATGGACTCGGTCGTCTTTGCGAGCGCGAGGGCGATGCGGTCGCCGGGTTGAATTCCATAGTCGCAAAGGCGCAGGGCCAGCGATTCGGCCTGCGCAAATAGCTCGCCAAAAGATGTGATGCGCTCCTCTTCGACGATTGCGGGTTTCTCTGGAAGAGCCGCTGCCGTCAGCCGCAGCCACTCATGCAGCAGGTTGCACTCCGACTTTGGCTCAGGCGCGGGCAAGCGTCACCCCCCAGGTGAAACCGATGCCGGCCGAGGCGAAGAGGAGCAATTGGCCGGGATGAATCAGCCCGTTGCGCCGCAGTTCCACATAGTTGATTACCAGGTCGCTTGCAAAGGTATGGCCGAAGTCGCACATGCGCGTCGCGGGCAAACTCTCTCTGCTCAAGCCCACCATCTTGCCAAAGCCCTCGCGGTCGCGGCGGCTGATATTCGAGTAGATAAAGTGGTCCACGTCGCTCAACCGCAGCCCGGCGTCGCCCAGAACTTTGTTCGCCAGCCGGAAGAGATGAAGATAAAAGATCGGCATCACCTTATGCTCGATTGTCACGGCGTCCGCGATGAGTTCGATCTGCCCATTCTGGTGTCCGATGGCGATGGCCTTGTGCAGATGGCCCAGCGTCAGCGCTTCCACACCGAGCAACTGCGGGCCTTGCCCATTCTCGCGACGCAGGACCACGGCGCTCGCCGCATCGCCCTGCACGGTGATCGGCAGCAGCGTGCGGTTATTGCGCGGCGCGGCGTCGCCGGTGACCAGCAGAACGGCCTGAATGCGCTCATCCATGCTCATCCAGCCCAGCGCCGTCTTGATGGCCAGATGCAGCGCGCCGCAGCCACCGGCGCGGAAACTCAGATTCATGGAGGTCTCAGCGCCCAGATCTGCGCTCAATTGGTGCGCAAAAGAGATAGATTGAAAATCCTCGCCGGGAAAGGTGCTGTAATCCAGAATCAAATCAATCTTATCGGCGGCAATTTCCGCTTCGGCAATTGCATTTTTAGCGGCCTGCAAAGCCAGATCGTATGGCTGCTCACTGCCGCAGACGCGCACCCGGCTCAGACCCAGATTGTCCAGAGCCTTTTGCCTTGCCAGCGGAGTCAGGGGCGCCAGCGTCGTCTCCACGCGCAGCCGCTCCCGCTGCAAGATTTCGGCTACAATCTCTTCGCCTTCGGGCACGGCATAGGCCGCCGACGCAATGCAAACATTCAGCTTCAAAAGATCTCCAGTCGCAGCGCCGCATAGCCGCAATGAGCCGATTCTGCCACCAGCAATGCCTCACCGGCTCCGGGCTGCTTGCTCAGAGCCAGCAGCAAATGCAGCAGTCCGCCGGCTTCGCCCATACCGGCCGCAACCGGCTGCGCGGGATAGACCGTTGCCGCATCGCCGCCAAGGCCGCGAGCCAGGCAAAGCTCCGGCGTGGAATCGCATGGCGCGCCATTGCCCGCGCAAAAAACGAAATTTGCCCGCGTCTCGCCGAACAACTCTTCGGCTCCCTTTCGCGCGTCGCCGCCAGTGGCCCAGCGCCCCGCGCCCAGCGCCGCATAAGCGCGAGCAGCTTGCCGCCCAGCCGGCTCCAGCACCATCGCCACCAAACCTTCGGCAGGCACAAATCCCTCCGGCGAAGAATCGTCGCCGAAGCAAGTCGATGAGAGCAGCCCAGCGGTCTCATACCACTCGTAGACGGCTCTGGTCAGCGTGTCGCCTGCCAACACAATCGCCAACTGGGCCTGCCCGTGGCGCAGCAGGGACGCGGCCTGCAGCAGCGCGCTCTCGGCGGCAAAGCACTTGCTGCTAATCGTCAAATTGGGCCCGCGCAGATCGTGAAAGAGCGCCACATGACTTGCTGGAGAATTGGTCAGCGTCTCCGGAAATGTGATCGGATCGGTGCCCGCCCAGCCGTTCGCAGAGGCGCTCTGATAGAAGGCCTCGGTTAGTTCCACGCATCCCAGGCCCGTCGCAAAAAACACCGCAACCCGCGAGCGGTCCACCTGCGCTAGATTGACGCCGGCATCGCGCAGCGCCAGCGAAGAAGCCACCAGCGCCCACGTGGAGAGCCGGTCAAGCCTGCGCGTCTTTACTCCCGGCACAATGCTGGCCGCGCGAAACGGCTCGACCACAAAGGCGCGGCGCGGCTCCGCTGTCTCCCATGCCGTGATCGCGCTCGGCTGCAATGCGTCGCATGAGACCAGCCCCGCCAACGGGCCGTAAGGAGTCACCGAGCCGATTCCGCTGATGATGGGCAAGCGACTCATGATTGCAGCCTCCCAAAAACCAGCGCGGCATTGCTGCCGCCAAATCCGGCAGAGACCGACATCGCCATCGGAAGCGCCTCGCGCCGCACCGCGCCGTGCAGCAGTTCCACGCGCTCGCTTTCAATCGGCGTTGTCAGCCGGAGAGTGGGAAAGAGCGCGCCGGCCTCCATCGCAACGATCGTGATCGCCGCCTCCAGAGCGCCGGCCGCGCCCAGGCAGTGGCCAAAATACGATTTGGTCGAAGAGACCGGGATCGGCCCACGGCGTCCCTCGAAGGCTCGCTCGTAGGCATGGGTCTCGGCAATATCGTTCAGCGGCGTGCCGGTGCCGTGCGCATTCACGTAGCCGATCTCGTCAACGCCGCACTCGGCCATCTCCATTGCGCGGCCAATGCAGCAGGCCAGCCCCAGCCCATCCTTCCGCGGCGCGGTTGGGTGCGAGGCATCGTTGGTCATCGCCCAGCCGCGCAGCACGGCCAGAACCCGCGCCCCGCGCTCATTGGCATGGCGCAGCGTCTCCAGCACCAGCACCGCCGCGCCCTCGCCCAGATTCAGGCCCTTGCGCTCCTGGTCAAAGGGCCGGCAAAGCTCGGGGTCCAGCGCTTGCAGCGAGTTGAAGCCGCTCAGCGTGAAAGGGCACAGCGCGTCGCTGCCGCCGGCAAGAATCATCGGCGCGGCTCCGTCCAGAAGCAGATTCGCGCCCAGCGCAATCGCCATCGCCCCCGAGGCGCAGGCCACCGAGACCGCGCAGGCCGGGCCTTGGACGCCGAGATGCTCACCCACCGACGCCGCCACGCGCGAGACCGGGTACGACCCAGCGCGCTCCAGCCCACCGTCCCGATACCATGCCGCCGGCCCCTGCGCAATCCCCGGATCGATTTCCGTGAGACCCGCAACGGTACTGGCCATAACGATTCCGCTCGGTCGCAGCAGACTGCTGGGAATGGAATACTCCACCACCGCATCGCGCGCCGCGGCCATCGCCAGCCTGTCGGTTCGCGAGTAGCGGTGCCCGTCGCCCACCGGTGGCAAGTCGCGCACTTGCGCCACCATCCCCTGAAAGCCGGGATAGAGCTCCGCGGCCGGCTTGAGGCGGCACTCGCCCGCCAGCAGCCCAGCCCGCAGACGCGCGAGTCCAGCGCCGTACGGGCTGGCAACACCAATCCCGGTGACTACTATCGTTTTTTGTGCGTCAATCACGATTGGGAACCGGCCAGAAATCGAAGAAATTTACCCACTGATCATAGTAATTGGCTAGCTGCACTTCAAGAAACCGCACCGCTTGCAGCAGCCCGGCGCGCTGGTCTTCTTGGCGGCTTCCGGTCGAGTCTGGCAGGATCGGCGCGCCCAGCAGAACGCGATAACGCAGCCAGCCGCGACGCACCACAAAGCCTGGCAGCACCGGCGCGCCAGAGACCTGCGAGAGCACGAACGGCCCTAGCGGAAATGCAACCGGCGCACCAAAAAAACTGATTTCCAAGGTGTGCCGCTCGTGGTAAACGCGATCCCCTTGAATCGCCACAATCTCATTGCGGCGCAGCGCCTGCAAGAGATCGATGGTCGCCCGCGCGCCGCCGCGCAGATCCACAATTCGCAGCAGATCATTGCTCATCCGGTCGCGCAGCA
>CAZDYU010000030.1:0-34954 GCA_964509755.1 uncultured Occallatibacter sp. | reverse complement strand
AATCGGAAACAAAACTTCAACCAGACTGTTTACACAAAAGACTGGACACTACCTATTTTTCTCCCAGTTACTTTTGTGCGGGTAAGGTCTCGATTTTAGTATCACACCTGCGGGAAGGAAGTTCTCTATTTCGTTTCTTACTCCGGGCGTTTCTTTATATCCTAATAACACCTCTACATGCTTCTTACTATGCCTCACAGAATACACCGCTGCTGTTCGTTGCTTTATGTCGGTCCTGCACCAATTTGCCCTGACGGTTCGGATTGGCGCATATTGTTCCGGCAAGCAAGCGAGCATAATATCGCATAGGCGTCTTGATAAGTTGCTGGTCGTTGCGTGTTTTGATTCTTCGTCCATCAGCTCAAAAACACAGTCCGATACAGAGTATCCCGCTGGACGGGCTTGAATCCTGCATCGCGAATGATTCTGCGCAACTCTTCTTCCGTGGTGCAGTTACTAGTCCCAGCGGCCCTCACTACATTCTCTTCCAGCATCACCGAGCCTACATCGTTGCCGCCGAAATGCAGCCCTAGTTCCAGTACTTTTAATCCTTGAGTTACCCAGCTTGCCTGCACGTTTTCTATGTTATCGAGATACAACCGCGAGACAGCCAGAGTCTTGAGATACTCGACGCTGGTTGCTTCTTCCCAGCCGCGTCCTCCTAGCGCCGTGTTCTTCGGCTGGAAGCTCCAGGGGATGAAAGCTGTGAATCCGCCGGTCTCTTCCTGCAGGCGGCGGATGACTTCAAAATGGTTGACGCGCTGCTCGAATGTTTCGCCCACGCCGAACATCATCGTCGCCGTGGTGCGCATTCCCAACTGGTGCGCGGTGCGATGCACGCTGAGCCAATCCTCGGTGTTGCACTTGATGCGCGCGATGCGATGACGGACCTCGTCGTCGAGAATCTCAGCGCCGCCGCCGGGGATCGAATCGAGGCCCGCGTCGCGCAGGCGGATGATGGTCTCGCGCATAGTCAGGTCAGAATACCGGGCGATTGCGAGGACTTCAGAGGCGGTGAGGCAGTGCAGCCAGATCTGCGGGAAGCGTTGCTTGATGCCGCTGAAGAGCCGCTCGAACCAGTCGATCTTGAGGTCGGGATGGATGCCGCCCTGCATCAGCACTCCAGTCCCGCCCATCTCCAGAGTTTCGGCAATCTTGTCGTAGATCACCTCGAAGTCGAGGATGTAGCCTTCTTCCGAGCGAGGGCCATGCAGCGGGCGGTAGAAGGCGCAGAAAGTGCAATACTCCGTGCAAAAGTTGGTGTAGTTGATGTTGCGATCGATGATGTAGGTGACGACGGCCTCTGGGTGGAGGCGGCGGCGCACGGCATCGGCCTCAAAGCCCAGGCCGATCAGGTCGGGGGAGTGGAAGTGGTCGAGTGCCTGCTGGCGGGTCAGCGTCATAGCTTTGATTCTACCAATGGACGGGGTCGGCGGCCCGATTCTTTGACGGGGTCGGCCTGAAGAGGTTGCGGAAATCCAATTTAGGATGGCCAAACTGTGTTAAAACGAGACACACGTAACATTACGGGTTCCCTTTGCGGGGGCTGCGGAAAAAAGCCTTGCGCTTGCGGGCTATAGTGAAGATTGGCGACTCTCACGACCTTGCTCAGGCGTGACTAATCCAAGTAACACCACAATCCGGCCTCTGATTTTGGAGGTAGAACCGCCCGCGGAGCCTCGCATCCGGCGCTCGAGGCAAGCTGTGCCCCCGAAAGGGCGCACGCAGCCTGTCGAGCCGCCTGATTCGCGCGATGAGTTTGGCTTTGACGGCCATGATGCGACGCGTCTGGACGAAGCGCGCACGCGCCAAGACCGGCAAATAGACCGGCAAGATGAGGAGCGCCCCGATGGGCCGCGCTTCGGCGGGCCGCGGCTGGGGAAGCGGGGCAATCCGTGGTGGCGTCCGGCAAGTTCGCTGGGGCGCACTGCTCTGCTGCTGGCTGCGCTGTTGGTTCTGGGCGGGTTGAGCGCCTCGGCTTACCTGCTGAAGAATTTCATTGACCGCGACAACCGCTATCGAATTGCCGGGACGGGAAACATTGAGGCCAGCGGGCTGACCGAAGTGAGCCGCGCCGAGATGCTGCCGGTCTTTGGCGAGGACATTGGGCGCAACATATTCTTTGTTCCGCTTGGTGAGCGGCGCAAGCAACTGGAAGAGATTCCGTGGATTGAGCGGGCGACGGTGATGCGCCTGCTGCCGGACCAGATTCGCGTCTCGGTGGTGGAGCGGCATCCAGTGGCTTTTGTGCGCCAGGGGCAGCAGATTGGATTGGTCGATGCGGACGGCGTTCTGCTGACCATGCCGGCGGCGATGATGGCGCAGCGGCACTATTCCTTCCCAGTAGTAACGGGCATCAATGCGCAGGATGCTCCTGCGGCGCGCAAGGCTCGCATGGCGGTCTACCAGAGGCTACTTGCCGAACTGGACGCAAACGGGCAGCGCATCTCCGAGCAGATTTCCGAGATCGACCTGACGAACCCGGCCGACGCGCGGGTACTGCTGCCAGAGCAGGGGACGGATATTCTGGCGCACTTTGGCGAGGACCATTTCCTGGAGCGCTACCAGCGGTATAAGGCGCACATCAATGAGTGGCGGGCACAGTATCCCAAGCTGGCGGCTGTGGATCTGCGCTATGAGCAGAAGGTGGTGCTGGAGATGTCTCCCGGCTCCGATGTGGCGCAGGCAGCGGCCGAGGAACAGGGGGAGGCGAATTCGGCGAATGAGCAGGCTGCCTCCGGGGCCAAAGCACCAGTCGATTCCGATGGGTCAACACGGGGATTGAAATCCCCATCTCTCTCCGTCACGGATTCTTCGAAAACCATGAAATCGAGAGACAATTCTTCCGAACATGGAGCGAAGCCCAAACCTTTGGCGCAAGATTCCGCGCCCGCGGTGAAGGCAAAGCCCGCCAAGTCTGGCGCAGGAGCCTCAGCGGCGCAGAAGAAAACCGCGGCGCAAAAGAAGACTTCTGCGCAGAAGAGAGCGACGGCGCAGTTAAAGGCGACATCGCAGACAAAGGCAAAGCTTCAGAAGGCCTCTGCCGCGAAGGTTCTTGAGACGCAGGCCAACAAGAAGCGCGCGGAGGCCAGACGCGCCGCGCTGAACACGGTCAAACACAGGGATGCACCAACCAACTCTCCGGCCACATCCGCCGGGTTAGGTCAGTGAAAACGATGAGCCAGAATTCTGACAATCTGATCGTGGTGCTGGACATCGGCAGCAGTTGCACGCGGGTGCTGGTGGCGGAGATCTACGACGGCGCGCTGCGCTATTGCGGGCACGGAATCGTGGAGTCGGCGGGAATGCGCAAGGGACTGATTGCCGATTTGAACCCTGCCGCGCGGGCCGTGAAAGCTGCGTGCGAACAGGCCGAATACGTGGCTCGCATCAACATCGACGAGTGCGTGGTGGGCGTGGGCGGGCCACATGTGCGCGGCGTCAACAGCAGTGGCGGCGTGGAACTGGGCGGCCGAATGCGCGAGATCGACCGGGAGAGCGTGCGGGCAGCCGTGGAGCGCGCGCGCGCCGTGGAGCGGCCTGCCGACCGCGAGGTTTTGCATCTGCTGCCGCGCCAATTCATTCTGGACGACCAGCCGGGAATCTTCGATCCGGTGGGCATGGTAGGCAAGAAGCTCGAAGTGGATCTGCACATTGCCACCTGCTCAGGCAGCGCCTTGCAGAGCACCGTAACCTGCGCCAATCGGGCCGGCTTTGAAGTGACCGAGGCGGTGCTGGAGTCGATTGCCTCAGCCGAGGCCACGCTCTCAGCCGACGAGCGCGAGTTGGGCGTATGCTTGGTAGACATTGGCTGCCACTCGACCGACCTGGTGGTCTTTCACGAGGGCGCCGTGGTGCATACGGCATCGGTTCCCATCGGCGGCCAGCACTTTACCAACGATTTGGCAATCGGTCTGGAGATGCCGGTGGCGATGGCCGAGCAACTGAAACGGCAGTATGGCAACGCCGTGGTGACGGATGTGCGTCAGGACGCTGAGATCGAAATCGCCAACCCGCATCCGCAGATGCTTCGGCTGCGGCGGATGGCGGAGATTCTGGAGCCGCGCGCCTGTGAGCTGCTTTATTACGTGAAGGAGAGCCTGCGCGAGGGCCACGTGCTGGAATCGCTGGGTGCGGGCTGCGTATTGACCGGCGGCGGAGCGATGCTGCCGGGAATGCTTTACAACGCCGAGAGCCAGTTGCTGGTTCACGCGCGAACGGGAATGCCGGTGCGCCTCTCGCGGATGCCGGGCGAGCTGGTTCATCCCAGCTTTTCAGCGGCCATCGGCATGTTGCTGTACGCTCACCGAACCAAAGTCAACCGCGTGGCGGAAAGCAATACGCTGCGCTCCAAGCTGCGCGCGCTCTTTGCGGCCAGCTATTAACCGACAGAAAATCAGGAGGCGGAGCCCTAATGGAACAGTCGAAGAATGAAGCCGGCGGAATGCGCATTCAGTATCACGAAGAGGCAGTGCGCGGAGCCCGCATCAAGGTGATCGGCGTGGGCGGCGGCGGCGGCAATGCCGTCAATCGCATGATCCAGGCCCACATGGAGGGCGTGGAGTTCATCGCCGCCAACACCGATGTGCAGGCGCTCAAGATCTCGCAGGCGCCGGTAAAACTTCAGCTCGGGGTCAGGCTTACCTCCGGCCTGGGCGCTGGCGCCAACCCCGACGTCGGCCGCCGCGCTGCTCTGGAAGATTCCGAGAAGATCATCGAGGCGTTGGAAGGCGCCGACATGGTCTTTATCACCGCCGGTCTGGGCGGCGGCACGGGCACCGGCGCGGCCCCGGTCATCGCCTCGCTGGCCAGCGAACTCGGTATGCTCACCGTCGCAGTCGTCACTTGCCCGTTTGGTTTTGAAGGCAAGCGCCGCCAGCGCCAGGCCGAGCGCGGATTGAATGAGCTGCTGGAAAACGTGGACACGATGATCGTGATTCCCAACGAAAAATTGCTGGCCGTGGCCAAGGACGCGGGCTTCTTTGAGAGCTTCCGCATTGCCGACGACGTGCTGCGCCAGGGCGTGCAGGGCATCAGCGACATCATCACCATTCCCGGCATCATCAACCGCGACTTTGCCGATGTGAAGACGACGATGGCCGGCATGGGCCACGCGGTGATGGGCACGGCGGTGCGCTCGGGCGAGAATCGCGCCATTGAGGCAGCGCAGGCGGCGATGGCTTCACCGCTGTTGGAGGCGGGCGCAATCGATGGCGCGCGCGGCATTCTGATCAACATCACCGGTTCGAGCACGCTCAAGCTCTCCGAGGTCAACGCGGCTTCGTCGCTGATTCAATCCGCCGCGCACGAGGACGCCAACATCATCTTTGGCGCGGTTCTGGACGAGAAGATGGGTGAAGAGGTCAAGATTACCGTCATCGCCACCGGCTTTCGCGGCCAGATGCCGGAGCGCCGTCAGCGCATGTTGAATCCCGAAGAGGAGCCGGTCGGTTCGCTCTCGGCGGCCACTGCGCCGATTCCCACGGTTCCGCTGATTCCAATTCCCACAACGGCTGAGGAAGACTGGCCGCACTCGACGGCTCATGCGGTAGAGACCGCGCCCGTTGCACCCGCCGCGCCGCCGCGTTTCTTCTCGCAGGAGGAAGACGAGAAAGAGGAAGTGGCCGCGGCCGAGAATGAGCCGGAGGAGTCGAACTTCTTTTCTGCTTCCGCGCCGCTCAGACCGGTTGAAAGAGTTGAGAGTGCCGAGGCGGTCGATGGATTCGAGACTGCCGAGCCGGTCGAGGCGCATGAGGAGCAGGCAGCAGCTTACGAGCAGCCTGTCGCCTATGATCCAGCGGCTGCCTACGAAGCCGAGGAGATGGAGTTGGTGGCCGCGCCGGCGCGGCCCAAGTTTGCCGAGTTGAGCGAGGAGCCTGCCTATACGCCGCTGCCCAGGGATTATGCGCAGGAGTTTACCAGCAGCCGCACACCCGCGCCGCTGGACAACACACACGCCTACCCCGCGGCCACGCTCTTCCGCGAGAGCGACGATGCGGATGGGCACGATCTGGAGAAGCCGGCCTTCCTGCGCAGGCTGGGCTTCAAATCCTAAAGCGTTTTCTACTCAAGTGTTAACAACATGCTGGGTGCCCCACCCTCGCCGCGTTTTTGTTTTTGCGGCTAGGGTGGGTTCGCTCGACACCGGCCTTACAGGGCGCTGGAAACTCTCTAGTGCTTCATGTCCGCGACTTTCTTCGAGACATATTTGTCCAGCATCGCGGGAATCTCCGTGTTCATGCGCGCCACCAGACGGTCTTCGGCAAGCTTGGCCTGTTCATCCATGCCTTTGACCAGCCGGTCCTGCGCGGAATTCACCTGCTGGTCCATCGCGTCCATGCGCTTCTCAAAAACGCTGAGCCGCGCGTCCAGCGAGGGCGTCAGTTGGCCCACCGCACTGGCAGCTTGCACACGCAATTCCTGTAACTCTTTGTGTGTGTCCGCCAGTTCGCGGCCTTGCAGAAAGATCAATCCCAACAGCAGTAATAGAACCACCAGATTCCCAGCAAGAATCAACTGCATCGTTTTCAGCTTGCCGGCAAGGATGCGCACCTCCGCGCTGTCTGCCGCTTGCTGCGCGGCGACTGGCGGCGGGGGCTCGGGGCCTCGCGGCTGACCGTAACCAGATTGTGCCCCGGCATCCGTGCGGCGCACAGGCGCGGGCGGTGTGTAAGTGCTGGCGGAGCCGCCAAAGGCCACCTGCGTGGGGTAGTTCTGTCTTGCAGAACCGCCGGCAGCTGAGGCAGCGGCGGGTGCCGGCGAATAGGCGGTTGCCGCCGGGCCAGAGAGGACGCGCGTTGGCTCATGCATCATCCGCGTCTGCTCATGCGCCGGGGCTTGGGGCTCAAAGATCATTCGTGTCGGCTCATATTCCGCCGAGCCCTCGCGCTCCAGTACTCGAACCCGCAGCTCCGGACCTCCAGCGCCCAGGCGCAGCACATCCCCGGAGCGAAGCACTGCTCCACTGTCGGCGGGACGGCCGTTCAGGTAAGTTTCTCCGGCCGAACGCGCCTTGACCAGCCGTATCGCGCCATTGGCCACTTCGAGCGATCCATGCTCGCCCGCGACAGCGGGATAACGCCCCGCCGCAAGACTGACTTCACAATTCGGGTCCGTGCCAATCCGGATGCGGGATTGATTCAAAACCCATTTGCTTGATTCGCCGATTACGACAATCTCAATGTCCATGACCCAACCCAAGGCTAGCAGTCGCTGAGGCGGCAGCATGAAGGGCAGCGCGAAATCCCTTGTTTTGCAGCCACGCCGGTAAGGCGTCGCTGCCGCCATGGATACGGCACGATGGCCGCGCAATCCATGCAAGCTAGAGTAACACTGCTTGTGCGGGTTGTGGAGAGGCTTCTTTGCAGCCGAGAAATCCAATTCGGAAAACGGCTCGTCGCTCTCCGAGTTGGTCCTCTTCGCTTGCAAAAAAACGCCTCAGGGCAGTCGCATTTGAAATCGACTTGGCCAACCTACTGCCCAATCCTTATTGGCATTCGCAATTATGTTTGCATTCGCTAACTTGCTAGCCCTGCTCATGGAATGAGGCAACGGAAAAACGCATGAGGACGAGCGAAGTCGGCGAAAGGCGACTGTGAAAAGGGACGTAAAACGAGAGCGTTTTGGGCAAAAAGGGCGTGATTTCGGGCCAAAAAAGGGGCAAAACGGCGGTTTGCCGTTACTGATTGGTAACCTATGTGGAAATGTATGTTGTTTATAGTGTGGTTCTTAGAGTCGATTAGAGGATCAAAAGAGGGCCTCCACAGGGTAGGGGGGGTGGGTGTCGTCCAATTTCTTGGCGAAGAAAGGGGGAAAGCAAGGTGAAAAAAGAGGGACCAGGGACCAAGGGACCAAGGGACCAGGAAGTGAATCTGCGCGGATTCGAGATTGGAGTGCGGTCATCTGGGCCTCGGATTTGTTGCTGGTTTTATTGTGCACCGTTGGCCGTTAATTCTCTGCAAAATACCGGGCGCGCGGTGGGGCCATTTTGTTGGGCCTTCCATGAGCGGCCTGTCAATACTGGCTCAAAGTTCCAATGCGATTGCCCCGGGGACACCTAAAGAACTATTGACTGATCATGGCGGATTCATGGAGAATCGTCTCGCATGACGTCACGAGCGCGCGGACGAACTGGAAATAGCAAGCCGCGCCTGCCGGGCCCTCCCAGGAATTGATTGGCGCTATGAAAGGGCGAATTGAAATGAAAACCTTGGAATTGCATCTGCTCGTTCTCTGTTCAGTGCTCTTGAGCTTGTCTGCCTCGGCATGGGCTGTTACAAATCTGCCTTTCGGCCAGGTATCCACCGGTACCATCACTTCGCCGGCACAAACAGTAAAGTACTCTTTCAGCGCGAATACAGGCGATGTCATCGATTTTGCCGTCGATACCACCAGTGGCACACTGAACCCGTTGATTCAGGTATTCACGTCGAATGGCACGACGCCCTTCGCTTCGGCGGAAAATACATTTATTGGCTGTGAAGGGGGCCCGGTCGAATTGAATTCCGTCACTCTTCCCGCAAGTCCGGGAGGTACTTACATAGTTTGGATCTCCGACTGCGGCACCACAAACACAGGCGATTACTCGATTTATGCGCAACGGACAAACAACCCGTCTGGAGCAGTGAATCTTCCCCTCGATCAATCGGTGACTGGCACCATCGGCAGTGTGGTGCAAAGTAATACCTACACGCTCAGCGGCACGGAGAATGAAGTCCTGGACTTTTCTACGCTCGCGACGAGCGGCATTCTCATTCCAAGATTCAGGCTTTATAAACCCGATGGTTCCCTTCTCTCTTCCGCGGAAAACGTATTTACCGGGTGCGCCGGTGGCGAGCTGGAAATGAATACAGTCACACTTCCGGAAACGGGCACTTATACCCTTCTCTTTGCCGACTGTAACGACGTGAACTCCGGCGGTTATACGATGTTTGTTCAAAGTACGAATGATCCCGCAGGGACCATTACAGACATTCTCTGGGGCGAAGTACAACCTGGAACAATTGTTGCCGATGCCGGACTGGTGCAAAGTTCCACGTATACCTTCAGCGGCACCGCCAACGACGTGCTGGATCTAACGATAGTACCCGCAAACGGCAGCAGCCTCGATCCGAGGGTGCGCATTTACAACCCCGACGGGTCGCTCTTCACATCCGCGGAAAACACATTTACCGGCTGCGCGGGCGGCACTTTGTCGATGAAGAATATTACGATTCCGACAACTGGAACTTACGTTGCGCTCTTCGATGACTGCAATCACACAAACGGCGGTAATTACACACTCTCGTCACAATGTTTTGGGGTCTGCCTGCTGCCAGCGCCGGTTCTTACTTCCTTGTCCCCCAGCAGCCTACCCATAGGCAGCGGCGGCTTCACATTGACGGTGAACGGCGCCAACTTTGTTGAGGCCAATGCAAACTCCGTCGTCGAGTGGAATGGCAATGCCCTAACCACAACTTGGGTAAGCACCACACAAATGACGGCCACGGTTCCTGGCTCGTATATTGCCACCCCCAACGCGGCATCGGTTACCATATCCACTCCCGCGCCAGGCGGCGGAACCTCCGCGGCAAAGACCTTCCTGGCCATCGGCTCGCAGACCATCTCATTTCCCACCATCGCTACCCAGGTTGCGCTGACCACCGTGACTCTTGCGGCAACGGCCACCTCTGGACTTACGGTGAGTTACACCTCGCTTACACCGCTGGTCTGCACGGCTGGTGCCAACAGCGCATCGCTGATCGCCAGCGGGACATGCACAATCCAGGCTTCGCAGCCCGGAGACAACATCTATAACGCGGCTACGCCTGTCAACCAGAGCTTCACAGTCACTGCCGCCCCGCAGACCATCACCTTCCCAATCATTGCCACTCAGTACGCGTTGACGCAACTGGCTCTTCCGGCTACTGCCAGCTCAACCCTTGCTGTCAGCTACGCTTCCACTACGCAGGAGATCTGCACAGTCTCGGGAGCCACGGCTTCGTTGCTACTCCCCGGCACATGCACCATTCAAGCAACACAAGCTGGCAATGCAGCCTATGCGGCAGCCCCGATGGTTCAGCAAAGCTTCACCGTCTCCAAAGCCCAGCAGACCATCGCCTTCACGCCTGTCACCGGCACACAATACGCGCTGACCAGCCTGCCCATTTCCGCGACGGCTACCAGCGGCCTTGCGGTCAGTTTTGCATCGGCCACATCCAGTGTCTGCACTGTATCCGGATCAACCGTCTCGCTGCTGACTCCGGGTGCCTGCGTGATTCACGCCACGCAAGGCGGCAGCACTCTGTACTTCCCCGCTGCAATGGTTTCGCTGGACATTGCCGTGGCCAAAGCACAACAGTCCATTTCTTTCCCAGCCATCACCGCAACACAATACGCGCTGGGTCAAGTTACGCTTGCGGCCACGGCGAGTTCGGGACTTGATGTTACCTTTGCTTCGGCTTCGCCCGCGGTCTGCACCATCTCTGGAACAACCGCTTCGCTCTTGCAACAGGGCACTTGCATTGTGCAGGCCACGCAGGCTGGAAACAGTTTCTTCGCGGCCGCGCCGCTGGTGCAGCAGAATATTCCGGTGCATTTAGCGGCGCAGACAATAACTTTCCCAGCGCCAACAGCCGAGCAATTTGCGCTGACTCAGTTACAACTGACTGCCACGGCCACTAGCGGACTGCCAATCACTTACTCGTCGATCACACCTGCGGTTTGCACGGTAAGCGGCTCCACGGCCTCGCTGCTGGAGCAGGGCATCTGCTACTTGCACGCGACGCAGGCGGGCAACAATGTTTACTCGGTTGCGCAGTTGGTGGTGCAGAGTGTCATTGTGCATTTGGCCCCGCAAACTATAACTTTTCCGGCGATAACTGGGACGCAATTTGTGTTATCGCAACTAACTCTCTCGGCGACGGCCAGCTCGGGACTTACCGTGAGCTTCGCATCGGCAACTCCGGCGGTCTGCACGGTCAGCGGCACAACGGCTTCGCTGCTAACTACCGGCGACTGCGTGATTCATGCAACGCAATCAGGAAATGCCACGATTTATGCGGTTGCGCAGCTTGTTTCGCAAAGCTTCATCGTTCATGCAAATCCGCAGACAATTACCTTTCCGGCAATTACCACAACGCTAACTGCCGCATCGACACTGCCGCTGACTGCAACGGCAAGCTCGGGACTTACAGTTAGTTTTGCTTCGACGACGCCGGCAGTCTGCACGGTAAGTGGAACAACGGCTAACTTGCTGACTTCCGGAATTTGCATTGTGCAAGCGACGCAGGCCGGCAACGCCAATTACGCGGCAGCAACGCTGGTGCAGCAAAATCTGGTGGTGCACCTTGCCGCGCAGACCATAACTTTTCCGTCGGTTGCGGCGCAAGTGGCCGGAGCCAATGTAACTCTGGGAGCAACGGCGAGCTCGGGACTGGCAGTGACTTACACCTCGGTGACAACGCCGGTCTGCACTGTGAGCGGTTCGACAGCAACCATGGTGTCGGCCGGCGCGTGCGTGATTCATGCTACGCAAACGGGCAACGCGACGTACGGCCCAGCACCGCTCGTATCGAAGCAGATTATTGTCACCGCTGCTGCCGTGCAATAACTCACTGATCTCTTAAAGCCGGGGAGCGCAAAACAGCGCTCCCCGCAAGCGGCAGAGGCAGTCACTCAGTCTATCGGCTTTCGGATTAAAAAATCTCGGGAATAACTTGCCAACAGGGCTTGCTACACCGTCTTCGGTAACTCCGCGCCCTGCCGTAGCCGCAGATAAAGATAAAGCGGCCAGGCATGAGCGTGCGCGCAGTAAGGGATGTAAACCGACAGCCCCTCGGTCGGCAGAGAAGCCGAGTCCAGGCTGTCGCAGGCCGACCAATGGCCCGTCCAGTAGTTGGGAAAACGGCGCCGGTAGTTGGCAAAGCTCATCCCGCGCAGCAGTTTTTGCGCCTCCTCGGGCGCAAAGCTGGCCACGCCCAGAACCAGAGGCCCATTCAGCGCATACCAGAATCCTCCATCCTCGCGCGATCCGGCCTGCGTCTCCAGTTTCTGAATCGGCTTTTCAATCTGCTTTGCGCCCATCGCTTCGCCCTTCAACAAGCGCTCTTGAATCTCGCGGTAAAGCGCGCGCTTCCGCTCCACCGGCAGCTCAGGAATCAGCAGCGTAAATCCCTGCGGCTCCAGCCACATCTCCGCTTCTCCCACCGCTTGCCCATGCTGAAAGTACATCCGCCGCGGAAACGCTCGCGCGCCCCAGTCGCGTATATAAGCCTCGCGCAGACTCTCGCGATGCAGCCGCACGGCCCCGGCCAGCTCCGCTGAATCATCAACTCCCAGTCCCTCCAGGCCCGGTTTTTCCAGCGTCGCCGCCAGATCGCCCAGAATCACCACCGCCATTGCCGTATTCATGTGCGACTCCGAGCTATCGAAGATGCGGTTGTAAGGCTCGGTTGTCGGCCAGAAAAAGAACATGTCGTTCCAATCCGAGTTCCAAAGCTTCATCAGGCCGTGCCATCCCGTGCCGATCCGGTCGCGCAGAAACAGAAAGGCATCGCGCACATGCTCCAGGCCCGTCGCCTGCCCGCCATTCTCCGCCGGATAGTATGAAATACGCTCGGTCAGAATCGACTTGTCGCCGGTCGCGCGCAGGTATTCGTTCAGCAGCATGAAGAAATAAAGCTGCTGGTCGCTGGTCAGCCGCGGCCCATGCGGGCACCAGCCAAAACCCAGATCGTCCAGCTTGATCTCGCCGTCCGGCAGCGTGCGTTTCATGATGAAACGCAGCGTCGATCGCGCCAGCGCCGCGTTGGTGTGGCATAACGGCAGCGCCTGCTGCGCCAGATCGCGGCTGCTGGCCATCATGCCCCACTCGTAGTCGTAGACCATGCCTTGCGGAATCACCGTCTCGTCGTAATACTCCCGCCAGGTCGCCATCTCTTCCAGCACCGCGGCATTCCAGCGCATCTCGCGCCGCACTTCCATGTCCGCCTCATCCTTCAAGCCGGGAACAGCGCGGTTCCATTGCTGCTGAAAGTACGGCTCCGCGCCGTCGCCCATCGCCGCCGTGATTCTTGTCGCCAGCGGATCGATCTCTGCCGCGGAAAACACATAGCCAACCAAAAAATGAAAGACGCTCTGCCCGCCCGCCGGCAGCTTGCGCTCGGCGCGAATTCCCAGCCGAAGTATTCCGTCTGAATCTTGATCCGCGGTCAGCGTTGGCGGCGCTTCATCCTGCCCGCCAATCCGCCTCACAAAGAGCGAAGGCGGCGCGCCCTCGAAGCGGGACATTCTGCCTCCGCGCGAGAACAACAGCGGCCGCGGCTCCCTGGCATGAGTAATGCAGCGCACATGATCGGCCGCGCGCACTGCCTGGCTGCTGTAGCTAACCAGCTTGCGATCCGCATCCCACTCGGCGAAGATCTGCGCATACTCCGCGCCAACATCTTCGAGGTATGCAGCCTCCATCGCCTCCGCGCTCGTGTTCTCCAGCCGGACAGAAACTAGAAATGCAGAAGTCCCATCGCCCGCCTTGTTGGAAGGCAGCACCGAGATCGTCCGCGTGACCTTTAGATGGGGCAGCGGCGCGTATGTGTATTGCGCGTATCCCACGCCAAAAAGCTTCTCCGCCGATTGCGCCGAGGCCGCGTGAAGCCCCACCAACTCCACCCGCTTCCCCGCAGCCTCCACCGCCGCGGCGTTCCTTCCGGACCAAGGCTTGGGGCCTTGATTGAGCCGTCCCCACGCGCGCTCCCCGCTCAATATCTGGTACTCCCCGCTGGCGTGAGCAATCAGCGTGAGCCGGTAATTGCCCAGCAGAAAAAACGGGTCTTCCGGCAGATACGCCGCGCCGATCTTGCTTGAAGGCGATGCAAACGGCAGCGGGCCCAGATAGCGATAGCAAGGCAGCCCAGCCGCATCGTCGGCCCACTCCCCCATTCTGCGTTCCAGACTGTCGCCCGTCGGCGCGCCCGGCCCTAATGGTGAGATGGAAGCGGCAACCGGCACGGCAGCCGCGGTCTTGAGAAACGCCCTGCGAGAGAGTTCAAATAGCGCGGAGTTCATGAACTCCTTCTACCACGCGACTAACACTTCCCGCAACCGGAGCGCACCAGCCGATCAAATATCAAATGGATCGAAGAAATTCCGAAATCTATTGCCAACAGGAGAACCTCCGGCTTTGTGCATATCCTGATCTCGATACCGCCGAATTACGCCGTGTCGCGGGTGGTTGGTTACATCAAGGGCAAGAGCGCGGTCCACCTTGCGCGAACGTACGGGGAACGAAAACAGAATTATGTTGGCCAGCATTTCAGGGCGCGAGGTTATTTGGTATCGACAGTCGGCAGGGACGAGGCTGTGATTCGGGACTACATTCGCAACCAGAAAACTGAAGATGATCGCCTGGACCAATTGAACCTGTGGAAGCGGCCTGCCACCGACATGGGGGCTCAACTCAATCGGGGCCGCGTTAGCGTCTCCGCTCAATCCGCTTTGAGCGGCTCGCACCGTAAAGCCTCCGGCCTTGCCGGAAGATCCATATTCCTGTATCGAAGGACTCTTTCATCCCCTCCATCACGCCGGTTTTTCCGGCGCTTTGCGGATTATTTTCCCTCATCGACGCACAATCCGACTTTAGGCGGATTCATATTGAATAGTGGACGGAGTAGGATGCGAATCGTTGGTAGAAAGCCGCCTGTTGGCCCTGCTCTTCGCGACCGGCAGGATGCTGGAATGAAAAGGCGCATCTGAAAGCTCTGATGATTGTCAGTGCCGGCGAGAGGATTTTTTATGTGAAACGAGCAACTTATCGGATTGTGTTTTTGGCGTGATGTTCACTCTGGTTCTGCTGCCTGGTTTGGCAGCAGAGTGCGCGCAAGGCAATGCAGCCACGTTGACCGGAACCGCGGTCGACAAAACGGTCAGCGCGAAGTGTCGCTGGCCGTCAAATTCAACTTCTAACCGTTCTCTAGGCGCTCGGGTCTCCGGCCGTTTGTTGTTGTGCTAACTTTGCGTTCCCAGATCCCAATCTTGGAACCTGGGAACGCGTTTTTCAATGCAATCAATCGCGCGGCAAGACTTCTTCAGCGAACAGAAAACCGCCATGCGCCATCGCCTAAAACTCGCCTCCGTGCCCGGTCCGGCCTTGTGGATCGCAACTCCAGCGCCGGTCCAAATTATTGCCAAAGGCGCTGACATCGACGGCAATGTCCTGCCCGTAATTCATGCGCTGGAAGGGAGAAGCCAGCCATAAATCCGTATTGTTTTTTGTTTCTCCAGAGCCGGCGTTTGCCGCTCTCTGGAGCGTCGCGGAGAGTTGTGATTGCTCACTTCGCGACCAGCGATGCAAGACATGAAAGGTAGTAAAGCAATGCGTCCTCTTGCGGCATTTTTATTCTTGTTTGTTTTTACGTGCTGCATTTTTCCGCAGCCGCCCGCCAATCGTCTCGTCTTCGATGCCGCGGCGCCGCGGCCCGCGCCACGGCCCGTTCCCACGCAATTGGGAACCAGCCGCGCCCCCAACGGAAGCACAATCACCGTTAATAGCCAGTACCTGTTGCGCGACGGCAAGCCGTGGATTCCGGTCATGGGCGAGTTCCATTACACGCGCTATCCGGAAGCCTACTGGGAAGAAGAGATTCTCAAGATGAAAGCCAGCGGCGTGGATGTTATCGCCACTTACGTTATCTGGATTCATCACGAGGAGGTGGAAGGCCAATTCGATTGGAGCGGACAGCGGGATTTGAGAAAATTCGCCCAACTCTGCGCCAAGCACGGCATGTTGCTCTATCCGCGCATCGGACCCTGGGCCCATGGCGAGGTGCGCAACGGCGGCCTGCCAGACTGGGTGCTTGCCAAAAGCGCCGTGCGCGGCAACGATCCCGTCTATCTGGCCGAAGTCGCAAAATTCTACGCGCAGATCGGCCAGCAGCTTCACGGCTTGCTCTGGAAAGACGGCGGGCCCGTGATCGGCATTCAGATTGAAAATGAGTATGCGCTGAATGGACCTGGGGAGGGAAGGGAACACCTGGCCAAGCTCAAGCAGATGGCCCTGGCAAGCGGCTTCGACGTGCCCCTTTACACCGTCACCGGCTGGGACAGCGCCGTCGTGCCAGAGGACATGTTTCTGCCCGTCTATGGCGGCTATCCCGACGCGCCGTGGGACGAGAGCACGGGAGTGCTGCCGCCGGCCGAAATCTTTGCATTCCGCTTTGCCAACCGCGTGGCCGCCAATCTGGCCGCGCCAGACAGCCAGACAGAGGCAGGCCGCCACAATGCCGCTCTGCGCGACTCTGTGCCGTTTCTTACCGCCGAGGTGGGAGGCGGCATTGAAGACACCTATCATCGCCGGGTGGTGCTGGCCGCAAGCGACCTGGCGGCGGAGTTTCCCGTCCTGATCGGCGCCGGCGCAAATCTTCTGGGCTATTACATGTTTCAAGGCGGCGAAAATCCCGACGGACGCCTCACCACGCTTCAGGAATCGCAGCGCACGGCATATCCCACCGATGTTCCAGTTAAGAATTACGACTTTCAAGCGCCGCTCGGCGAGTTTGGAGAGATGCACGAGCAACTGCGGGAACTGAAACTCGACAACTATTTCCTTGAAGACTATGGCCCGGAACTGGCCCTGACGCGAGTCATCGAGCCGGCTCCGCAGCCAACGGGGCCAGCCGATCTCTCGCTTCTTCGCGCCTCTGCCAGGCTCAATGGAGAGAGCGGCTTTCTCTTTGTGAACAACTACATCCGCGAGCGCGAGCTTCCGGCCCGGCCCGGCGCGCAGTTTGAACTTCGCGTTCCAGGCAAGACGATTCTTGTTCCGGCGAAGCCCGTTTCCATTCCCGCCAACAGCTATTTTTATTGGCCGGTGAACCTCGATCTGAATGGCGTTAATCTGCGCTATGCGACGGCCCAACCCATCCTGAAGATTCATTCCGGTGGTGAGACTTACGCCTTCTTCAAGGCCATCCCAGGCATTCCCGCCGAGTTTGCATTTCCGGAGTCCAGCCATGCGGCAATTCATGTTGAGCACGGCTCGATTTCCAGGCAAAGCGGACTGCTGAAAGTCAGCGCGATCAAGCCGGGACTGAGCGCGGCCTTGACCCTGCATGGCAGCGGCGGTGTCACGCATATTGTGCTCCTCGGCGTAGAGCAGGCGGGCCAGCTCTGGAGAGTGAATGCCGCCGGGCACGACCAACTGGTGCTCTCCCACTCCCAGGTGTATAGCGACGGGAAACAAATCATTCTGCGCCAAATCGGCAAGCCCAGCTTTGACGTTGCGCTCTTTCCCACCGGCAACTTCACCGCCGGTAAAGTTGTGGTCACGGCGAGCGCGCAGGCAGGGATCTTCCAATCTCTGCATCTGATTCAGCCGGAGCGAAAGATCGCGCTCCAGGTTGCGCAGACAAGAGCAGTGGGTAAAGCTCCCGCGCCGCTCTTCGGCCCCAAGCTTCCGTCCCGCCATGTCGATGTGGTGATGACGCCGGATGAATCCAGTTTCAGCCAAGCGGGCGAATGGAGCCTTGCGCTTCCCCAAAACTCTCTGGAAGGACTCAGCGATCTCTATCTGGGTGTGCATTATCAGGGCGACGAGGCGCGCCTTTTGAGCGGCGGACATCTGCTCACCGACAACTTTTTCAATGGAACAGAATGGCGGATCGGGCTGAAGCGATTTCTCTCCAATTCAGCTCCGGCCGCATTTTCGCTCCAGGTTTTGCCGCTCAGCCGCCAAGCTCCCATCTTCTTTGAACCAGGCCTGCAACCCACCTTCGGTCCCGACAGCCAGGCGGGAGCTTTGGATTCAATCGAACTTCTGCCCGAGTACGAAGTCGACTTATCGAAGTGATGCTTACCATAGCGCCGGCACAAAACCATAGCGCCAGCATGAGACTGTAGTGCCGGCCTCCCGGTCCGCGCCCGATTCACATCAGACCCCGCTGTCCCACTCTTGCCGCTTTCAATCTTCGTCCCGCACCAGAATCACATTGAGAAAGCGCGGTCCATGCACCCCCTTGATGCGCGTCATTTCAATGTCCGCCGTAGCGCTGGGACCGGAGATATACGTAGCCAATACCGGCGGCAGCGGGCAGCGGTCAAAATACTCCGGCAGCGTCTCCACCACCTGACTCGCATACAGAATGCAAAGGTGCCAGTCGGGGAGCAGCGTCAGCACACGCCTGCCCTCGCTGCCGCCGTGATGCAGCACAATAGTCCCTGAATCGGCGACGCCGCAAAAGGCCGCCGTCACCACGCCTTCAGCCTGCTCGATCTCGGAATTTTCCAGCCCCCGGTCAATCTTCCAATCGAATCCGGCGGCAAGCCAATTGGCGGGCAAGCCGGCGGGCGCAACAAAGACTCGCCTGCCGCTCAAAGAAAGTTGCGCGGCAATGGCCGCTGGCAGTTCTTCAGGCGCGCACTCCACAACATCGGCATCGTACTCGCGCAACCGTTCAATCATCAGTTCCAGCCGGGCAGCAGGGCCAAGGCCACCGCGGCGGATGTAGGTCCGGGGCACTTCCGCATACGCTGACGGGCTCTGCGTGGCGGCGCGGATGCGGTCGAGAATCAGTTGCCGGGAGGCAGTGGGCTGACTCATCGTCCCTCCTTTTCGCGCGCCGCCCACCATTGGCGAAAGCTTTGGCTGGGCAGGCCGCGCAGATCGCGAGTCTGGGTCCATTTCGCGCCCAGGCTGGGCAGGCTGTGAATCCATCCGTCCTTGCGTGTGAAAAGCCTCAAGCCGACACGGCCCAGAGCCTGCGCGGCACGGAAACGGCGGGCGCTGGCAAAGATCGCATTCGCGGCTTTCATGCCCAGAAACATCGGATCGCCCAGCCGCGCGGTCCGCCCGCGCTCCTGGTTCACCACTTGAGAGCGCAGTTCCAGCAGCACCTGGGGGATGTTGATCTTGACTGGGCAAACTTCATAACATGCGCCGCAGAGCGAAGAGGCAAAGGGCAGCGATTGCGCGAACTCCATCCGCATCAATTGCGGAGTAAGAATCGCGCCGATGGGCCCAGGATAGACCGATCCGTAGGCGTGCCCGCCGGTCTGGCGATAGACCGGGCAGGTGTTCAGGCAGGCGGCGCAGCGGATGCACTTCAGCGTCTGCCGCTCGACGGGGCGCGCCAGAATGGACGAACGGCCGTTGTCAAGCAGAACCACGTGAAAGCGCCGCGGCCCATCGCCGGCAGTGACGCCGGTCCATAGCGAGGTGTACGGGCTCATGCGTTCGCCGGTGGCTGAGCGCGCCAGCAGTTGCAGCATGACTTCCAGATCGGCAAAGCGCGGCAGCAGCTTCTCAATGCCGGCCAGCGTGATCAGAGTGCGGGGCAGCGTGAGGCACATGCGGCCATTGCCCTCCGACTCCACCACCGCCACCGAGCCGGTTTCGGCAATAAGAAAATTTGCCCCGCTGATGGCCGTGGGAATGGTGAGAAATTTCTCGCGAAGATAATTTCGCGCCGCCGCTGTCAGCGCCTTCGGGTCGTCCGTCAGTTCCTTCAGTCCCATGCCGCGGGCAAAAATCTCGCGCACCTGGCTGCGGTTCAAATGCAGCGCGGGAACCACGATATGCGATGGCTCTTCCTCGCCCAATTGCAGAATGATTTCGGCCAGATCGGTCTCATAGGCATGAATGCCCGCGGCCTCAAGCGCCGGATTCAATTGAATCTCGGCCGAGGTCATGGTCTTGATCTTGATGACCTCGCTGGCCTGTTCCTGGTGCAATATGTCGAGAATGATCGCGCGCGCCTCGGCGGCATCGCTAGCCCAGTGGACGGTGCCTCCGGCGGCGGTGCAGCGAGCCTCGAATTGTTCCAGATAGCTGCCTAGATTTTCCAGTACATGGCTGCGAATCGCCGAAGCCGCCGAGCGCAACTGCTGCCAGTCGGTCTTCTCAGCCACCAGCCGGGCCCGCTTGCTCTGAATCACGTCTGTAGCGTGAGCAACGTTTTTGCGCAGTTGCGGATTGCGCAGCACGGGCAGCGCCGCGGTTGGGAAAGAAGGCGCGAGGCGCGGATCGAGAACCGGCTGGCCTGTCTTCATGCGGCCTCCTCGGCTGGAGCGCCTTCAGTGGCGGCCAAGATCTGCGCCAGGTGAATCGTCCGCATGGCCGCATATTGCCGGTGCATCGCTCCGCCCAGATGCATCAGGCAACTGTTGTCCAGCGCGGTGCAATACTCGGCGCGCGTCGCAATCACGTCTTGCAATTTAGTGGCGAGCATGGCCGAGGAAACTTCAGCATTCTTGATCGAAAATGTCCCGCCGAAGCCGCAGCAGCGGTCCACATTCTCAAGCGGAATCAGCTCCAGCCCGCGAACTTTGTTCAGCAGCCGCAGAGGCCGGTCGCCGATATGGAGGCTGCGCACGCCGTGGCAACTGGCGTGATAGGTGACGCGATGCGGAAAATATGCTCCCACGTCCTCGACGCCCAACCGGTCGATGAGAAACTCGCTCAGCTCGAAGATTCGGGGCAACAGTGCCGCAAGGTCGCGGCGCAGCCTTTCATCTCCCAGTTCTTCAAAGAGGCCCGGATACTGATCGCGAATCATCGCTACGCAAGATGAAGATGGAATGACCACCGTCTCGGTCTCGCGATAGAGGCTGACAAAGCGCTTGGCCTGCGCGAAGGCCTCGGCCCGGAAACCGGTGTTGGCATGCATCTGGCCACAACAGGTTTGCTTGGGATGAAACTCCAGCGCAACGCCCAGCCGCTCCAGCAGCCGCACCACCGCACGGCCCGTCTCCGGGAAAAGCGTGTCGTTATAGCAGGTGATGAAAAGCGATGCGCGCATGATTGAATCCGTCTTCCTTTGAGCTACGCGGCAGCCGGGCTCGCGCCAATCCGTTGCCCAATCTTGCAGCCAACAAAAGCATAAAACGCAACAAAAAAATAGCAGGCCAACGGGATCGAGTAAGCCACGGCAATACTGTGCGAATACTGCGAGAGCAGCCCCATGGCCGGCGTCAGCACCGCGCCGCCCACAATCGCCATCACAATCAGCGATCCGCCGATCTTGGTATTCCTTCCCAATCCTTCAATGCCCAGCGCGAAGATCGTCGGGTACATCACGGACATGAAAAAGCTGGTGGCAAAGATCGCCCACAGGCCCACCCAGCCAGGATGCAGAATGCCCACGGCAAGCAGAGCAACATTAATGACGCTGTAGACGCCCATCAACCGGCCCGGCCTCACATACTTCATCAGCGCGGAAGAGGAGAAGCGTCCCACGCCAAAGGCAGCCAGCGTTCCAGTAAGAAAATACCCCGCTATTTTTTCCGGTTGATGCGTCGAGTCCTGCACGTACTGAATGAAGTAACTCCACGTGCCCACCTGCGCGCCCACATACATGAACTGGGCCAGAATCGCTAGCAGAAAATGCGGATAACGCAACAGATCGCTGTAGCGGCCGTGGTTGCCCGCATCCGAACTCTCTTCGCCGGCAACGGCGGGAAACTTAGTTCTCCAGATCACAAACGCCAAAAAAAACGCCACCGCGCCCAGCACCAGATAGGGGTCCACCACGCGCAGCGTCTCGTGACGAAGATACGCATCGTAAGTATGTGCCGCCTTCATGGCCGCAATTTGCCCAGCATTTAACTCCACCCCTGAAAAGATGAAAATAGTGCCAACCAGAACGCCCAGAATCGATCCCAGAGGATTGAATGCCTGCGAGAAATTCAGCCGCCGCGCGCCGCCCGTGCCTTCACCCAGTTGCGCAATGAATGGGTTTGCGGCGGTCTCAAGAAACGAGAGCCCACTGGCAATGACAAACAGCGCAAAGAGAAAGAACGAATAGCGCGCCACAATCGCCGCCGGCCAGAAGAGCAGAGTCCCCGTGCCCAGCAGGCATAGCCCGGCGAGGATGCCGGCCTTGTAGCCGTATTTGCGCATCAAGAGTGCTGCCGGCGTGGCCAGCAGAAAGTAGCCCATGTAAAACGCCGACTGCACCAACCCCGCCTGAAAACGCGAGATGGCAAACGACTTCATGAACTGCCGGATCAGCACGTCGTTCAGATTGTTGGGCACGCCCCAAAGAAAGAAGAGCGACGTGACCAGAATGAACGGCAACCCCATTCCAAGCGGAACCAGCCGCGCGGCAACGCCCGCTTGCTTCTGCGCCCCAGGTGCGGGAGTCAGCATACTCCTCCATTTCATGCATCAAAGCCGCGAACCTATCCTAATAATGGTCAGGCAATCCCTCAGGAGCTAAAGCCCGGGATCATTTTGCAGCCTTTGCGGCACGGCTAAAGCCGTGCCCTTTCAAAACATCAACTCGATCAGAAACTTCCTATTTCGCCTTGCTGTTGTGATTCATGTAAACAACGTGGGTCTGCAAATACTCTTCCAGTCCATGGCGTCCGTCCGCGCCGCCAATGCCCGACTTGCGCCATCCGGCATGGAAGCCCTGCATGGCCTCGAAGTGCTCGCGATTGACGTAGGTCTCGCCGAACTTCAATTCATTGGCGGCGCGCATGGCCGCGTCCAGGCTGCGAGTAAAGATCGACGACGTTAGGCCGTACTCGCAGTCGTTAGCCATCGCGATGGCTTCATCAAGATCGTGGAAGGTGGCAATCGGCAGCACCGGGCCAAAGATCTCCTGGCGCATGATCGCCGTCTGCTGCCGGCAATGCGTCAGCACCGTTGGCTGATAGTAATAGCCGCGCCCGCGATCGTCGCGCTGGCCTCCCACTGTAACTTGCGCTCCGTCTTTCAAGGCCTGCTCCACCGATGCTTCGACGCTGTGCAGTTGAGCTTTACTGACCAGCGGACCCATCTCCGTCTCCGGCGCAAAAGGATCGCCCGAGACCGTCTTGCGCATCGCTTCCGTCATTTGCCCCGCAAACTCGCCGGCGATAGACTCATGCACATAGACGCGCTCCGCGCAGTTGCACACCTGACCGGTATTGATGATGCGCGAGTCGCGAATCGCCTTGACCGCGAGATCGAGGTCGGCATCCTTCATCACGATAGCCGGCGCTTTGCCGCCCAGTTCCAACGAGACTTTGGTGATATTAACCGCCGCCGCGCGCATCACCGCCGAGCCCGCGTCCACGCTTCCCGTCAGGCTGACCATGCCCACGCTCGGATGCCCGGCCAGCGTCATCCCCACCACCGAACCCTTGCCGGTGACCAGATTGAAAACGCCCTTGGGCAGCGAAGATTCGGCTACGATTTTGGCGAACTCGCAGGCGTTGTTGGGCGTCTCGCCGCTGGGCTTGATGACGATGGTGTTTCCCGTGACCAGCGCCGGAGCCATCTTGCGCACGATCAGGAAAAATGGAAAATTCCACGGCAGAATCCCGGCGATCACGCCGATGGGAGCCTTGAAGAGCAGAATATTCTCGCCAGGCCGGTCGCTTTGGATAATCTCGCCTTCGTAGCGCCGGGCAAACTCTGCCATATAGTCCAGATAGTCGGCGGAAAAGTCCACTTCGACCTCGGCGAGTGACAAAATCTTTCCCTGCTCCTCGACAATGGTGCGCGCCAGATGCGTCTTTTTCGCGCGAACTGCGGCGGCGATCTCGCGCAGGTAGCCAGCGCGCCGGATCGCAGGCAGCCGCGCCCACTCCGGCTGCGCCCGCTCGGCCGCCAGCACGGCCTGATTCACCTGCTCGGGCGTTGCGGCCGGCACTTCGGAGATGACCTCTTCCGTTGCCGGATTCACCACCGGAAGCATCGTTTCGCCGCCAACAAATTCACCGTCGATCAGCATCCTGTACTGCCGGATCGACGCGGCTGTGTGGCTCGTTGCGCTCATAAAAAACCTCCGTAGTCCCCGCCTTGTTTTAGATCCCGCAGAGATGCACCTGTACGCCCAGCTCGGCAAACATTGCGGCCTTGGCTGCCAGCGCCTTGTCGGCAATCTCCGCCGTGGGCGCGTAGGCCACATTCACGTGATTGGCGTGATGCCGGGCCATGAATTGATCCCGCGTCACGCCCTGAAGCAGCACATGCATGATGGGCCACTGCGGGGTCGTTGCCTGCCAGCGCCGCTCGGTCTCCGCCTCTGGCAATTCGATTGCCGTAGCGCGGCCTATATCCACATGCACCGCGCCGCCTTCCACAAAGACGCGGCTCCAGACCACCGGCCCAGGTTTGCAGATGCCCTTCAGCGTGCCGCCGCCCAGCCGGAAATACATCGGCGGCTGCCGCTCGCTGACCGCCTTTGCGTATCCGCCCTGAATGTGCGAGGCCGGCACTGCCCCTGAAATCTGAAAGACCCAGACAAAATCGTCGATGCCCTGCCCCGTATAGTGCTCGCCCCAGCGAACATCGTGCAGCGTCGTCGCCGGATCGATCCGCATCGCATTCCACACGCGATTGGTAATGATCGAATCCAGGCCCACGCATTCATCCACTTCATTGAAGTGCGGCAGCGGCTGGCCCGCATAGAGTTCCCGGCCGTCTTGCGAAAAGACCGGCGGCCGCTCCACGTTGTTCAGCAAGCCCTCGACCAGATCGGAGGCCGGCGCCATATCCTTCAACCCCTGCTGATACTGAATGCCGATGGCGTCGCAGCCAAAGCTGTCACTGATGCGCATCGCCGCAATGTACATCTTGCACTGCAAGAGAATCTGCGCGTCGGTAAGGTCCGTCTCTTCACTGGGGCCGGTCTTGAAGGTGAGGCCGCGCCTGTCCAGCCACTCGCGAATCTTGAGAGCTTCTTCATCGGTGACCTCGCGCATGGCGGCAATCAGCGCCGACTGGCTGAGCCGCTCTTTGTAAACTCCCAGCGGATTCAGCAGATAATCCTCGATGATGGCGTTATACATGCCCATGCAGCCTTCATCGAAGATGCCCATGATTGCCTTGCGCGTCAGCAGAATCTGGGCCAGCGAACTGCCCAGCTCGCGCTCGGCCTTGGGCAGCGCAGCCAGCACGCAATCCCGCACATGGCTGGTGTCGTGATCCACGCGGTGCTCCTTCAGCCATTGCCGCAGGCCTTTGCGGAAGAACTCGTCGTCGAAGTCCTTGCTCCACAGCGTGCTGAACTTTGCGCCCGCCTTGTACAAGCTGCCGTTCAGATTCAACATGCCCACCAGCCCCGGCCACTCGCCCGACCAGTTGGCAACAGTCAGGATCGGTCCGCGATGGCTCAGCAGCCCCGCCAGTACATGATTGCTGTACTGCCACACCGCCTCGGCCACCACAATCGGCGCGTCTGGATGAATGTGCGTGAAGACATCCATGCCCATGCGCTGGTTGGAGATGAAGCCATGCTTGGTCTTCTCGTCGTAGGCGTGCGCGCGCCGCAGGGTAAATCCCTCCGCCTTGAATGCCTCGGTCAAAATCGCTTCCATCCGCGCCTGCGCCGGCCAGCACATCTGGTTGGCCGACAAGCGCAGATCGCCGCTCGCGATCAGCAGCACTTCCTTGGCTGCCACTGGAGTCTGCTCTTCCAATTCAGGAACTACATATGCTGCCATGGGCTCTCTCCTTCAAACTCGATCCGGCTTCCGCGCGGCCGGCAAATCTCTCTACACCGTGGTAAAGTTGTTTCTCTTCGCTTCCAGCAATTGGAAGCGCGCATAAGCCTCATCCCATTGATCCGATCGATGGGGCTCGAAGACCGCGCATTGCACCGATTCAGCCAGCGCGGCCCGCCCCGAACGCACATCGTCCAAATGCCCGGTTGCAATGGCTTGCAGCATCACATTGCCCAGCGCCGAAGCTTCCGATGGGCCGCTCACCACCGGGCAGCCGCAGGCATCGGCCGTCATCTGGCACAATACCGCGTTCAGGCCGCCGCCGCCAACCACGCGGATCGTGCTCAACTCGCGCCCCGTCAGCTTGCGCAGCGACTCCAGCACCGAACGGTATTTCAAACTGAGGCTTTCAAACGCGCAGCGCGCCGTCTCGCCCGCGGTCTCTGGCGCGGTTTGCCCGCTCGCCTTGCAGTATTCGCGGATCGCGCGCGGCATATCGCACTGTGCTTGAAAAGAGGACGCATCGGGATCGATGAAGCCTTGAAAGGCCTTTGCGGCCTCAGCCGCCGCCGCCAGTTCTTCCCATCGGATGCCGAGGCCTTCGCTCGACCACTGCCTCATGCACTCCTGCACAATCCATAAGCCAGTGATGTTTTTGAGCAGCAGCACGGCGCCGTCCGCGCCGCCTTCATTGGTAAAACCCAGCCGTTGCGCTTCTTCCGAGGTGTCTGGCTTCGCTGCCTCAACGCCCATCAGGCTCCAGGTGCCGCTGCTGAGGAAGACGCTCTCCCTGTCCATATTGGGGATCGCCGCAACAGCGCTCGCCGTATCGTGCGAACCCACCGCAATCGCCGGAAAGGACCGCATAAATCCGCATTCCTCCGCCACATCCGCGCGAATCGGCGCCAGCACGGTTCCCGGCCGCGTCACTGGCGGCAGAATGAAAACCGGCATATCCACGGAACGCAAAAGCGCGCGCGCCCAATCCCGTCGATGGGGCGAGTACATCTGCGTCGTTGCCGCCTCGGTCCACTCCACCGTCTTTTCGCCGCATAGAAAATACGAGCACAGGTCGGGAATCATCAGCATCGTTTCCACCTGGGCAAGCGCGGGATCCTGAGTGCGAATCATGCTGCAAAGCTGAAAGAGCGTGTTGATCGCCATCGTCTGCACGCCGGTTTCGCGGAACCACTCCCGCTCCGCAACCGTCTTGAATACGCGCCGCGGTATGCCGGCGGTCCTCGAATCGCGATAGTGACGAGGATTGCCGATCAGCCGTCCCGCGCTATCCAGAAGTCCAAAGTCCACGCCCCATGCGTCCACGGCAACTCCATGCGGTGGCTGTGCGCACACGGCATGGTACTTCGTAAGCCCCGTCTTGATCTGCGACCAGATTCTCAGAATGTCCCAGTAGTAGCCGTCGCCCGCGCGCACCCCGCCGTTGGCAAAGCGATGCAGCTCCCGCACGGAAAACGCCTGCCCATTCCACAGGCCCAGCATGATCCGCCCGCTGGATGCCCCAAGATCGGCGGCTACGAAATTGACCGTCTGCGTCATCTGCTTTTCTGGAGGAAGGCCGCAATCTCTTCTGTCAGGCGACTGACCAGCCTATCCGTTTCAGCCGCATCCAAGGGAGTAGATACGGGTATTTGCGCCGGAACTGCCGTGCCTGCCAGCCGGTCAGCCGTCTTCGTTTTTTCGGGCGCATTCCGCGGGTCCGGCAGGCTCATTCCCAGCTTCTTTTTCAGCGCCAGCAATTCGGCTATCTTGCCCGCGGGAATCTCCGGCAGTTCTGGCCGCAGTTGCTTGGCAATCATCACCGTCTTGCAATAGGTCTCAACAATCTCGGCGTACCACTCGGCGTGGGTTACCGTATCCGCCCAGCAGGCTATTCCGTGATTCGCCAGCAGGATGGTGTTATGGTCCTTGGCCAGCGTGTGAACCGTGCGCGCAAACTCATGCGTGCCCGGCGTCTCATACGGCGAAAGCGCCACTAGGCCGATAAATACCTCCTGCTCGGGCACCAGGTTGGACTGCGGAATCACTCCGGCAACCGCATGGGCCGTGGCATACGGCGGATGGCAGTGAATCACCGCCTTGGCCTCGGGCACAGTCTTGTAGATCTCCAGATGCAGCAGCAGTTCGCTGGTATGGGCGCGATAGCCGCAGATTCGCCGGTTCTCCAGGTCCACCAGCGCCAGATCCTCTACCCGCAGGTCGCCCTTGCTCAGCAGCGTCGGCGTGCAGATCACAAACTCGTCCGAGACGCGCGCCGAGATATTGCCCCCGTTGCCATCCACATAGTGCCGCTTCCACAGCTTCTTGCCCGCGCGCACAATCTCTTTCTTGATCGCCAGCGTTTCGGGGGAGTTGAAGATTTGTATCGGATCGCCGCTCGTCACCGGCGGTTGCTGGCTTTGTCCGGCGCACTCCAGAACAGCTCGCCGCACAATCGTTTCAATCAGGGCCAGACTCGGACTCTCGACAGTACTACAGCAATAATCAGGCACAATGAATCCAATATACTTCAAAACGCTTCATAATGTACCGGTATTGAAATCTTTTTGAATGAAGTCGTATCATCGCCTTCATGAAGCAAGCTCAACGAATCCTCGAGGTTCAGGACCTTTTCGCCAAGCAGGAGTTCCTGAGCATTGAAGAACTTTGCGCCCGGTTCAACTCATCCAAGTCCAGCATTCGCCGTGACTTGATCGACTTGGAGCGGAAAACCGTCCTGCGCCGGGTTCACGGCGGAGCCATCTCCTTGCAGACGCGCGACGAGGTGATGGACTTCAGCAGCCTCTCCGATAGTTGCCACGAAGAGAAGACCCGCATCGGCCAGGCGGCTGCCGCGCTGGTTGAAGACGGCCAGACCGTGATTCTCGGCGGCGGCTCAACGGTTGTCGAGGTCGCCCGCTGCCTCAGTGAAAGGCCCATCCAGATCGTCACCAACTCCATCCCGGTCGCGCAAACCTTCTGGGACAGCAAACGGGCCGAGGTCATCCTCACCGGCGGCTATCTTTACCCGCGGCTGGGCGTACAACTCGGCCCCATCTGCGAGAAAATGCTGCACAGCGTCTCGGCCGACCTCCTCATCATGGGCATTCGCGGCATCACCGGGGCCGGCATCAGCGACTCTAACAGCCTCATCGTCGAATCCCTGCGCGCCATGATCAAAGCCGTGCGCAAGGTGGTCATCGTCGCCGATCGCACCAAGTTCGGGCGCGATGCGCTGATCCGCGTAGCCTCGCTTGATGAGATCCATCAGGTCGTCTCCGACAAGCAACTCCCAGCAGAGTTTCAACACATTCTAGAAGCCCACAGCGTAGCCTGCATCCTAGCCTGAGTTCTCCACCGCCATGCCTGAGTTCTCCACCGCCATGCCTGAGTTCTCCACCGCCATAGCCGACCCAATCGCAGCCCCAGCCTCCTGTTATAGCGCCAGCCTCCCGTAGCCCCAGCCTCCTGTAGCGCCGGCCTCCCGTAGCGCCAGCCATCTGTAGCGCCGGCCTCCCGGCCGGCTGTCGCGTGGACCTCCCGGTCCACGCCGGATGTCAGATGGCCCGCACATCATCCCCAAAGAATCACCAAGAACCGTGAGAAGCCGCACAACAGAAGCCGCACAACAGAAGCCGTGCCCGTTCATCGCGGCTCCATCGCGATGAGCGGGCGGTTGGGCCACATTCGCCCACAAATCCAGGAAACCTGCATCTCGGTTTTCAGATCGCCGTGGCCCTTGCCCCCGATTCTGGGATCGGAAACTCCACAACTCTCCTGCGAGCGAAAAGCGAACGTTTAGCCGCACCGCAGGAGCTTGCGGATAATTACCGTCTCTTCAGGCACAATCAAGAAAAGCGGCCAAAAATCTAGCCGCCGTGCCAGAAGCCGCCATGACAAACGCCCTCCAACCCGCCCCGTCGCCCACCGAGCAAGCCGCCCAGTTCATACCCGTTGCTAGCCCGCAACCCCAGAAAACCTGTGAAAAGGGGTGATAACTTCTCCAATCCTTCGCCTATCAGCCACCGTGAAAGTTAACATGCTTTTTATCAATCAGATAGCAAAAACAAAGACGCTTTTTCTTCGGTATTTGTTCTTGTTATCTTCGCTTTTCGTGCAACCGAGAAAAGTTAACATGCTTATTATCAATAGTTTGAGTAGGAAAAAATGCAAAAAATGCTCTTTTTAGATTCTCTTTTCCTTCGCTAAATCATGTCAAGTAACTCATTTAATTGATCTTATAAGCTCATTTAACGTTCGCCATAACTTCGCTATTGTCTAGATTCACCATCTCCCCCAGATCCCGATTCTGAGCTTTACGTCAGCTTTGGCTGACCATCTCGAAAGCACAGCGTTCAAGCCGGCGCGACCATCACGAAGCGGCGACCTTCACCAAAGTAAGTCGAGGCTCAGCATCCCTGCTTCCGCTCTAGCGTCCCTCTGCCCTACCGCAGTTGGCCATCTCCGTGAGAATCGCCTCAGCCGCCGCCGCCGGGTCCGCCGCCTGCGTAATCGGCCTGCCAACCACCAGGTAGCTCGCCCCCAGCCGCAGCGCCTCCGCCGGCGTTGCAACCCGCTTTTGGTCCCCAATTGCCGCACCCGCCGGACGAATGCCGGGAATCACCAACACTCCCTCCGGTCCGGTTATCTTGCGCAGGCGGCCAACCTCCTGCGGTGAGCAAACAAAGCCGCGCATTCCCACTTCCAAGCCCATCCGCGCCAGCAACTCCACCTGCTCGGCGGGTGAGCGACCCAGCCCCACCGCATTCACCTGACTCCGGTCCATGCTGGTCAGCACCGTCACGGCCAGCAACTGCGGCGGCTCGGCAACCCCTTCCAAGGCGTCTTGTGCGGCTGTTAGCATTGCCGGACCTCCGGCCGTGTGCAGCGTCAGCATCTTCACGCCCAGCGATGCAGCCGAGCGCACCGCCCCGGCCACCGTGTTGGGTATGTCGAAGAGCTTCAGATCCAGAAAGATCGAGTGCCCACGCGCCACTAGCGGCTCAATCACCGCCGGCCCGGCGGCTACAAACAGTTCCAGCCCCACCTTGAACCACTGGCAGTTCTTCTCCAACTGGCTCACCAACTCAAAGGCCGAGGCCGCATCTGGCACATCCAGAGCCACAATCAGCCGTTTGCGCGCCTCTTCCATGTAGTCAACCGCCGGTGCGCGGGCAGGGCCAAAGCTCGGATTGAGTCGCTCGGGGATGGGCATGGATTCATTCTAAAGGATGGCCGGTTTTCGGCAATTAAATTGTGCCAACTCGGAGCGTATCCTGAAACCAGGGAAGGGAATCGGGATTGAAGATCGCTTTGAGGTCAATTTGCGGTTGGGCTGGCCTGCTTCTGTTGCTGGCCGCAAGCCGGTGCGGCGCCGCTCCAGTCCCAGTCCACACCAATCCTCTCAACAACGACCCTCTCGTCCACCAGGCCTTCGACCACTTCTACAACCTCGATTACCCCGGCGCGGTCGAGCGTTTCCAGCGCTTTCATTCCGCCCACCCCGGCGACCCCCAGCCCACTGTTCTGCTTCTTGAAGCCGTCGTCTTTCAGGAGCTCTACCGCCTCGACCTGCTTGACACTACCTTCTACGCCAACGACGGCTTCCTCACCGGACGCCACGCTACCGAGGAAGACCCGCAAACCCGCGATCGCATCCTGGCCCTCGCCGACGAGGCCATTCGCGAGGCCGACTGGCGCGTCAGTCGCAACTCTAACGACGTGGACGCCCTCTACGCCCGCGCCTGGGCTCGCGCCCTCAAGTGCACCTACCTCTCCATGGTCGAGCGCGCCTATGGCGCCGGCTTTCGCCTCGCCACCAAGGCCAAGGACGACGCCGAGCGCGTCCTTGAAATCGATCCCGATTACGTAGACGCCAAGCTCGTCGCCGGCGTCTATCAGTACGTGGTCGGCGCCTTGCCCTGGCCCTTCAAGATCATGATCGGCTTTGCCGGCATCACCGGTTCCAAGTCTGAAGGCATGGCCATGCTCCATGACGCGGCCAGCCGCGGCGTCACCACCAGTGTCGAGGCGCGCACCGTCATTGCTCTCTTTCTGCGCCGCGAAGCCCGCTACAAAGACGCCATTCAGGTGATTCGCAACCTGATGAAGCAGTACCCCCACGACTACCTCTTCTGGCTGGAAGAGGCCAACCTGCAAAAGGACGACGGTGAAGGCATGGACGCCGTGACGGCCTACCAGGATGTTGTCGCAAAAAGCGCCCGCCCCGGCTACTTTGCCGAGGCGCGACTCGAGCTAGCCTACTTTGGCCTCGGCGACGCCCTCCGCGGCCAGCGCCACTACAGCGAAGCAGCGCAGGCCTACGAGCAGGCCGCCTACACCAAAAACGTCGGCCCCGAGCTGAAGATCCGCTCCCTGCTGGCCGCCGGTGAGTGCCGCGACCTGAACGCCGAGCGCACCCTCGCCCTTCGCGACTACCGCATGGCCATCGACGCCGGCCCCAATACCTCCCGCGCCGACACCGCCCGCAAGCGCCTCCGCACTCCCTACCAGGGCTCGTAAAAGCGCCGACCAGCGCCAGCCAAAATGCAGCGCCAGCCAAAATGTAGCGCCAGCCAAAATGTAGCGCCGGCCTCCCGGCCGGCTGTCGCGTGGACCTCCCGGTCCACGCTCGTTTCCATGGAGTCCGAAACCGCTGGGTGGTCCATCCATTCCGCGTTCTCTGCCGAATGGGTGGGATAGCACAAACCTGGATTAGAATCTGGTTCCTCGTTAGTAGCTCGATCAGCTTACGCCGCAATCAACCACCGCTAACTTGCCATCACCGCGAAGCGGTGGCCAACTTGCCAAATTTATTGAACCAACCCCTTTTAGCTCCCGCCAATCCGTGGCAATGGAACCGCCCCGCCCCCGCCGCCGTATCATCTATGCAACACGTATCTGGAGGCCCCGACAATGCCCGTCTTCTGTCAACGCTGTGGCGCAGGCTTACCCGTCAGCGCGCGCTTCTGCTCCAGTTGCGGAGCCATCGTCTCCGCCCCGCCCTTCGCCTCCGGCCGCCCGCTCGTCCGCCCCATCGCCGGTCGCCAGGTTGCCGGCGTCTGCATTGGCCTGGCGCAGGCCTATGGCTGGGATCTCTCGCTGATCCGCATCTTCACCGTCATCGGCCTCTTCTTCTCCGGCGGCCTCGTTGCCGTGGCGTACCTCGCCTGCTGGATCGGCATTCCCGAGGAGTCGCTCCCGCTACCGTAAGCTATCCTGTTGCTATGAAGGGTACCTATCAAAATTTGGGCTCAACGCTGGCCTTTCGCGACTCCGGCGCCGGCCTCCCCGTCGTCTTCCTGCATCCCACTCCGCTTGATGGCGACTACTGGCGTCCGCTCACTGAAGACCTGAATGGTGTGCGCTGCATCGTTCCCGACCTGCGCGGCCATGGCGGCTCCGAGCTGGGAACCCTGCCCGCGGCCGGCTTTTCCGCCGTTCCCGATGCGCCCGTGCTCACCGTCGCGCAGTTGGCCCAAGATGTATTGGCCCTTCTCGATCATCTTCATCTGCCCACGGCGCTCTTTGCCGGCTGCTCCATCGGCGGCTATGTGCTGCTGGAGATCTGGCGTCAGGCCCCACAGCGTGTGCTGGGGCTAGCCTTTATCTGCTCCAAGCCGCAGCCCGACGCCCAGGCCAACATCGGCCGCCGCGCCGCCACCATCCATCAGGTCCGCGCCGGCCAGTTTGCCGCGCTCTTTGACGGCATGGCCCAGACCCTGATCGGCGCAACCGCTCGCGAGCGCCAGCCGGAGATTGTCTCTCAATTGCACGCTCTCATGACGCTCACCCCCGAGGCCGTCGTCGCCGTGCAGGCCGGCCTGGCCACGCGCCCAGATTCAGTGCCCACCGTAGCCACCATCGCCGTCCCAATCTTAGCCGTCGCCGGTGGAGAAGACCCCAGCGTCGCACCCGAAGAGATGGAAGCCTTCCAAGCCGCGCCCGGCGGCTGCGAGTTCCATCTCCTCAACGACGCCGGCCACTTCGCCGCCTACGAACAGCCCAGCAAAGTCGCCGCGCTCCTGGCCGAGTGGCTCCGCCAGCTCGAGGGTTGAGGCGTTTTTCGTTAGGCAACCTCTGAATAGGTCGATGTTTTGAAAGGGCACGACTTTCGTCGTGCCGTAAGTGTCGGAAAATCAGTTGGGATTTAGCCCCTGAGGAATGTCTCTTCTGTATGCATGACCTGTTCAGAGGTTCCTTAGAGTTGTTTTTCCAGAATCCGGCAGTCAAGTAGTTTATGGACGGGCGACGATACAACCGTAACCGCTGCGTCCTAAATTGAGCCTATAATGGGCGCGGTTGTTTTTGCAGAATGAATCAAGCGATGGAGGTTCCTGTGGTTTCTGCGTTATTGGGATGGACAAGAAAGCTTACGGTCCCAATTCGACTGACCGGACTGCTTCTGGCTTTTACGCTGTGCTTCGCCAATACCGCATTCGGCCAACTACTGCGCCTGAACGCGACGGAGCATACCGACGTCCGCCACACATTCACCGGAATGGCCAAATCCTTCGGCGTGACTGTCACGAATTTGACCGATCATGTCGTTACCATTGAGCGCGAGATCTTGATCGAGAAAGAAACTTCATTAGGCTGGGTTCAGGGTTCAGGTGTTCAGGCCATAGCCGCCTGCGCTGACTTTGATACTCGATACAACCGGAAGGCGCAGATTCGTCTCAATGCTCACGACACGCTGGCCGTTGTTCCATGGGACGGTTTTGCCTGCGCGGGACAGTGCATGGAAGGCTGTCTTTCGAACGCACCGCCAAGTCCCGGCAAGTATCGCTTTGTGGTAGTGATCGCTTCGAACGGCGAGAGATTTGTGAGCCCTCCGTTTACGATCTCTCTATCAAATCCTCCTTCCACGCGCTCTCGACCATGATTCTGGGAGTCCACCTCTGCGCCGCCGCAGGCGGTTGGCCTCAGTCTAGTGATGTTTCCTAACCAAAATGAGGGTGCCCCCGGTCCCTCGCTGTTGGGGACCGGGGATTGAAACTCTTGATTTTCTCACCGGATCGCAAATGAACCTGTCATCCTGAGCGGAGCGTACTTCAGCGGAGCCGAAGGACCTGCGTTTCGGGGATTCAAGTTCGCACATCTGCGCCAAACAAATGATAGGAACATTTGACTCACAACACGAGAGATCGCTTTGTTTCCCAGAACCCGACGGTGGTGCAATTTCCAAATAGGCGAGGGATACAGATATAGCAACAACCCTGGCCCCTGCGGCGTTTTTGAGGACCGATCCGGCTACTGTCCTTTAACCCGAGCTTGATGAGCGCTTTGGACTGTTACCGTAAACCCAGAAAACCGCGTAATCTGTTCAGCGCAGCCTTGGCGACTTTGCGGGAATTATATTTCGCGGTCGATTTTTTGAGTTTTCCCCGGCCCCCAAATGCGAGGGACTGGGTGCCCGACACGTCGCAGTTATCAAGCACGAATCGGAATCTCGGAGATTCGCACATATTCAGCGGAATTGGCGACTCCAGCCTTCGCCAATTCGTCCACAAATGCACTGTAGATGGGCTGCGGATAGGGTGTGGGTCCAATG
>CAZDYU010000029.1:0-35074 GCA_964509755.1 uncultured Occallatibacter sp. | reverse complement strand
GCCGCATCATCTACGTCATCAGCGACGGCAAGGAGTACGGCAGCAAGGCCAAGTACGGCGAGGTGCTGCGCTACCTGGAGACCAACAAGACCGCCGTCTACGGAACTTTGGTTGGCGACTCGGCCCGCTGGGGCGAGGGCTACGTCAGCCGCGTCCACTTGCCTTTCACCATGTATGACAACCTGCTGGTCAAGTACATTCACGCCACCGGCGGCACGGCCGACTCGGAAGTCAACCTGAACGGCATAGAAAAGAGTTACGCCAAGATCGCCGAGGAGGCGCGCAACCAGTACACGCTGGGCTACTACAGCCACCAGCCGCTCATCGACGGCAAATTCCGCAAGATTGAAGTGCGCGTCGACCGCCCGGCAAATGAGGTTGAAGTCATCGCCAAAACCGGCTACTTCCCCTCCGGCCAAGACGCCCACTAGACAATGTCCGGCGTATTGAGTGGAAGCCAAAGTAAGTTTCCTAAGGCAGTGTTGAAAGTTCTGCAGTTATTGATGCTTCAAAGGGCCTGGGTAGTACCGCACTATTTCGACTGTAGCCTGGTCGCTCGCGCCGTAGGCGCAACGGTTATTAGCCCCGCGTTTCAACGCGGGGCTGGCATAGCTGCAATTGCCCCGGAGTCCCATCGGGACGGCGCTCATGCTCTTGGTTCTCCTGACATTCTTGCCGGAAGAAACGAAATTGCAAATCGTGAGCTACTTCCGTAAATGCCAAACTTCGACAGTCGCAGGGTGCCCCATCCATTCCGCTGTTTCATCGCGGAATGGGTGGGATGGCACGAACCCCAGCCAGTCAGGTTCATGAGCGGCCCACCGGTCAGCCCGCCAGCACCTTGGCCGCCGCGTCTATCTGCTCCCGCGTCACCACTTCCGTAGCGCACCACAGCGTAGCGTTCTCCAACTCCGGATACCAGCGGCTCAACTCAATCCCGCCGACGATCTTGTTCTCAAGCAGCCGCTGGCTCCATTGCTCCGGAGCCTCTTCCGTTTGCAGCACGAACTCATGAAAGCGCGGCGCGCCGGTAAAAAGCAGCTTCGCCCCGCTCTGCGAACCAAGCGCTTCAGCGGCGTAGGCAGCCTTGGCCAGGTTATGCTCGGCCAGTTCGCGGATTCCCTCCTTGCCGTAGACGCTGAGAAAGATGGTAGCCATCAGCGCCACCAGCGCCTGATTGGTGCAGATATTCGACGTGGCCTTCTCGCGCCGGATGTGCTGCTCGCGCGTGGAAAGCGTCAGCACAAAACCCCGATAGCCGCTGCCGTCCACGGTCTGGCCCACCAGCCGGCCCGGCATCTGCCGCACATATTTTTCTTTGGCCGCGATGACCCCGCAGAAGGGCCCGCCGTAGCTCAGCGCCACGCCAAAAGACTGCGCCTCCATGCTGACAATATCGGCCTCGACCGGCGGGCGTACCACGCCCAGAGAAACCGCCTCGGCAATCGAGACAATCAGCAGCGCCCCTTTGGCGTGGGCAATCTCCGCAATCGCCGGAATGTCTTCAATGATGCCGAAAAAGTTGGGGCTCTGCACCAGAACCGCCGCTGTTTCTTCTGTAACTTCCGCTTCCAGCGCGGCAAGATCAAGACGGCCGGTCTTGCGGTCATAGCTCACCAGAGTGCTGGGCAGCCCCTGATGCTTGGCGTAGGTGGCCAGCACCTCGCGATACTCGGGATGAACCGTCGCGGCAACCACGGCCTTATGTCGCCCAGTCACGCGCACGGCCATCATCACGGCCTCGGCCGCGCCCGTCGAGCCGTCGTACATGCTGGCGTTGGCCACGTCCATGCCGGTCAGCTCGGCAATCATCGTCTGAAACTCGAAGATCGCCTGGAGCGTGCCTTGCGAAATCTCCGCTTGATAAGGCGTGTAGCTGGTCAGAAACTCGCCGCGCTGAATCAGGGAATCGATAATGACCGGCCGGTAATGGCGATAAGCGCCCGCGCCCAGAAAGCTGGTGTAATCGGTGGCATTCTTTGCGCCCGCCGCTCGAAAGTAGTCGATGATCTCGCTCTCGGCCAGCGCGCGAGGCACATCCAGATCGCGGCTCAGGCGATGCTCGGCAGGGATGACGGCAAACAATTCGTCAATCGACGCCGCGCCGATGCCGGCCAGCATCGACTTGCGTTCAGCAGGAGACTTGGGAAGATAGCGCATTTCAGCTTTTAGCCTTTAGCTCTTAGCTTTTAGCTAAAAGCCTGTGAAACAGGCCGGGGGTGACCTGTCAAGGGAGGTCTCGTTGTAAGTCAATGAGATTTCCAGTTTCAATTACAAGCTAATAGCTAACAGCTAAGAGCTCGCCTCTAACTCTCTTCCGCAATAAACGCCTCGTACGCCGCGGCGTCCAGCAGCACATTGAGCTGCGCCGGATCGGCAAGCTCCACCTTGATGATCCAGGTCTCATGCGGGTCTTCGTTGAGTTTATCGGGCGCGGAGACCAGTTCCTCGTTGATGGCGCTCACCGTGCCGGTCACTGGCGAAAAAAGATCGCTGACCGCCTTCACGCTTTCCACCGACCCAAAGGTCGTGTTGGCCGTGACCGTGTCGCCCACCTTGGGCATATCCACATAGACAATGTCGCCAAGCGAGTTCTGTGCGTAGTCGGTAATGCCGATAGCGCCGATGGTGCCCGTAAGCCCAATCCATTCATGCTCGCGGGAGTAGCGGTAGGTTGCAGGGTATGCCATGGGAGTCCGCTCCTTGCTTCAAACTCGCGCGCCCGTCAAGCACGCGGCAAAAGAGTAGTGTACGGCGCGGGGGAGGGTTGGGGAAAGCAGGGATGCAGCGCCGGCCACCCGGCCAGCTGTGGTGCGGACGTCCTCGCCCGCGCTTGTCCATGATTGATTACTGGTCACTACACTGCCCGGCATTGATTCCCCGAATACTATCCAGAACCAAAACCAGGATAAGGTTCCAGCGGTGTCACGGCCACAATCTCCAGCATTCCCGCCACAAAGATTGGCAGGCTGGCCAGAGCGGCGCGGACCTCGGCCTCGCCGGCTGCCTCCCAGAGAATCGCCGCGCCAGCAATGTCGCCGCGCTTCCATATCTGGCGCAAAAGGCCAGAGGCGTAAAGTTCCTTGACGCGCCCAGTCTCGCGGCCCATCAACTCCGGTGTGAAGGCTTCGGGCGGAAAGTCGTCCGTGCGGCGGCGGGAAAGCGATAGAAATTGCATGGAGAAATTGTAAAGGCCGGGGGCAGTCCCTAACCCCCCAGTCCCCAGTTCCTACCGCGCAAAAAACCTGCCCCGCCCCCCATTCGCCCACGGATCGTAGTGCAGCGCAAACTCCGCGCGATGCTGCACGCTGGGATGGCTGTACTCCCAGAATTCAATGAACGCGCTGGGATTCGGGTCGTCCAGCCAGGCCTCGCCCAGATGGTTGAAGGCGGCCACGGCGGTCTTTTGCGGATCGGCGACCACACCGTGAATCGCCTCCTGCCCGTAGACATCGGCCTGATGTTCAAAGTACCGACTGACGGCGTTGCTGGCCGGCTGCAAAACCAAACCCGCCACGGAGAGCGCAAAGAGCAGCACCAGAAATCCCTGGCGGCTGGCCAGCGGCGCTGAGCTCTCCAGCGAGTAAAGCTGCCAGCGCACGCCAAAGCGCCGAGCAAGCCCACGCGCAAATGCGGCACAGGCCCAGAAGACAAAAAATGTGCCGACGGCCGAGCAAACAATGCCTTTGGGAATATGGTTGAGAACGTAATGACCGCTCTCATGGCCAAAGATGAAGAGCACCTCGTCGTCGGAGAGCCGGTCGGTTGCCGTATCCCAAAGGACAAATCGTTTTGTCGCGCCGATGCCGGTCACATAGGCGTTGAGGCCGTTGCTCTTCTCGCTGGCCTTCATCAGGAACATGCGATCGGCGGCGATGCGGGTTCCAGTGCGGGCTACCACTGTTTCGAGCTTGGCCACCAGCGCCGGATGCGTCTTGGCCAGCGACTCGAATTTATTGAAGACCGGGTCCAGCAGCGGCGACGCAAAGACAGAGATCACCATCAGCGGCAGTGTAATCAGCCAGGCCCAGATCCAGTAGCGGCGCGGCCAGACGCGAACCACCCAGTTGAAGAGCAGCAGAACCGGAGTTGCAAAGAGCAGCGAAAGGCCCAGGCCTTTGGCCTGATCGCCCAGCCAGCTCCACCAGCTCTGAACGCTGATTCCATAGTGCCGGCTCACCGCGTGGCCAATGATCTCCAGCGGCAGCCCCGCCAGCGTCGCAATAAGAATCAAGGCAGCAAAGAAGAGCAGCCCCTGCATCCAGCGCCGGCGGAAAACACGCTCTGTCCAGGAGGCCAGCGCCGTAGCCCAGCGTGTAACCAGCAGCAGCCATAGAACGGCCAGGCCCCAGAGTGAGCCGCCAATATCCAGAGCCGTGCGGATACGATTGAGCACAATGGCCTTGGCGAGTTTGTCCGGCGGCAACGAATAGGCCTGCGCACTTGCTGGCTGGGTCGCGGCGGCGGTGCTCACTTGTGCGGCTTGAACTACGTGTGGCGGAGTCGTGATCCGCGGTCCGGGACCAAGCCGGGGCGCAACGCCAAACAACAGGGCCAGGCAAAGCATCGGCAGCATTCGGCACGCGGCAATCATCAACGATTTCCCTTCGAGTAGCTTACTCTGAGAGAATCCGGCTTGTAGAGGTTTATCTGGGTTTTCAACTTATGAGAGAGAATTCTTTATTCGCCAAAGGCCTGGCCGCTCCCAAGAGTTCCATCTTCGGCCTTGTGCTCCAAGCCAGTTTCCTCGCGACCGTTGCCGTTTTGCCGCTGGCGCTTCCCGTAGCTGCGGCGGCGCAGCAGCTGCCCACGCCAGTCGTGATGGATGCAATGACCACTGAGCTCAACCGCGCCTTTACCTCGCTTGGCAAGCAAGGCGACGACAAGCAATTGCCGCCCTACTTCCTCAGCTACTCGGTCAGCGACGCCAGCGCCGCAATGATCGGCGCGCAGTACGGAGCCTTGGTCAACAGTTCTGAGGCTCATCAGCGCGTCGCCGACGTGCAAGTGCGCATCGGCGACCCCAAGCTCGACAATACCCACGGCAATCATCGCGGCTCGGCAGTGACAAATACCAGCCTTCCGCTGAGCGACGACCGCGAGGCGCTGGCGCGATCGCTCTGGCAGGCCACCAACTCGGGCTATGGCACGGCTCTGGAAAACTATCTCAAGGTCAAGACTGAGGCCGAAGTCCGCGCCAAGGAAGAGGATACATCGCCCGATTTCAGCCAGGAGACGCCGCAGGTACATTTAGGCTCTCAGGCGCCGCCCGTAAAGATTGACCGAACTGCCTGGGAGAAGCGGGTGACCGCACTCTCGCGCATCTTTCGCGAGTTCCCGGATGTCTTCCAGAATGTGGTGATGCTTTCTGCGCAGAATGAGACCGACTACTTCGCCTCCTCGGAGGGTTCGCGGGTCATCATCCCGCACCGGCAGGCGCGCGTAGTGGTCTTTGCCGTGACCCGCGCCGAAGATGGAATGGACCTCTTCCGGGCCAAGACCTTTGAGGCCGAGACCCCCGAGGGCCTGCCCGCGCAGGCCGAGATGGAAGCCGCCATTCGCGAGTTGGGCAAGAGTCTGGAGGCCCTGCGCAAGGCGCCCGTTACCGAGCCCTTTGACGGCCCGGCGATCCTCAGCGGTCGCGCCGCGGCTGTCTTCTTTCACGAGGTTCTGGGCCACCGGCTTGAGGGCCAGCGTCAGCGCGGCGACGACGAGGGCCAGACCTTTACCAAGGAAGTGGGCCAGGAGGTCTTGCCGACCTTTCTCTCCGTGACCGATGACCCCACGCAGACCCGCTTTGGCAACACCTGGCTCAGCGGCAACTACGAATATGACGACGAGGGCCAGAAGGCGCGGCCCGTCAACCTCATTCAGGACGGCGTCTTGAAGACTTTTCTGATGTCGCGCCTGCCCATCGCCAACTTCTCAGCTTCCAACGGTCACGGCCGCGCGCAGACCAACCACGTGCCCACCGGACGACAGGGAAACCTCATCGTCACCTCGACCAAGACAGAGTCCGAGGCCAAGCTGCGCAAGCAGTTGATCGAGGAAGCCAAGAAGCAGGGCAAGCAGTACGGACTCTACTTCGAAGACATTTCTTCCGGTTTTGCGGTAACCCAGCGCCGCTCTCCGCAGGCCTTTGAAGTGATTCCGCTGGTGGTTTGGCGGGTTTATGTGGACGGACGGCCGGACGAATTGGTCCGCGGCGTCAGCATTGTGGGCACGCCGCTGGCGGCAATGAAGAGCATTGTGGCCACCGGCGACAAAAGCGAAGTCTTCAACGGCGAGTGCGGCGCGGAATCGGGCACCATTCCCGTCAGCGCCGTTGCTCCAGCCATCCTTATGAGCACAATGGAGACCCAGAAGCAGCCCCAAGGTTCGCAAAGACCGCCGATCCTGCCCATGCCAGCAGCTCTGTCACCCGCGCCGTAGAAGCCCCGCGCCGTAGAAGCCCCACGCCGTAGAAGCCCCGCGCCGTAGAAGACCCACGCCGTAGAAGACCCGCGCCGTAGGCGCAATGGTTATTAGCCCCGCGTTTCAACGCGGGGTTGGCGATACCAACAATTTATCCGGAGTCCCGTAGGGACGGCGCTCATGCACTGCGGGTGCGCGGGTGCCCCAGGTTCGGATTTTCGGACCTGGGAGTAAAGCTGAACAAGCCGGCTTGCGGTCCTATTTCGCCGCCGCCGCGCGAAGCGCCATCAGCATCTCCCGCCGCAGAATGGCATTGATGCGCGACTGATAGCCTTTGCCCTGCGACTTCAGCCACTCCAGCACATCCGCATCCACCCGCGCTGTAATCTGCCGCTTCACCGGACGATAGAAATGACCGCGAATTCCCTTCTTCCACTCTTCCGCCGTCAATTCGGGAGCATCGCTCAAGTCGATCTCGCTGTCAGGCCGCGCCGTCAGCGCCTCCAACTCCGCAATATCCGCCTCCGTCAGTTCCGGTAAGGTCTCCATTGTGTAACTAACCATTTTCGTCGGCATAACTTCTCCTCTCCACCGGTGTAGCTTTTCGCGCCGAGATAATGCGCACCACCTCAATAAAAACTCCGGGGGCAAATTCTTCGCGAACGGTGTGCGCCACCAACAGCAATAGAATTCCACCGGTAGCTTTTCTCACGACTCCGATCGTCTGCCAGCGCTGCTCACCGTCTACAACGCGTTCCGCAACCAGAACCCGCTGCGGGTCGCGAAAGACCAGACTGGCTTGCTTGAAGCTCACGCCATGCTTGCGCCGATTTGCAAGGTTCTTCGCCTCGTCCCACTCAAACCGAATTCCTCCCACTACAGTAATGTAATTATAATTATGGCGTTATGCAACCAATTAGCCGACTGCCGGGTGCCCTAGGTCCGGATTTAAGGATCTGGGAGACCACCAATCCCAACCGAAATTTTGTCCATCAAGAACATTGCAATCCTCCGCCGCGGAAGTTGCGCCTGCAATAATCCGCCGCCAACTCGCTGATTGTGTATATAAACCACCGCTGACCAGATATCGTTTGTGAGACCACGGAGACGATAAACCCCAACCAGCAAAACTGACAATTGACAACTGTTTTGCGGATAATTATCCCCTCAACGCGCACAATCAAGAAAAGCGGTCAAAATCCCGCCAATCAGGGGAAGCCCCCATGCTCTATATCTCCAAGACCATCCTCGGCCCCACCTCAAGCAACCCCGCCATCCGCCTCTGCTGCGACTTTATCGCCTGCGCCGCCCTCGGCGTGATCGACAAAACGCAAGGCGACCAGTTTTTCGACGCCGCCAAAGCCGTCCAGTCCATGTTCGGCAGCCAGCCCGTAACCCAAGAAAAGCCAAAGAAAACGGCAATAGATTCTTCGTTTCTTCGCCCAAATGCCAACCAAAAAGTTAACATGCTTCTTATCAATCAGATAGCCGAAACAATATCGCAATATATTCGGTTATTATTCTTAATCTCTTCGCTTTTTGTGGAGTCTTAAAAAGTTAACATTAATATTATCAATAAGATAGACGGAATAAATGGTCGATTTACTCGATTTTAGATTCCCTTTTCCTTCGCCAAATCAAGTTATATTATTCATTTAAATGAACTTATTCGTAAAATTATCGTTCGCCATACCTTCGCTTTTATCCGAATCTGGCGCGCTTGACGGTCTGGCGGAAATCTTCGCCGGTCATCTCGACCCCGACGCACATCTCGGCCAGCCGCGATCTCATGCGGTCGCCGATTCGGTCGCCCAGCGTCTGTTCGCGGGCGGCTCGCTCGGCCTCGGTCTGTCCACCGCCTCCAGCCGGAAGGTCGGGATAATTGGTGGTGATGATCGTGGTCTGCTTGTCGTTGTAGCGGGTGTTGAGGATCAGCGCAACAGTGTCCCAGACCCATTCGTTGGGCTTCTGCGCGCCCAGGTCGTCCAGCACCAGCACCTCGGCGGCAAAGACCGGCTTCAGCAACTCCAACTCAGTGGTTTGAACTTGAGAGTTGTAGCTGTTCTGAATGCTTTTGAGCAGCTCGCGATAGTCGCAGAAAAGGCCGCGAACGCCGCGCTCCACCACCAGCCGGCGCAGCACGCCCACGGCCAGATGAGTCTTGCCCACGCCGATCGAACCCGTGAAGAGCAGTCCCTTGCCCGCCGTGTCCACCGGATAAGCCTCGACAAACTTGCGCGCGGTCAAGTGCGCCCGGCCCAGCGAGGAGTCCGCGCCGCGAAAGGCCGTCTCATAGCCGTCCAGCGTGTAATGCCGGTACCGCTCCGGGATGTGGGCAGCGGCCAAACGGCGCTCCTCGCGCTCCATCTCCTGGCACTCGCAGGCGCGCGAGACCCATTGACCGGCGGGATTCACCACCCTCACCAGCCCCACTCCCTCACAGATCGCGCATACGCTCTTCACTACTCAAGGGTAGCGCAACAGGCCGCTGAAGACGGCGGTGCATCGCCGGTGCGGCGTTGTGGAAAAGGCTTGTCTCCAGCGTCAAAATCGATCGGAGCGCGGCAATTCAAATGCTGGGAAGACTCTCTGGTCAGACTCCGGCGCCATTGCCTACAATTGAATCTGTGCGGGAGGTTGGTTTTGCCGCTCGCGGAGAGAGAGAACCTGCCTTGCATCGAATTGCTTTGCGCATCGCCTTTGTTTTAGTGGCTTTAGCCGCCATGTTGTCGCCCGCCGCGCTGATGGCGCAGACGCCTGAAGCACCCGCATCCAAAGCCCCGGTTGCCGCGCAGCCGGCACCTGCGCCCCAATTCTCCGACGCTCAGAAATCCATCTGGCAGAAGGAGTATGAGGCGCGCCTGCTGACGGATTTTCCATGGCTTGCCAAGTTCAAGGAGGCTGATTTGGCGCTAGCGCCGCCCACCAAGGGCGAAGACCGCGTAGTTTTCATGGGCGATTCGATCACCGAAGGCTGGAAGATCGAAGGTCCAAATGGGTCATTCCCCGGCAAGCCCTACATCAATCGCGGCATCAGCGGCCAGACCACGCCGCAAATGCTGGACCGCTTTCGCCAGGACGTGATCGACCTCCATCCCAAGGTGGTTGTTATTCTGGCCGGCACCAACGACATTGCCGGCAACACTGGCCCGATGACGCTCGAAGAGACCGAAGGCAATCTGGCTTCGATGGCCGAGCTAGCCGCGGCTCATAAAATTCGTGTGGTGCTCTGCTCAGTGACGCCGGCCTTCGATTTTCCCTGGAAGCCCGGCTTGACGCCCGCTCCCAAGGTGCTGGCCCTGAATGCCTGGATCAAGGCCTACGCGGAAGAGCACGGCCACGTCTATGTGGATTACCACACGGCGATGAAGGACAGCCGCGACGGACTGCCGGCCGCGCTCAGCTATGACGGTGTGCATCCGCTGCCCGCCGGGTATGCGGTGATGACTCCGCTGGTCGAGGCGGGAATCGAGAAGGCGTTGAAATAGCTGGCAGCCAACAGTTGGCGGCGGGCAGTTTTGAACTGTCCGCCGTAAGCTGTGAGCTGTAAGCTGCCCTTGAATTGCCAACCCGCCCGATTGTCCCTACAATAGAAGAATTGCAGGAAAGGTCTGTCTAGAGCGATGCCCAAGGAAAAGATTCATCCCAACTACGCCGCGGTGCAAGTCAAGTGCGCCTGCGGAAGCAACTTCGAGACCCGTTCGACCCACAAGGGCGACATTCACGTGGAAATCTGCTCGGTCTGCCACCCGTTCTTCACCGGCAAACAGCGTCTGGTGGATACGGCTGGCCGTGTCGAGCGCTTCCGCCGCAAGTACGCCAAGTCGGACGAGGCAGTAGCAGCGGCAGCAGCCAAGTAACCGCGCCTCGGCAATCAGCCAACGTGAAAAGGCCTCCGCCCTGGCGGAGGCCTCGTTGTGTTGCAGCAAGCGCATGAAAAATCAATGCGAACGGTTCAGTTTTCAAGATGAAATGGGGTCAAGGATGCCGCGCGCTAAACGATCGATTCAAGCCACAGTGACCATCGACGGCTTTCCGCTGATCTGGCGTCTGCACCGTGAGCAGCAATGGTTCACAGCCGACGGGTGGAAGGGCATAGCCATTCATGTCTGCGTGGCTGATAAAGTGCGCCGTGAGATCTTTCTGGAGTTTCCGCCCGTCGGTACGGAAAAAGCCGGTGTATCGAAGGATGCTCCTCCGCGCCATCCAATCTTGCCGGCCGTAATCGAGGCCGGCATTCGAAAAGCGATGGCGGCTGGATGGGATCCCGCCTCGCGCGGTCAGCCTTATTTCTATCAAGTGGATGAGTTGCCCGGCTGAGTTGAAGATCCAGGGCAAAGGCCTTTTCATTCTGCTTTTATGCGAGAATGGCTGCATGGCCGTCGTAGAAGTCCAACACTTCCTGGGTAGAGCAAGAGACTTCCTGAAAGGGATGGAAAACCTCGTGAAGGAAGAGTTTTACGTTCTTGACAACGACTTGGTCAGCTACAAATACTCACCGGCTGTACTGGGCATTCATGGTGCAATCTCGTACAGTGATGCTCTGAGAACTGGCCTGGGACAAGAAGCAGTATCGTCGGACGATCACAATCAAGCGGCATACGATTTGGAGTCCCTCCTCAAATCCCGAAACTTTGGGAATCGAATAGGGATTGGCCATCTCAAAGACCTTCTCAGCAAAAAGAACTCAGTTGAGTATCGTTCCGTAACGGTTAGAGAAAATGAGATCGAGGACATTGTCAAGCATGCCCGGCGTTTTGCGGATTGGGCAGAGAAAACAGGCAGGGCTTTGAAGATTTGGGGGTAGTGAGATGATTGAAGTTCAAATGGCGCATGGATTAGGCAGGGCGAAGAACGTTGTGCAGGATTATTTGGTTCATAAGCTGTTATATCCAAAGGTTTATCTCGATGCTGAATTCAATGGTAAGAAGGTTGATGTGCTTGCGATTGACCGCGAGGGCACAGGCGACGTTCATGCCGTCTATATCATTTATCAAGCAACGGATGTTGAGAATGCATTGGGGACTATCGTCGCAAATATTGCAACCCCTCCGCCTCCAGCGAATATCCTCCCGCACTTTATCTACGCTGCCGTGGTTAACAATGGGCCGGGCGCAAGCAAGTTTGTTCCTTCGGAGCAAATTATTCAGAAGTCATTTGCCGAAGATGGCGTGGGGCGCATGGGGATCTTGTATGTAGATTTATGTGAAGATGACCCGAAGTTTCAGGTCCGGGGCATTCTCCGGGCTGAGCGTTTCCGCAACTCAAAAGAGCTTGCCGAAATGTCCGATCAATTTGTTGCTTCGCATACTGCGAACTGGGAGTTCCGCGGATAGCAGTTAGGATAACTTGCAACAGTTAGCCAATAGCTAGAAGCTAGAGGCTGATAGCTTAGGTGTCACCATGGCGGGCAAAGGCTTTACCGTAAAAAAAGAGTGGGACAACCCCACCGTGTACGCCATGCCCGCCGAGGCGCGGGTGCCAGCCGTGATGCGCCTGGGGCCGGTAGTGGTGGCTCCGGCTACAGTGCTGGCGCCGATGGCAGGAGTCACGGACACAGTCTTCCGGCGCTTCATCCGCCATGCCAGCCTGTTCAGCAGAGATCAGAGATCAGAGATCAGAGATCAGGCGAGCGTCGATGCCGTTGTGACCAATGAAAGCTCCGGCTGCGGCCTCTTGATGACCGAGTTCACCTCGGCAGACGGCCTGGCCAGGATGCGCGAGACCAAGCGCCGGCGCTATCTGACCTTTTACGACGACGAACACCCCATCGGCGCTCAGCTCTTCGGCGCCAATCCCGAGACGCTGGCCGAGGCGGCGCGGATTGTCGAAGAGACCGGCTTCGATCTGGTGGATCTGAATCTGGGTTGCCCTGCCAAGCGAGTCGTCGGCTCGAACGGCGGCTCGGGCCTGCTGCGCGACCTGCCGCGCATTGGGGAAATTTTTCGGGCCGTGCGCAAAGCCGTCACGATTCCCTTCACGGTGAAGTTCCGCATGGGCTGGAGCGACCGGGACATTGTCTGCCTGGAGCTGGCGCGGATGGCCGAAGCAGAGGGGCTGAATGGGCTGGCTCTGCACGCCCGGACGCGCGAACAAGGCTACAGCGGCCAGGCGCGCTGGGAGTGGATTGCCCGCGTAAAGCAAGCTGCGGGGATTCCGGTGGTGGGGAATGGCGACATTCGCACACCAGAGGATGCGGCGGCGATGGTGGCTCAAACCGGCTGCGATGGCGTAATGATCGGGCGCGCGGCGGCGGCCAATCCCTGGATCTTTCGGCAGATCGCGCAGTACACGGCCACCGGCAGCTTCGACCGGCCAACGGTGGAAGATCGCTACAACATGATCCGCGCTTATTTCCAGATGCTGCTGGACGAAGCCGAGGCGACCAAAGATCTGCCCCGCGATGCGCGACTGGGTGAGACGGCGGGCAAGATGAAACAGTTTGCCACCTGGTTCACGCACGGCGTTGTGGGCGGGGCCAATCTGCGCAGATCAATCTACCACGCAAAGACCGGGGCCGAGGTTTTGGACCAAGTGGACGCATTCTTTACGGCCCAGCTTGCAAGCGGCGCGGACTCCGAGGCTGCGCGGCAAGAGGACGGCCTGGCTGAGTTCCCGGAGGAAATGCCCGTCTGCGGTGGCGACTAAAGCTCAATTGCCCCAAAAAGCGAAGTACGCCAGTACGCACAAGCCCACGATGGCCAGCAGGAAGATGGCGAGAATCCACTTGAACGCGCTGGGCAGGCTGCTGCGGCGAGGGGCAACGGCAGGAGGCGGAATCACGCGCGCCATCTCGATGGAGATATTGTCGTGACCGCCGGCTGCCAGAGCGCGATTGAGCAGATCGTTTGCCGCATTTTCCAGCGTGGGACTGGCCGCTATCTCCTCGATTTCTAGTTCGGGAACATATCCCCAGAGTCCGTCTGAGCAGAGCAGCAGCGTGTCGCCGATTCCGAGAGGATGCTGCTCGATGTCGATTTCAACCTTTGTCTGGCGGCCCAGGCTGCGGGTCAGTACCGGGATGTCAGGATGGTGGCGAGCCTCCTCCTGTGAAATCAGATTGCGGTCAAGCAGGGACTGCACGGCCGAGTGATCGGAGGTGAGGCGGTGCAGCCGCCCGACGCGAACCAGGTAAGCGCGGCTGTCGCCGATGTGGCCGACCCAGGCGCAGGGTCCGTTGGCGTCCTGTTGCAGCAGCGCCGCCACTACCGTGCAGCCCATTCGCACGTTTGGTATCTCAGACTCTCTGGGAGTTGCCAGCAGCTTTGCATTGGCCAAGGCGGCAGCTTCGCGCAGCGCATCGCTCGCTGGGTACTCGCACGGCAGAACTGCCAGATGCTTATGGAACTGGTCCACCACCAGACGCGATGCGGTGACTCTTCCGGTGTATCCCCCAATGCCGTCGGCGACGATCAGCAGATCGCCCAAGGCGATGCGCACATGGAGAACGGAATCCTGATTCTCCTGGCGAAGAGTGCCGCGGTCGCATTTTTCTGTGAAAAGAAGCGCTGGGTGTGCAAGCACCGGAATCTCGCTCATCTCTGAACCTCGCTTTCAAAAAACAACCCGCGCCCGGCGGAAAAGCACATGCTTCTCCACTCGTGCTGAACTCCGCTCAACGCCCTGCGTTGCTTCCATTCGATTCGGTCGCGATGGAAGATGAAATTCGGGGGACCCAGAGAGTACGCAAACTGTGGTGATTACGCCGTGCATATTCTACACCGTTGCATCGGCAGTTATAGAAAAAAGAATTGTCGGTCGAAAATATGGTGGGCGAGGTGGGAATCGAACCCACAACCCCCGGCTTAGAAGGCCGGTGCTCTATCCGATTGAGCTACTCGCCCATGCTTGTTTTCATTCTACCGTTGAGTAAGCTGAGAATGCACCTGCAAAAGCATCCAACGCCTTCTGAAGTGTCCCAAATGCTTCCGCCGAGGATGCGCCGCAGGAGGTAAAGTAGGCGGTGATACCCAAATCCGGCTGATCGGCGGTCAGAAATGCGCGCCGGATCACCAGATCGACGCGGCAGCAATTGAGCGGAATAGTTTGCAACAACGAGCACAAGTCCTTGCACGCGTTGGCTGCAATCGCTGGGACGGCCCATTGCCGATTGTTTCTAGGAATCAGGTCGATGTAACAGCCAATGGCATGGGCATTGCATCCGGGCAGCGCATTCAGCTCATCGGGGTCGAAGGCATCGGCTTCAGAGAGCTGCCAGAGATCGCATTTTGAGGTCCAGACGGGTGAGCCGGCAGCATTCAGCCGCGCCAGAGCCTCGGCCAATCCAGGCAGTTGCGCGGCCTCCGGCAGATTCCATGCGAGCTTCGGGTTGCGGCGCAGATCCACAAGCCCCGGCCAGCATGCGTCGATCACCGGCGCATCGCCGCCGATCTCGAACTCCCAGTCAGCTTCCATGTGATCCGGCGGTGGCTGCCAGCAGGAAGCGTATTGAAGTCGCCTCCGCCCAATGAATCTCATTGCCGGGATCGCGGGAGAGGTAAGCGCAGTGGCCGCCGTGGCGAGTCTCGACAAAGCTCACTTGCGGGTTGGCGATGAGCTTGGCGCGAGACTCCGGCAACAGCCGGATGAAAGGATCGTCCTGAGCGTGCAGAATCAATGTTGGAACCGCAATCCGGTCCACCACGCGGGCGCTCGCCGCGCGATCGTAGTAGTCGTCGGCGTTGCGAAAGCCCCAATAACGGGCCACGATCTTGTCGTCGAACTCGCGAATCGAACGCACCGGACCAATCGTCTTTTTGGTGGCATAAATCTCTGGAAAGAGCTTCGCCTTGCGAGTGTAGCGCGCCATCAACCCGCGCAGAAAACGCCACTCATAGGCGCGGTTGAGCGGCTCGTGCAGCGCGTCGGCGCCGGGGGCCAGGTCGATGGCTGGGCAGACCGCTGCCACGGCGCAAAGCGGCGGCTGGTTGCCCCACTCTCCCGCTAGCTTCAGCACCACATTGCCGCCCATTGAGTAACCCACCAGCGCCACCCGCTCCAAGCCGAATCGCTGGACATAATGGCTTACCACCGCGCCCAGATCGCCAGAAAGTCCGGAGTGATAAAGCGTTGGCGTCAGCGTCTCAGTGCCGCCGCAGGTGCGCATATTCATGCGGACGACATTGAGGCCGGCCGACCAGGCGCGCGCCGCAATGCCTTGAATGTAGCGGGAATCCGACGAGCCCTCGAGGCCGTGAACCAGCACCACGGTAAGCTGCCTGGCTCGAATCGAATCGGCCTGCCAGTGGCAATGGCAAAGCACACGGCTGCCGTCGGCCGGGTCCACCTCGACCGTCTCAGAAACCGCTGTCAGTGTGAAGGCTGGCCGGGGAAGGAAGTTGCCCACGATTGTTTGCAAATGGCCGTTGCTCAATCCGCGGCGCGGAGCAAAGGCAGAAAAATCCGCCGGAAGCCCGTTAACGGCATGGCTAATCTTGTCTTGATTCAAGATTTGTGAGATCGGTAACTCGCTGATTCGGCCGCTGGAGCTCATGGCGCCCCCTGAGACGAGTGCAAGTTGGGGCGGCTAGTGGGGATCGAACCCACGACATCCTGTGCCACAGACAGGCGTTCTGCCCCTGAACTATAGCCGCCATATACTCCAATTGTAGCATCGATTCAGAAAATTCCGCCTCGCCGGACAGTGGAAAGGTCTGCCTGAGCTGCGATTGGATTAACAGAATGCCAAAATCACCTCGATGACAAAATTGCCAACGGACTCTGCGAAAACCCCTTAAACCGCGATACGCCCGACCCGCGCTCCGATGCGGGTGAAGATCTCCCAGGGAATTGTCCCGGTAGCTTGAGCGTGATCGAAGGCGGTAATGGTCTCGCTCCCTTGCGTTCCCAGGATCACCACCTCATCGCCAGCCGCAACTCCCTCGATCTCCGTCACATCCAGCACCGCCTGATCCATGCTGATGCGGCCCACCAGCGGCGCGCGCGCGCCGTGAACCAGCAGGCTGAAGCGATTGCCAAGCCGCCGGTCAAGTCCGTCGGCGTAACCCGCGGCCACCAGAGCCAGCCGCATCGGCTCGGTGGCCACAAATGTTCCGTTGTAGCCAACCACTGCGCCAGCGGGAACAGAACGAACGCTCGTCACGCGCGTCTTCCATTGCAGCACCCGTTGCAGCCGGGGGCGCAATTCTCTCAATAAATCTGGCTCCCCAGGCGCAAAGCCGGGATCGTACTCGGGAACAAGGCCGTAAAGCGCCAGTCCGGGCCGCAGCAACGCCTTCATCCCGTGACGCGCAGCCAGCGCGGCGATTTCGCCAGCCTGGCCGGCAAGCAATGCGGCAGAGTTGCCCACATTCAGCCATTCCGGATAGATTCCAGCGGCTTCGATCCTGCCCAATGCCTCATCCAGGCGGGCCAGTTGCTTTCCGGTCACGCGCCCGTCGGCCTCGTCAGCGGCAAAAAGATGCGTCATCACGCCTTCAAGGCGCAAGGGCGAGCCCGGCGCAAACCTTGCCAGCACCGGGGCCAACTGGTCCGGAGCCACCCCTTGGCGGCTCATGCCGGTGTCGATTTCCAGATGGACGGGAAGGGAATCTGCCGCTGCCTGAGCCGCGTGCGCCGCGCCTTCCAACTCGTCCAACTGCCAAAGATCCCAAGCCACGGCCGTCAGCCCATGCCGCACAACATCAGCACCTTGGCCGGGAAAGACGCCGGCAATCACCAGTAGACGCGCCGTGGGGCAGAGCACTCGCGCTGCAACGCCTTCTTCTACGCTGGTAACTCCTAGCCAGTGAGCCCCGCCCCGGACTGCCGCTGGAGCGCAAATGCCAAGGGCGTGGCCGTAGGCGTCGGCCTTGACAATGGCCAGCAACTCCGCATGGGGCACGGCCAACCGGGAGAGAATTCGGTAGTTGTCTTCAAGGGAACGGGCGGAAATTTCTACCCAGCAGGGGCGTGTTGGCATCAGGCTATCCAAGCCTTAGTTTAACGCGCGCAGCCCGGAGGCCTCCATGCTGCGATACTCTGCCCCTCAAAATCACCCGAGCAGCGCAAAAGCAACCACGGTATCGCGCTTCAACGGGATCTCATCCATCAATTCCGCTTCCAGATCGAAGGGAACCGTCATCTCACAGGCCACCACTTCATCCGTTGTCGCGCCCTTGAAACACAGTTCGCAGTGGGCCAGTGCCTCTCCGTCTCCCATGCGCACCGGTGGTCCAAAGATGCGGCATGTCATCGGCCGCCAGGCGTAAACGTCGCAGCGCCCAGTCTCCGGGTCCAGAGCAGGGCAGGGCGCCTCGTTGGCAAACTCCTCAAAGCGTTCCCGATCCGCTTCTGTGTCGCCCAAAAGGCCAGTCTGCGCGTCGCCGGGAAACCCCGCTTCGTGCTCCACAACCCACATCTGGGCGCGATGCTCAATCTCGTGTGCCAGAGCAGGCTCCGCCGCTCGCAACGTCTCCATGCCGGAGCGCAAACGCAACGCATCCAATTGGTTGAGAGCAAATACGCCGTGGCAACATTGGGTGCAACCCTGCCGGCAGACTAGCCGGTCACCTGCCCGCAACGCGGCCTCGGCGAAAGTCGCGCTCATAATCTGCACAAGTAAGGAATCGCCTGTGGGCAAACACATACCGAAAAGAATAAAGCATTGCCCCAAGGTTTGGTTCGCGGCCTTCTTGCCGCGGATAATTCTCCACTCCAAAATCGGGAGAACGACCCATTTTGGACTTGGCGATCTTCGAGTACCGGCGAAAATCAGCGACTGGCAAAACGCTTCAGGCCCATGCCGCGCTCTATAGAAAAGAAATAAGTATCCCCCGACAAAGCCGGGGGCTTTATGGTTGGTGGCCTCTCCAATGAGTCTGTGCAGAGACGCACTATGCCGGCAACCTCCTCGTCGCCCGCGCCATAGGCGCAACGGATATTAGCCCCGCGTTCAACACGGGGTTGACGATACTTACAATTCCCCTGGAGTCCTGTCGGGACGGTGCTCATGCTCTTCGTTCTCCTGACATTTTGCCAGAAAAAAATGAGATCGCAAACTGCGAGCGACTTCCGTAAATCTCAAACTTCGACTGTCGCCTCGGAAGAGCCGGGAGGTTTTCCCTTTTACAATAAACTAAACGCCGGGCGTCGCTATTCAACACCTGCTTTAGTAAATATTCCGGGAATGCGCCTTTAGGGCATCCATGCGAAAACCCTCTCACGGTCAGTTTCCCTGACCGATTTCTTGACGGGTGTGCTCACTAGGCAGTCGAAAAGAAAAAGCCATGATATTGGAATAAGGCACAGGCTTGCGTTGGCTTCAGCAAGTCCCCGAATCAAACAAAAGAAAATTACGCATAGAATCAAAGTTGCAATAAATCCCTCTCCTCGCTTCCGCGCCTTCAGTGAAGCAAATCCCAGTGCAAAATAAAACCCAAAGACCAGAGAGACACCGATGAGGCCAAAATTGAACCACACCTGTAAAAACTCGTTATGTGCATGAGCAATGCCGTTGGGATGACGCCATGGATTGGGACCGACCTCCTGAAAAGCATAAAATCCATAGCCGCGAATATACGGACCATTGATAATTTGCGCAAACGTTTGCGTCCATAATATCAATCTTCCGGACAAAGTTTCGGCGCTTCCAGAATCCCCCAAGTATTTGTCTATTTTGGAAGCCGTGGCAATCCAGCCCAATCCAATCCCCGCCAACATGAACAGGATTCGCCCCACGCGCCGCCAGGTGGTTCCAGGCGCAAGCAGCACATATATCGCTCCGGTAAGAGCAAGCGCAATGATTTCGGTTTTGCCGAATGTCAAATACAATCCAACCAGCAGCGATGACGCAAGAAGCATTGCCCTTCTTTTTGATATCGACTGTTCCCATACTAGATACATGACTGACATGATCCCAAGGCAGTCGCCCCACGCAATGACCGCAAAAAGAGTGAGCCTGTCGGAAATATCTCCCATATGGGCGCTCCCGGATCCTGAGAGCATCAAAGTGAGCGGAGTCGACACCGCCGTGGCGTAGGCCATGCCCAGGCAAAATCTGTGAAATACATCGCGGATTGGGTAGAGCTTGCATAACATATAAGATATTGCCACCTGCACCAAATAAGCCAGATAATAAACCGCTACAACCGATCGCGTAGGCGTCCAGACAATTGATAAAGCAGCCCAGATGAGTAGAGCCCCGCCGAGCTTCGAAGCAAGGCCAAAGCGGTTGTCATTCGATCTATTTCCTATGTCTCTTTCTATGGTTTGGCGCATATTGCTGATGGCAAATAAATAAATCATATAAGTGCAATAAACAAGAACAATTGCCACCTGCCCGGCCGCTGTTCCCATGCCGACGGCAGCCAAAAATATGCTTAGATTCTGAAAACCCCAGATATAACTGGAAAGCCTGAGTCCTGCGGGCTCCGATGAGGTAAAGATGGCCTGTCTCCTTTCAATCAAAATAATCGCGGCTGATTGGTATCTATCCTCGCGGCTCCGTCAAACATGCCGGGCAACTTGTAAATTCTCGGTAAAGGCCGCCACGCATTCCGAAACAAATAATCCTGATTGGTTGCCGCATAATGTTGCTGTCTACCAAGCTACGATACCACTCCGGCGCTGCCAGTTACAGACTGATTACTATAACGGTCCGTTGCAACCCGCCTCGTTAGCTCGGCCCAGGATAACTCGTTTGCCCTGGCAATAGCGCCCTTCGAAAGTCGCGCTAACTCCTGCGCCGGCATCGTCCCCAAAACAATCATGGCTTGGGCAAGCCCATTTACGGTTTGATCTTCATCCATCCCTTTGGTAGATACCACTATTCCGCAGGACTCGTTGACCAAGGTTCCCGGGCCGCCAAGATCGAGACAGATGACCGGAAGCCCCCTTGAAAAAGCCTCCAGAACAACCAAACCGCCTGAATCATGAAGGCTCGGAAACACCATGGATGAATAGCCAGACAATGATGCCGAGAACTGCCGCAACGGAAGCTGATCGATAAACTCGACAGCATCGGTAACGCCGCATTGAGCTGCCAACCTGCTCAACCACAATGCATCCGGCCCGCGCCCAATCAATGTGAGAGTCGCCGCGGGAATTATTTTCCTTGCTTCGCCCAACGCTCGAATCGCAAGATGCGCACCCTTCCAATGAAGCATCCGCCCGGTAAAAACAAATCGCGGAGATGCCAAGGCAGGCCGCTCGTGCTGCTCGATCGCTTGACTGCGAGTCGCTACATTGATCTGTACTTCGGCCTTGCCGTGCCACTTGGTGCGAAGAAGCCGAAGGCTATCGGGCGTAACCACATAAATTCGTTCAGCAGCGCCAAACGCCATGTTAGACAACGGGCTGTAGCGCTGCAATGCGATTCCAATGTCGCGAAGCAACTCCTTGAGCTTATCCAAGATCGGCATGCTGCGGCGCAGTCGGAAAGGCGCGCGTTCTCCACCGCCTATAGGTCCAATAATAAATGGAATCCCGAGCCGGCCCATAAATGACCCGTAAAGCATCGTGGCGAATGTTACATGATAGACGCAATCGAAATGATTTTCGCGGTGGCTCTTCTTCGCCGTACGGTACGCCCCCCACTGCCAAAGTACAAAGTAGATAGGCAAAAACCAGGTTTGTTTCTTGAGTTTCGATACCCATTGCGGAAGATCGTAATAAATAAAGTGCAATCCGGAAGCCCGGCTTGCGGACTCGGCTTCAATAGCCTCTCTGTTGTTTGCCCGCGTAATCACCCAAACCTCATCGGCATAAGCCCGCATATGCAAAGCTCTCTGCCAGCCGACCTCCGGCTCGGAACCGCGATTCGGTTCGCATGAATAAGCGGATAGAAGAACCTTCATGCTTTCTCCGCTTTCTCCAGGTATCTGCGATAACCCCAGCCATAGCAACCGGTCAGCAGTCTCCAGGCTACGCGAATACAGATAGCGGCTTTACGGCGGAGATAAAGGGTCTTTGGAGCTTTTTGATTCTTCCAGTAGCGTGACCGGATCAGCAGATCTTCCCGGTCGCTCTGCTCACGCAGCCGCCGGTTTTTCTGCTCGGGATAAAAGCGCATCCGCGACCATTGGCGCGCCACATGCTTGATTGTTCCGTGATCGCTGAATCGAATCCAAAGATCGGCGTCAAAGGCCAACTGAAACTCCGGGTTAAAACCTCCAGATTTATCGTAAATCGTTCGTCGCCAGAACATGGACATTCCCGGAATATAATTATAAGTATAAAACCAAAGAAACCGATTGAAAGGGATTTCCTTCTGCTTGCGCAGAGCATTGCCTTCAGTGTCTATCCATACTGTGTCGCCGAATACCGCGTCAACATTGGGGTGCGCGGCAAAAAACTCTCCAACGTCGCGCAACGAACCAGGTTCAAAAAGATCGTCGCTGTTCAGAAAGCAAAGAATTTCGCCGGTAGCATGGGAAAAACCCTTCATAATTCCCTGAGTTTGTCCCCCATCCGGTTCGCTGCACCAGAACTTCATGTGCTGCTCGTACTTGCGAATGATCTCTGGACTTTCGTCCTTCGAGCCTCCGTCGATCACTATTAATTCCAGATCCGGATACCCCTGATCGATAATTGATCTGAGGGTTAACTCCAGATACTTTGCCTGGTTGAAAGAGGGCACTACAACGCTGATCTTTGGTAACGTCGGCATTCTGTTTTTCTCTCCCGCAATACTTCACAGTTATGAAAGGCACAAGTGATCGATCATTCCAGCATAACTGTCAGTCACCGCGTCCGATTCCGATACTCCGCGATTCGACCAAAGGTAAAGAGTGCAAAGATTCATCAGATACGCAAGAGCCTGAATCTCCGGTTTATAGCAATACTCCTCCCCTAGCCAGTTCCGGCAGCCTTGCAGCGTCTTCCGCATAGCTCCGAGCATCTTTGCGACAGAACTTCGGTGCAACGCCATCGGCATCAAATTAAAATGAATAAAGTCCATTAAAGGAAGTTGCTCGTAATCCGCATATTCCCAGTCGAAGACTTTGGCGATACCGCGCTCCACCCGAATATTCCACTGCGTAAAGTCGTTATGAGCGGCTACAAACAATAGAGGCGATCCAGAAAGCGATTCTTCGATTCGCCGCAAACCCTTTTGCAAACGATCCCACCATGTTTTGGAAAGCATTCCTTCAAGATCCCTCATGCGTGAACAAATGCTGCAATAATGACGAGACTCTTCAAGCGGCATTCTCTGCCGCGACAATCCTTGAAGAGCACGCAGAAATATAACGTGCGGCTCGCCAAACTCGACAGCAACTTCGCCAGTTAGCGGGCGCTCGGCAACAAAGCACAGATCCGGTCCTGAACGATGAGCTACAAGCTCGGGAACGCAATTGGAAAGCGAAGTTTGATCTCGCAAAGAGCGCAACCAGTTGGCCTCGTTTTTCAGAAGAAGATCAACCGCTTCTCCCGCTCCAGCCTTCACAATATATAAAGGTTCCGTACTTCGCTTGTCCAAGAGAAGAATTGTATCCTTGGACCATACTCCCGGAGTTCCGGCACGGCAGCAAGACTCCCCGGCCTCTTGTCCGATCGCATTCCGCACGGATGCAAGCTGCTCAGATTCAACGCGCCCCTTTGCACCCAAAAGCCGCGGCGCACCCGCGATTGCGCGCAGCGGATATTCCAGCTTGCCAGGGCGGAAAACTTTCCAACATGCTTTGCGGGCCGCTGCGTTGCGCGAAACGGTAAAGCGCTCGCGCCCATTCCATCGCAGCGCAAAATGCGTTGCCGTTGGTCCACGCTGAGCTAAGTAAAAGCGGCTGACGTTATCCACGATTGCTTTCGTTTTCTATCATCGATCTTTGGATGGCTTGTTCCGTATCCGCTATTACTTTCTCCAGGGATTGCGCGGCATCCACAATCGCATACTTTCTCTGTTTCTCAACAAACGCTAAATACGCCAAGCGCTGCCGCGCTGTTTCTTCAATTGGAACTTCCTGCTTGCGCGCCTGTAAAACGTCCGCCGGAGCATCCAGCAAAATCCACATGTCTGGCCGCGGCATCAGTTTGCCAACGCACCTTGCAATCCACTGCGGCCCGCCGTAGCGATACCGCCTCGAGTCAATTAAGAGATCATGATAGTAGCGGTCGCAGATAAGCAGCGATGCTCTATCGTCCCGAAAAAGATTCGCGTACCACTCTTCGACAAGCCAGACCAAAACCTTAATTATGGAAACCACGACGGAGCGAGGCGGCTTGCCATGAGGATTAACGACAATTGATCCCGGTTCGCCGCGCTGGAGAGAAACAAAACGAGGCTTCAAGTGGCGCATCTTCACAGATTGACCGCTCTCTGTCAATTTGCAAATCAATCCATGAATAACAGAGCTTTTACCGGCTCCGTCTGGACCGAGAATGACGATCTTCAATCTGTTGTTATCCTTTGATCGAAAAGCCTAGGATGGCGTTCGATGATTCTCTTCAAAAGCGCGCCACTTAACTTATGCTCGTCTGTTTTTTGATCCGAAATAAACTCGGCTGATCTTGCTGAAACCCACTTCACTGCAATACCGCCCCGCTCCCGCACTTTATGACACTCCTTGAAGCCGGTCTTAAAAGTAAAATGGGTAATCATATTGGTTCCCGCCAACTCTCTCAGAACGTGCCCAAAAACCTTACGGCGCATTTCATCGCTGGCATAGGCGCGAAGATTGAAGCCGCAAGGCCGAAGAAGAAACAACCGCGCATAATCCAACGCGCGGTCATAGATCATCTTGCCGGCGCAAACAGGTTTAGTCTGTATTTGTTGGATTAACCAGTTACGCTTTTGCCTATCAATTTCTTTCTTGAATATTTTATAATCTCTCGCTTCAAGCCTATCCAGCGCTGTTAACAACTTAGGAAATCCAAAGCTCTGCGCATAAATTGCAGGGTCCGCCGTATTTTTCCAAAACGCAAGCGCTCGATCCCCGTATCTCACCAGCTTTTCTTCGGTTCCATTCATTCCAGCCAGCTTGGCAATTTGAAAAAGCCGAATGCAATTCTCCACAGCTTCATCGATTCTATAAAAGCCGCGCTCATCTCTAATGCGATCCCGCAAGAGAGCGTCCTCATCGAAGAGTGGCAGCCCAAGGCTCAGAAAGGAATGAAATGCATCAATCTGAAGATACCGTCGAGGATTGACGGAATAGAATCGCAGAATATGTATTGCGTGCTCGCGACTGGAGGAGCGCGCCCAGTGATCGCATTCTGTCAGCACGCTCCACCCATGATCCACCGCGCAGTCCGTGGCAATCTCTTTCCATCGGGGCAGATCGTTCCATCGCACAACCAGATCGACATCGTGGCCGAAATTCGGATAGGCTTCGTAATTGCGCATTACTGCGTATTCGACCTGGTCCTGATTCATCCGCGAGAAGAAATCGATTACCGTCGCATCTTGCATCTCAGAGTTAGCCGGTGGCACTAGAATGCACCTGTCTGGCGGCCGATTGCCGTCTTTGATATGACCTGGCCTAGAATCTGCCTTGGTTGCAGCAAAATAGCGATTGGTAGCTTGAAGAGCAAGCGCGCGTACTCTCGCTGCGCGTAGTGCAGTACAGCCGCCTTGTAGAGTATTTTAGCCAGATCCTTTCGCTCCATATTCAAGCGGTTAAGAAGCGGCGCGCAACGCAGAGTGGCAAGAAAGGAATCCCAATCCGGTTCAGCCTTACCGGAGCGGCGGCATATCATGCATTCTTTCAAATAGCGAACCTTGGTGCGAGTTAGCCGCGCACCTGAGATTGATGCAGAGCGGCCGTGCATCCGATAGTCCAGAAGATACTCAGGTTGAACCAATATCTTATAACCATTTTCCAAAAGTCGATTCCAGAGGTCGAGATCTTCCGCCGGCCAGAATGCCTGCCTATACCCGCCCACTGCAAGCACCGCTGTTTTCCGTAATGCAACCGCCGGGTGATTAAATCCCACCAATTCATTTGCCGAGACAAGCTTACTTACGGCTTCATGCGTAAACAGCGTGGAATTGTCCTTTCCGATAACTCGATTCTTGGCGTCGATGTGTCGAACAAGGCTGCTGGCCACCGCTAACTCAGGGTGCTCTTGAATAAAGGCTAACTGGCGTTCCAGCCGGGTTGGCCGCATCAAATCGTCCGCGTGCATCATAAATACCCATTCATTTGCCGCCAGGCCGATTGCCCGGTTCAAAGTGGGCGCAGTCCCCTGATTATCTTGGGTAATAACTTTGATTCGCCGATCCAAATTTTCATATTTCTTCGCAATTTCCAGAGTATGATCCGTCGATCCGTCGTCTATTACGATCAATTCAAAATCGCTCCAGGTCTGGGCCAGCACGCTGTCAATTGCCTGCGCAATAAACTGGCTGGCGTTATAGGCCGGCATCACGACGGATAGCTGCATCGGCGATCCTTCCCGCGAAAAGTTTTAATCTAAATTTGCAACGGACTTGTACAACTGCAAATATTGCTCAGCGATTACCGGATAGGAAAACCGCGCCACAGCGGCCTTTCGCGACTCAGTACTCAAACTCAAGCGGCGCTCGACCCCATCCAGCACCCAGCGAATTCCGCTAGCCAGATCCAGCGTGTCGAACGGCCGGGCCAGATAGCCGGTCTTTTCGTGCTCGACTATATCCGGCAAGCCGCCTGTGTTGAAGGCCACCACTGGAGTGCCGCAAGCCAGCGCTTCTACGCCGCTGTTTGGAAGATTGTCCTGTCGCGATGGAACAATCACGGCGTCTGCCGCACTATAAAACAAATTGAGGCTGACATCGTCGTGCAGATGCCCGGTATAGTGAATTGGGAATCCGAGATTCATTGATTCCCTGGGAGCAAGCTGGCCAACAATAACTAACTCGAGCCCGGGCAACTCACCGCGCAGATGATCGAGTGCATTTCTCAATAGATCAAAACCTTTGCGGGGAGCGCGCGTGCCAAAGATCGCGCCGAAAAGCAGCAACGGCACATCAGTTGGCAGGCGCAGTATCCTGCGAGCCAATGCCTTATCGATCGGCCGCCATGCTTCCGTATCGATTGCATTGTGGATTACGCTGACCGGCCAGTTTCGCATCATTACGCTCTGGCGAACGCAATCGGCCAACCAATGGCTAGGAGTAACGATGTGCATCGGCAGGCGCCAGAGTTTCATTTTCCGGCGCCAGGTCCAGCGATTGAGATCGAAGCCGGACTCGTGCGATGGCCGGTTATTTCGCAAGTAGCCGTCGCGCCAGCGAAAGTCCTCAGTGTAATGTTCGGCTCCGCAAAACCCCCACATATCATGCAGCGTCCAAACAACCGGTTGTTGAAGCCTGCCGATGTCGGCAATCGACATCATCTCTCCCTGCACCCATTGCAAATGAATAACATCGGCGCCCGCCTGGTTCAATCGCCGCGGCCAACGAGATGAGATAATTGCGGATGAATGAAAAACTCTGTTGCCGGTGCAAAAAAGTTTTGTGGAAGCAGCTCCGAGATAATTGCGCAAGCTATTGATCGTGTTTGCGCCGGCGCCGTTGGGCTTGTGAACGGTCCAATCGCCAGACTCGGCGTTGACCACATGCATCTGAGAATCTATCCCATGCTCGCGCAACGCATGATGAATGCGATAAGTCGCGCGTGCAGCGCCGCCATCGATGTCGGAATAACTAACTTGCGCGACCTTCAACGAAAGACCATCCTATGCCCGATTTTAAAAACCGCATTTGAAAAGATCTTCAAACGGAATACAATAAAAGTTCTTGATCTTCTCAGATCAGGAGGCGATTGAGGCGGAATCAACCCGCTGTTCTTCAGTGAAAGTAACTGGAATAAAACCTCTAAAGAGTTTCCGGATCATGAAGAAACATGCGGGAAAAGTGATTGCCAATTGCGTGATGATCGAACCGAGGCAAACTCCCATGACTCCCAATCGGCGTGTTAAATAAATAGACAAGCCAAGATTGCTCAAGCTCGCAAAGACAGCCACCGTGGCTTGCGCCTTCAGCACTCCCGCTCCGTTGAGCAACATCGACATGGCCGTGGAGACAGCGCTCACGACGCCCCATACGGCCAAAACCGCCAGTAAAGACATTGGGGCGGTCAGCGATTTTCCGACTGCCACCCGGATAATCCATGGACCGGCCAGCGCCAGAATAGTGCAGAGCGGAACAGAAATCGCCAGCGTCACGCGCAGAGAAGCCAAGAAAACTCTGCGCACCCAAGCTACATCGCCGCGCGCTGAAGCTTCGCCATATGCGGGCCAAAGCGGGCCAAGCCCCATGCCGACCACCATCGCCACAAAGCTGAAAAGTTTTTGCGGCACGGCATACATGGCTACGGCCGCCGCGCCCAATACCTGAGCAATGACGATATTGTCCGAGGTATAACTGATGGCAACCGCGCACTGCAGAACAAAAAACAGCAGCCCAAGTTTCAGTATCTTCTTAGCCGAACCACCGTTAAAGGCGCTCCATGAGGGAAGCAGCCAGCGATGCTCGCGAAATAGAAACCAGCCGTTCAGCACCGTTGCCGCCACGGTGCCAAAGGTAGATGCAAAAACCAGAAAAGCCAAACTGCCATGCAACGCAATAACCAGAAGCAATGAGAGCAGAGAAACAATACTTCCTATGGCGGCAACAATCTGCGAAAAATATCCCTGTTGCAAACCGGCCTGAGCGCGAATAACTACACCCAGCGGAATGCTGACCACAAACCAGGAGAATAATACCAGGAATGCGTGCGCGCCTTCAGTGGCCACGGCCGCGGACTTGACGTTGAAGAGCCGCATCCAGGGAAGAAACGGATAGCCGATTGCCCCGGCCACTGCAAAGAAAGCGGCAATCCCCAGCATCATGACGAAGGCGCTTGTAACATACTCCTTCGCCAGAGGGCGATCGTCTTTTCCATAGGCTTCGGATATGGCGTTCATCAAGCCATTCCCGATGCCGAGATCCGCAAATGCCATCACCGTGATGATGGAAATCAGGACCATCCAAAGACCGTAACGCTCCTGACCAAGATAAGAAAAGGTTAGCGGCACGGTAATTAAGGTCGCCGAAAGTCCGACAACTCGCGCCGCTCCAGCCGAGACGGTTGTCATGGCAGCGCGCCGGAGACGCTCTTTTGAGCGTCCATTGGCAGTCGAGGTATCGAATGGGCGCAGACGAAAAACCAATTTCACGCGCCCGATCTGCTGAAGCAAATTAATCAACTGCCTCTTTCCTTGGCTAAATAATATTGAAAGTCTGCGAAAAGAATCGCTAAAAAAAACGACGAGAACAACCTCAATAAATCGAAAGCCGGCCTTCAAAAAGGCGCGCTTAACAGCTCCTTTTCTTCGAATCCGGCTTTACTCGCAAATCGTTGATTGCAGCGCCAGTTATTATCTTCTACCGAACACCTAAAAAGGTGCGAATAAATAAGACGCCGCCTCTTACACTTTATGAGTTCAATTGCAATTCAACAGCAATTTGCATGCGTCAATGAGTAATGATAGCGGCGGAGGCCGCCTCGCCAATAATCGCTTGCGTGCTTGAAAGCGTCGACTTGATCTTGCTCATCGGGACATACACAATATCCTGCGGCTGAAGCGCGAGAGGCGTTTGAGATCCCTTGGCAATTGCATCGTAGTTTAGCGGAAAATCAAGCACTGTCCCATCCGGGTTGCGGCGAATGACCCGTAATCCTCCGGTATTCGCTTGTAGGAATGTTCCGCCGCTGAGCGCCAGCGCCTCGGCAACATTCAGCTTTCCGTCTTCCTGCATAAGGTATCCGCCGGGCCTGTTGACCGCGCCCAGAACATAAACAATGCCGGCGCGCGGAACAAGAATCGAGTCGCCGGGACGCACAAGAACGGAAGCTTCTTCCCGAGTGTTTTGACTGCGAGAATAAGGAACATCCACCTCAGGCGCACTGGCATCGGAGTCATGGCGGATCTTGATGTGTCCGCCAGCCAGAAAAGTCAAGCCGCCAGCCTGCGCCAGTATCTCGCTAAGCTGGGTGGGCGCAAAGATCGCCACCCGTCCAGGGCTCATCACTTCGCCAAGCACCGTTGCATACTGGCCGGCATACTGAAGAACATCGATGCTCACTTGCGGCTGGGTCAATATCTGATTGTCCTTGAAGGCCGCTTCAATGTGCTTTGCCGCGTCCTGCAAACTCAGGCCCCTGACACTTACCTTGCCGCACAGCGGAATCTGCAAGTCACCGGCAGGGTCCACGCGGTAAGAGTTGGTGAACTCGGGGGTGTCGTAGACGGTGATGCTCAGCAGGTCTCCTGCCTCGATACGAAACTCGGAGAAGTCTTTGGGAACAATTGCTGGCCCCGCGGTTGGCAGGGAATTTGCGCCCTTGCCCACGGTAGATCCAAGGCTATTGGTCAGGGACGAAAGTGGCGCGGAAGCTGCCCCCGGCCCTTGAGCCTTGCCCGGCACAGTCAGTAGCGCGGCCAGGAAGACAGCGCCCAGCAGATAGAGCAGACCGCGGCAAGAATCAATGTTATTTTTCGCCATAATAACCCTGCACATTGTAGCCATAAACGCTCCGATACTCGGTTGCAGACATGTTCACGGCCTCGATCACGATACCGAGCATGTGAACTCGATTCCTGGCAAGGTTCTGCACAAAGCGGCGCAATGCCTTGCGAGTAGTTCGCCCAGCGCGCAACGAGCCGATTGTTCCATCGCAATGAGTTCCCACGATAATTGCGTCGGCGACTGGCAAAACAGGCGCGTTATCTACCAGCACCAGGTCGAAGCGCTCCCGTGCAGTATGAAGAACCTTTTCAATCTCTCCCGATTCCAGAATCTCCGAGGCGATAGGGGATTGGTGGCCCGCCGATAGAAGAGTCAGATTCGACTCCACCGGATGAGGCAGCAGGACCTCGCCCAGCGATTTTTGGCCCACCAGAACCTCAGCCAGCCCATCCTCTCGCTTCGAGCGGAAAAGCACATGCTGCCGCGGACGCCGAAGGTCGGCGTCTATGATGAGAACCTTCAGGCCAGTCGCCGCAAAAGCAAGTCCTAAATTATAGATAAGGTATGACTTGCCTTCGTCCGGCAGCGCGCTGGTGATGGAAATGACTCGCAGTTTGCGTCCCACGCCGGAGAGTGTCAAACCGGAGCGCAGGCTGCGGAACGACTCAGCCGTTGCGCTATCCGGAGCGGTGAGAAAGGGGCTGGATTCCTCGGCAAGTTTCCCTTCCCGGGGCTTGTTGTCCATGCGGTGAAATGGGATCATGCCCAGCACCGGCAGCTTCGAGACCGACTCCACCTGGAAGCTGTCGGCCAGCGTGTCGTCCTGACTTTCCAGCAGAAAGGCCAGGCCCGTGCCCAGAAACATCCCGCCCAAAAGACCCGCGGCAATGAAGAGAAGTGGCTGGGGCATATGAGGCTTTCCAGGCGGCCGCGCCGGATCTGCAACGGTCACATTGGTGGCGCTATTGCCCGCTTCGATGTTCGCTTCCTGCAGTTTGGCGTACAAAATATCGTAAAGTTCGCGGCTTGAGCGTGCCTGCTCGATCAACACTCCCAACTGCACAATGTCGTCATTCATTCTGCCAGTCACAAGTTTTTGCGCTTCAAAGGCAGATTGCAGCGCCTTTTCGTTTTGTTGAGCCAGTTCAAGATCGTTCTTCGCCCGCTCCTTGATCTTTCCGATCTCGTCTAGTATCTGATCGTGTATAGACTTCAACTGATTGGTAAAGTCGGCAAGGCGCGGATTCCGCGGGCCATACTTTGTTTCCGCGCTGGCATACGCCACTCGCACGGTAGATTCCTGGGTCCTGAGCCCATTGAGAATATCCAGACCGTTACCTTGAGAGAGAACAGATGAACCTGCCAATCCGGGAAGAGAACTGGTGCCCAGCGAGGAGATCAGATCGGGGTTCTCCGAAGCCGTCATTCGATAGATCGCCTCGCGCTCCAATCGAACCGCCTCTGCCTGCGTAACCTCTCCATTCAATACGCTCAGGCGCTCCATCTCCGGCACCTGCACCGAGCCTCCGCTTGCTGCCGACCCGGATGAGGATCCGCCACCTGAAAGAGTAGTCAAGCCCAGCATCGCTGAGGAAAGATTGTGGGAGCGCTCAAACTCCGCCACCGCTTGCTGCGACTTGCTCACTTGGTCGGAAAGATCGCCGAGTTGCGCTGAAAGCCACTGCGAGACATCCTTCGATGAGTTGAAATTCGAGCTGAGGAGATAGGACTTGTACTCGGCAACCACCTGATTTGCGACTTTCGCCGCCTGAGCAGGATCCTCATCTGTATAGGTGACCGTCAACAGCCGCGAGGTCTTCAATTGCTTAACCGCCAAATGCGCCTCGAAGCCGCTGATCAGAATCTCCCGCCGCTTGGCGGGCAATGCTTCCGCGCTTACTATCGGTCCGTCTTCGTGGCTGAACCTGTCTGGATTCTCCAGCCGGAGCATTCCCAGCTTGCCCATCACTGCCAATGCAATCGAGTCGTCTTTGATGACTGCAATCTCGGTCTCGACCTTCGTCTTGAACTCGTCTGGATCGCCCGACGCCATCGAAACCACACTGGAGAGCATGTCGGCGCCAGCGCCCTTATCTTCATTGAGTTCGATCGTTGCCGTGGCCCGGTACTTGGGATGCATCACAAAGCAAAGAAGTATCGCCGCCAGCAGGCAGACGGCCGCGCAACCCGCCACTACAATTTTTCTCTTCCACAGAACGAGCGAAAGATCCTTCAGAGACGGTTCGTCCCCGGAGCCTGAGAACCGGCTGCCTTCCGCAGTCCAGCCTCCGTTGCGGCTGGTTTGGTGTTCATTCTCTTCTGCCAAATAGGTTCCTCTTCCGCGGTCTGCAATCGATATTTGATTGAAGAGGGCTTGCTCAATGCTTGTGCCGGCTTGAATTATGGATAGGAGGGGAAACTGTCCATAATCTGATTCTGAATCCGCATTTCGAGAAAGGCTTCGCCTTCCTCACTTGGGTGGGGTAGAGTCTCCTGCCCGTTCCCACTGAAACCGTGACGCCTCCGCCAGACGGCTTACAGAATAAATTTATCGGCTCTATCTTTGGAAACGTGATGGGCCTCACGGGACGACGTGCAGAGCTAGCCATTAGACTAGCAGTGGCCGTTCCCGCAGTCAACTGTAACACACCAGAAAAATGCCAGATTAAGCCGCGCAATCAAATACTTGCAAGCGCTCCACTCGCACTCAATACCCATACTTTAACTCTGGCCAGTCGGCCTCGTAACGGCGCTTCCGGTGGCGCAGCCAGAAGTAGTGATGATGCTCGCGGTCCATGATCCACGGCGCATCGAAGGCGCCAAGATCGATGTCCTCGCCGTAGTAGTCCGTGTAGTCCTTTGGATCGCTGCCGAGCGTGAGAACCGATTCGCCGGTATACCCGTTCCAGCCCCAATAGAAGTAATTCTGGTGCCCGCTGATCGCCGTCGGCAGGTCGTACTTCGCCCCCAGAACATTCACCGCGCTGGCTTCGCCATAGTTGCCGCAGAAGATCGCCGTATGGGCGCGCACCTCAGGCGGAAGTGCGTTATACCGCTCGGCAAATTTCATCACCATCTTCGGCCAGCCAAAGCCGTCGGAAAGGTACTGCGGCAGCGGACTGGTGAACTTCTCCGTCTTGACCTTGTTGGCGCCAAAGCGGGCTGTGTAGGCGTTGTGTCTATCCGGCGGCAAAATCGTCGCATGATCGGCGCGGCAACAAGCAAGAAAAAGCAAGCGAGAATAGCCGAATAAGCAATCGCTGGCCAACCGCGCCGCGTCAGCTCTACAAAAGCCACGGCGCCAGCCGCAATGAGCACCAGATAGATCGGCGCAACATAATAATCCTTGGCGTGCATCGCCATCATCAAAGCCAGAAACAGCAGATAAGTAAACGCGACAATGCGCCACGCCCGCGCCCTGCGCGCAAAGCCCAGCCAGGCCAGCCCGCCCATCCGTATATGAAATGAATGAGAAATGTAAGTGCGGCAAAGATGCCTGCAAGCAGCAAGGCCGCGCGCAATGGAGTTCGCTCAGGCGGCTGCGTTGTAATGCGCAAAGAAACTTCAAACCTAATTGAAGCCTTCTGAGTGTCCGCCAACAGGACGTCGGCCCACGCGGTCATTCTCTCACTCTCGTCCAAACACAAAAAGGGCTCCGATGACTTACCGGAGCCCTTCCTGAATGTATATTGATACAAATATTATTTAATCGACAGAGACTACTCTCGGCTTGTCGCCACCGTCTGCGTTTGGGCGGTGTTTGAGAGCATCCGCACCTCCACGCGCCGGTTCTGCTTCCGTCCTTCAGCGGTCGTATTCGGTGCTACCGCCTTGTCCTTGCCAATTCCGATCAAATAGAACCGGTGCGCGGGAATTCCGTACTTCGAGGCAAGGTACTGCACCACCGCATCGGCCCGCCGCTGGCTCAGATCGTAGTTATACTGTGCCGGCCCGGTCGAATCGGTCCCGCCGGTAACTTCCAGAATGAATCCCTTCGCCGAGCTCAACTGCGCGGCAAATGCATCCAACTGATCGCGGTCTTCTTTCGTCAGCACTGCCTTGTCAAAGCCAAAGGTCACTGCCGAATCGGCAACTGGCTTGTAGTCGTCCAACCCCTTCACCACGCTCTCCAGCGAGTCGGCGCGATGCACCGCGAAGTTCGCCTCAGTCTCGGCCGCGCCGGCCGCGCTGCTTGCTTGCTGCGCATTCAGGCTGGCCACATCCGCCGAACCCTGCGCATGGCGGATCCCCGACTGCGCCCGATCATCCACGTCGCCAATCTGCCTGTGATTTGCCGCCGTGCTCGCGTCCAGTTGGTCGGCGTGCTCCACCAGCGGCGCTGTCTCGTTGCGCACATAAGTTTTTGTCGCGCAACCGGTCGCGCCCACAACCGCCAAACTCGCCGTTAAACTTAAGGCTCCAAATCGAAATGCATTCATAATCATCTCCCTCTTCCGCCACGCTCCTGGCCGTGCAATAGATTCGCAGGTGCTGCTGGCTTTCTTTTCCGCTATCAACAGTGCATCTGCCTTACCAATCGCCGATATTCCTCCAATACATTGAAAACAAAAGCCGTTTTCAAAGTTCCAAAGCAAACCGAATTCTCGCCGACTGTGTACTTTTTACTCGAATCTGTAAGGATTGCGCGCCAAAAAAGATCAAGAAGCCGTATCTGGTTGCAAACAGCATAGACACTTTGCGCTGACTCGCTGACTCGCTGACCCGCTGACCCGCCGCCTCTTTCAAACCCGCTATCCTAGAAACTACTCAGGTAACCGGCCGCCGCCCCATGGATCTCTACGAGAAAATCCGCACTTTGCCCACCCAGCCCGGCGTCTATCTCTACAAAAACGCCGAGGGCGACGTCATCTACGTGGGCAAGGCCAAGAACCTGCGCGCCCGCGTTCGCTCCTATCTTCTGGAATCGTCGCAAGCCAACGCCAAGACCGGCTCGCTGATGCGCGAGGCCGTCGATCTTGAATACATTCTCGTCGCCAATGAATACGAGGCCCTGGCCCTCGAGAACAATCTCATCAAGCAGCGCCATCCCCGCTTCAACATTCTGCTCCGCGACGACAAGACCTACCCCTACGTCAAGCTCACCCTCACCGACCGCTTTCCCAAAGTCTTCGTCACGCGCCGCTTGCGCAAGGACGGCTCGGCCTACTACGGACCCTACTTTTCCGGCAGCCTCGCCTATCGCATCGTCGAGCTCATCCATCGCAGTTTTCAACTCCCCAGTTGCAAGGTCGATCTCTCCCGCTACCATCCCCGCGCCTGCCTCCAGTA
>CAZDYU010000028.1:0-35601 GCA_964509755.1 uncultured Occallatibacter sp. | reverse complement strand
AGCTGACCATATGTTCCTTGGAAAATTCCACCGGCCAATGCCGGTTCCTTGCTCAGAAGGAAGCTTCAAAGGTACAGGGGAACCCAATACTTTATATGCTCAGATCTTAAGCGCGGCCGGTTGCTGCTGAGTCATGCAGTGCAGCGTTCCCAGTCCCCAGACTAGGTCAACGCTGTGGATGCCAATGACTTCGCGCGCTGGAAATAATTCGGACAGAATGTTCAGTGCTTTGCGGTCGTAGGGATCGTGGAAGGTGGGAACCAATACCAGTTCATTGGCTATGTAGAAGTTTGCATAACTGGCGGGGAGGCGCTGGCCGCGGAAGACGACCGGGCGAGGAAGCGGTAACTCGACTATGTCAAATTGTTTGCCGTCGAGAGTGCGCGCGGCTTTGAGGCGTGTAAGATTCTCGGCGAGCGGCGCGTGATTGGGGTCATTGGTGCTGGGCTCGACGGCAACGACGATGGTTGTGGGGGCGACGAAGCGGGCTATGTCGTCGATGTGGCCGTGGGTGTCATCGCCGGCTATGCCGCGATTGAGCCAGAGGACTTGATCGATGCCGAGATTGTCGTGAAAGGCCTGCTGCAATTGCTCACGGCTGACGCCGGGGTTGCGCTGCTGCACTTCGTTGAGCAGGCACTCTTCGGTAGTAAGCAGAATGCCTGCCCCATTGGTGTCGATGGAGCCGCCTTCGAGGACAACACGGTGCATGGTGCCGTCCTCGTTTTTAATTGTTGGTTGCCAGGAGGGAAGACCGAGTAAATTCGTAACGCGGGCCGGCAGTTGGTCGTCGAGTTGCCAGTCTGAGTATTTAGCCCAGGCGTTGAAGCGCCAATTGGTAATTGCGACTTTACCTTCTTGATTGCGAATAAAAATAGGGCCGGAGTCGCGGGTCCATCCGCGATTGGTGGGCCACTGGTGGAAAGTGACCCGGTCGAGATTCGCGCCGGCGCGTGCCAGGATACTGTTTGCGCGCTGTTGGGCTGTGGTGTCTTCGACGATAAGATGCACGGTCTCATGGGCGGCCAGCAGGCGAACGATCTCCGCGTAGAGCCAGGGGATGGTCTGAAACTTACCGGGCCAGTCTTCGGAGTTGTGGGGCCAGGCTAGCCAGGTGGCCTGGTGGCGCTCCCACTCGGCGGGCATGAGGTAGCCTAGTTCGCTGGGTATTAATTTCATTTGTCCATTTTATTTGCCTTGGCCGTTCGGCGAATAGGAAAAGGTATGAGATACGGCATTGAAAATGGAGACCACGCGCTATCTAGTGTAGTCCGCTTGTCAGATAAGAACCCGCATCTCATATTGTCCTTGAAACCTCCTCTGTTGTCCGGATGGAAACAAAACGTCTCAAGGGAGTGTTGAGTCATTCACGTGAAGGGAGTACCCATGCCCAGCGGTTCGCGCACAGGCATGAAGGTCGGCTTGAGTTAGGCGGAGGGTTGTTTTCAGCGCAGGCGGACATGTCGCTTAGCTCTGGAGCAATCGGGTTCGTCAGAGAGTATGGCCTGGGACGCGCGTGGACACCTGAGATACACTACAATCGCCAATGACGACGAGGTGTTTGCCGGTGTCCGAGTTTAATGGCTTGGTTGAGGTGAATCTGGTCTCGAAGAGCTATCCGCGGCGAAGCGGATTTCGGACGGAGCAGTGCGCCGTCGTCCGCAATGTATCTCTCTCAATAGAAGCCGGGGAAACGCTTGGCCTGGTGGGTGAGTCGGGCTCCGGCAAAACGACACTGGCGCGGATGATTCTCGGCCTTGTCGCGCCTACCTCTGGCAGCATCCGCGTTGCCGGCGTCGATGTGGCCAGCGCCTCAAAGGCAGAGCTCCACCGCCTGCGCCGTCAGATGCAGCCTGTCTTTCAAGATCCTTACGCCGCATTGAATCCACGCATGAAGGTGCTGGAGATTGTCACTGAGCCGCTGCTGATTCATCGCGCCGAAGCGGGGATCAAGACGGACCGTGCCGCGCTGCGCGCCAAAGCCGTCGAGTTGCTTAACCAGGTGGGCATGGACGAGTCGGCGCTTTGCCGCTATCCGCATCAGTTCAGCGGCGGTCAGCGGCAGCGCATCAACATTGCACGCGCGCTGGCGCTGAGGCCCAGGCTGCTGATTCTGGATGAGCCGGTCTCGGCTCTGGATGTGAGCGTGGGAGCGCAGATAGTGAATCTGCTGCGCCGCTTGCAGCGGGAGTACAAGCTGACCTATCTCTTCATTTCGCATTCAATGCCGCTGGTGCGCTATCTGTCTACGCGCATCGCGGTGATGGAGCGCGGGCGGCTGGTTGAAACCGGCGAGGCTGTAGCTCTATGCGACCATCCGCAAGAGGCATATACACGCCAACTGATTCAGGCCACACCGGAGTTGCCTGCCGGCGTGGCCTGATGGGTTCTTCCTGAAGAATATTTGACTGGATAATTCTTGGGTCTGCGGCATCCCACCCTTTTCGCGGAAGAGCTGCAAAAAGGATGGGGCACCCAGCATTGAAACTACTTTGATGGCGCTGCCGCAGGAGCCGCGGGAGCAGCGGCGGCGGGAGCAGCGGGCTTAGGCGCCGCTGCTGGTGTTGTGGCTGGCGCGGCGGAAGCCGCCGGAGCCGCCGCTGGAGCAGCCGACGCTGGCGGCGCTCCCGGTCCACCGGGCATCGGAGGATGCGCGCCCATCGGCGGGTGCGCTCCGCCACCCATATTCGGGTGCTGCGGAGGTGCCGGAGCGTCTGCAATATCAACCAGTTCGACATCCAGAATCAGGTCGGATCTGGCGGGGGTGGCAGGATGCGTGGCATCGCGGACGGGAATCTCGCGCTCACCAAAGCCCAACTGCCAGGGAATAAAGATGCGGCGTTGTCCGCCAACCTTCATGCCCGCTACTCCATAATCCCATCCAGGCAGCGGACGGCCCTGTCCCAAGACAAATGTCATCGGCTGAGGGTCGCTCATCTTGGGCTTGCCATCATCGCCCAGAACCGGCTTGCCGTCCTTGTCCTTCAACGGAGGGCCGGGATGATCGTCGGACGAGTCAAATACGTGGCCGTCGGACTTAACGTAAAGCGTGAATTTGAATTTAGCCTGCTTGCCGGCGACAGCTTCGGCTCCGGTGCCGACTGCCTCATCCTGGTAGCTGAGCGCAACGGTGAATAGATCCTTTTTGGGTGTCTTGACCGGGTGTAATCCGGGCGCCGGCACGCCGAATGGAAGCTTGGCAGCGGCAGCGGGTTTGGCGGCTGTGGCGCCAGTTGTTGCCGCCGGCTTGGCGGTTGACTTGGCAGCTGTGGCGGCCGGTGTGGCTGTCTTGGCAGCCGAAGCCGCCGGCTGCGCGGGGGTTTGCGCGCTTGCGGTCGCAGTGCTGGCCGCTAACAACAAAATCAGGAGAGTATGCTTCATGGTGGTTTCAGACTCCGAATGGTACTTGACGGAAGTGTATCAGGCGCTCCTATACCCGCGCATCCTGAATACCTTGAATTCATGAAGTAGATTCAATGCGTCAGCAGCCCGGCCAGTAATGCTGTGCGCGGCGCAAGCTGTTCCAGTGCGATCGATTCATGGCTGGCGTGCGCGCCCTCACCCACCGCGCCCAGGCCATCCAGCGTCGGAATCCCCAGCGCGGAAGTAAAATTCCCGTCCGATGCGCCGCCGGTTGCGGCCTCTTCAAGCGCAAATCCCAGCTCCGCGGCCAGCAATCGAGCCTGCCGGTAAAGCCGGATCGTTCCCCGCGTACGCTCCATCGGCGGACGGTTGATGCCGCCCGCGACCGTGAGCTTGCAGCGCTTGTCCGCCGGTTTGAGTGCGGCAAATTTGCGTTCGATGCGCGGGCCGTCGGCCTTGCGAGGGATGCGCGCATCCACCTCCGCCCAGGCCTGGGCCGGGATGACGTTGCTTTTTGTTCCGCCGCCAGCCACACCCACGCTGACCGTCACGCCCCGCTTCCGGTCGCTCCAGCCGCTCACTTTTTCGATCACGCGGCCCAACTCCAGAATCGCGCTGGCGCCCTTTTCAAAGTCCACACCCGCGTGAGCCGCAACGCCAGTCACTTCAATGCGCCAGTTGCCAGTGCCCTTGCGCGCGGTCTTGCAGGCCAGCCCCTGCGCCGGTTCCAGAACATAAACTTGAGCGCACTCGGCCGCTATCCGCTCGGTGGTGGCGCGCGACGCCGGACTGCCCACCTCCTCGTCGCTAACCAGCAGAAGCACAATCTCCCGATCAAGCGCCCCAGCCTCGGTCAGAATTTCAATCGCAGTCAAGGCCATCGCCGCGCCAGCCTTCATATCCAAAGCGCCGGGCCCCCACAAGCGCCCATCCCGAAGCCGGCAAGGCATCGACTTCAGTGTGCCCAGCGGCCAAACCGTGTCCAAATGGCCCAGCAGCAGCGTTCTGCCCGCCGCACCAGTCTTTGACTTCGGCCCGAAGCGCGCCTCCAGCAGATCGCCAAACTTTTTCTGCCGATACAGCTTGACCCGTCCGCCCAGCCCTTGCGCGTGTGCCGCAACGATTGCTACGCAGGCATCCACGGCAGCCTTCTCGTCAGACGGCGACTCGGCCTGCACCAATTTCTGGGTAAGCGCGAGCAATGCGGATTCCTTCCGCCGTGCTCCAGCCAGCAGCGCGCGCATCGGAACGGAAACTTCGCCAGCGATGGGCATTTCAAAACCTCACAGAAACGCTTCTGAATCCTATTGCCAGGATTCTCTGATTCTACGACGGTTATTTCAACCCCATCCTCCATCTTCCGGGTGAAGAGATGCTGCATTTCCTGCAAAGTGTGGCAGAAATGCCACAGGACAGAGATAGCCTTCCGCGTCTAATCTAACGCTTGCACTGGTTTTATGCACCATTGGAGATGAAACTCTGCACAATTCCGCCCATCTGAGCGCCGCCCATTTGGAACAGACGATTGCCGCGCCGCTTGAATTCTCTGGGGTTGGACTGCACTCTGGCGCGCCTGTGATTTTGCGCTTGCTGCCCGCGCCGGCTGGTTCCGGCATCGTCTTCCGCCGCACCGATCTGGACAACTTTGAGATTCCCGCCATCGGCCGCTATGTGGCCAAGGTCAGCTACGCCACCAGCTTGATGCGCCAGGGCGTACTGATTCAGACCACGGAACACCTGCTCTCGGCGCTCATCGGCATGGGCGTAGACAACGTGATTGCCGAGCTCGACAACCTGGAGCTACCCATCCTCGACGGCAGTGCGCTGCCATACGTCGAGGCGTTTCTGAGTGCCGGAATCCACATCCAGCGCCGCCGCCGCGAGACCGTCCGCGTACTTCGCCCGATTGAGGTGCGCGAGGGAAACAAGTTCATTGGCGTCTATCCCGGCACCGGCTATCGCATCCTCTACTCCATCGATTTTCCCGCGCCAGTCGGCCAGCAAAGCGCTTGCATCGATCTGGCAGCGGAGACCTACGGCGCCTACATCGCCGGCGCGCGCACCTTTGGCTACCAGGCCGATGAGAATCGCCTGCGCGACATGGGCCTTATCCGCGGCGCGGGGCCTGAGAACGCCATCATCCTTGATGCCAAGGGCCCGGTCAACGGCTCGCTCCGTTTTCCCGACGAGTACGTGCGCCACAAGGTTCTTGACCTCATTGGCGACCTCGCTCTGGCTGGCCGCCGCATCGAGGGCCATGTCGTGGCCGAGCGCGCCGGTCACGCCATGCACACCGCACTGGTCTCGCGGCTCATCAAAGACCGCTCCGCCTGGGAGCTGGCTCATGTGCCGGTTGGTGAAGATACTCCTGAAGAAAAGGCGCCCGCCGTGATGAATGACGCTGAGTTGGACGCGCCGTCCCTGATCGGCGCATCCCTCTGACAGAGTTATCCCCGCCTGGCAAGCTGCCTTGAAAAGAATCCTCTCCTGAATCGGGGACGCTGCGCTACAATCCTTGCAAAAGTGGCAAAGTGAGGATACTCGCGTGAAAGCCGACCTTTCGATGGTGATCAGCATGCGTTTACCGGTTGAGACCGGCAAGCGTCTCAGGCGCATGGCCAACCGGCATGGATGGACCCCTTCTGATGCCAGCGCGCGCCTGGTCGAGGAGGGTCTGCGCCGCACTGAGTTCGCCTTCATCGATTTCCGCGACACCCCGGCCGGCCGCCACGCCTGCATTCAGGGCAGTTCGCTCTCAGTGTGGGAGGTCATGCAGCTTGTTCGCGGCTACAAGGGCTCCGTGCCCGACGTGGCCAAGCACCTGGGATGGCCGCAAGTGAAGGTGCAGGCTGCCGTCCACTACGCCGAGGCTTTCCCCAAAGAGATCAATGAAGCCTTGGCGGATAACGAAGAGATCGGAATTGAGGCGCTGAAGCAGATGCTGCCGCAGGCCGTCGAGTTCGCGCCCAAGAGGACGGCGAGCCGCTGAGATGCTTAAACTCCTGCTCAGTGAAGAGATCGCAACCGAGGCGGCAGCCGATTTGCGCCGCCGCTGCCAGGGCCTCGCCGTCGAAGCCATGACGGAGTGGGAGGGCGGCAACTTCATTGGCCAGGAGCCCTGCGCCCGCTTGAAAAATGCCGCCAGCCAGCAGTGGACGCTGGTCACCTACGACTTGCTGACAACCTCCATTCTGCTCAAAAACTGGGCCGACCAGGAGCGCGCGCATGGCGGCGTGGTTTTCGTCGATGCAATGGCCCTTCCGCCGCGGGAAACTGGCGCCTTGGTTCTTGCCCTGGTCCGGTTGGCTAAAGAGGCGGAGAGTTGGGATTGGACCGACCGGGTCTTGCTGCTGGGCTGAACATCTTGCGGTGGGGCAGCCGCGGACCGGCAACAGTAAACTTATGCTATGATTGCTGCCGTTCTCTCACATGTATCTTTTTCGGGCCCGTTCCCAACTCAAATCTAAAGGAGTCATTCAATGAATCGCAAGAATCTGATTGCGGGTTTCGTGGTTCTGCTCACCTTGTCGGGCATTGGCTGCGGCGGCAGCAGTGGCAGCAGCAGCGGCGGCGCATCCATGACACAGGCACAAGCCGCAGGTGCTTTCTCTGAGGTATTCACAGCAATGGAAGATGCTGAAATGTCACTCTTTCTCGATCGATCCGCACCTGTTTCGATGCTCCGAAAACAAGGAGCATCCGCCATTCAGAAGGCTCTTCTGAATGGCGCTCGGATTCCCGCAACTGCCGATCCCTTCTCCAGGGCTCTGGCAATTTCGCCGGATACAACCACAAACATCCCCGCCTACACCTACAAATGCGCTGCCGGAGGAACCATTGTGGTGACTGGCTCATACTCTGACACCGCAAACTCGGAATCGGCGAACATCGTCGAGGCCATCAATAGCTGCCACGACGACGGAGTCATCATGAATGGCGATCCAAACATCGCGCTTTCGCTGACTGGATCGGATGACGGAACCACCACTTCATTGACTCTAACCATTACTGGCGGCCTCACCGTAGGCTCTTCCAGTTGCTCCACCAACTTGAAGCTTACTGCTTCAGTCAGTGACAAAACTGAAACTGGAACTGAAACCTACAGCGGCTCATTTTGCGGCGTAGCCATCAGTGGCACTTCAGCAATCTAGTGTAGTCCGCCGTTAATCTCATCGTTTTTGTTTTGTACCAGGGCACGACTTTAGTCGTGCCGAAATCAACGAAATGTTGAAAATCTGGGCTTGAACAGGCTGCGTAAAAACTCAATTGGATGAAGGGTGCGGGCTTTACAGACTGCGGAAAAACTCTTCTGGAGGCAATTCCCAATGGCTTTGTAACCAGGGCACGACTTCAGTCGGGCCGATAAAGCCAATCATATCAACGTTGGGCTTTAGCCCCTGCTACGCTCAATCGTGATTGCAACCCCCAAAGAGCCCTTTTTCCGCAGCCTCTTTAGCCCCTGCCATGTTTGCCCTGACGACGGGCAGGATTATGACCAGTATCTATGACGGACACCACTAGTAGGCTGTTGACAAACGAATTTGCCAAAAAACCGCGGCCCCAGGCCTCGATTTCAGACTTGGGGCGTCACAAACCCGATGTGAGCGAAGAGCGAGCCGTTGGCCCCACAGCAACTGCTTATGCCCGGTCGTAGAACCGGAAGAAGAGCGACGGCTTTGAGACCGGTTCGGCGCGCTTCACCAGCGCCTCCGCCTGGTTGTCGCTCAAGGGAGTAAACTCCCGCGCCAGTTGCACATTCTCTTCGAGCTGCGCAATCGAATCGCAGCCGATGATGACCGTGCTCACCGGGCGCGAAAGCGTGTAATACATCGCCTCCCGCATGTTGAGCGTGCCCGGCGTGGGTGCCAGCACCATGCCCTCCCAACTGTGCTTCTGCTGCTCGATGGGCGGCGGCGTCCACGTGGAAAGAATGCGTCCGCGCGCCGGGATTTTCATTCCAATGATGCCCATCTGATGCTCCACGGCCAGCGGCAGCAGCTCTTGATTGAAGCTGTAGTGGTGCGGGTCGGCGGCGTTCATCGCCATCAGAACCGTGTCAAAGGGATAGCGCCGGATGCATTCCATCAGCGCATCGGGCCGGTAGTGGCCGGTGATGCCCAGATTGCGCACCACCTTCTGCTGCTGCATCTCCAGCAGCGCCTCCATCGCGCCGCCTTTGGCGAAACAATCGTTCACATCGGTCAGGGTTCCAATGTCGTGCAACTGCCAGAGGTCCACGTGATCGGTTTGCAGCAGTTGCAGCGACTTCTCAATCATGCGCATCGAGCCGTCGCGGGTGCGTTCCTTGGTCTTGGTGGCCAGAAAGGCTTCATTGCGCCGGTGCGCCATCACCTTGCCCACGTACTGCTCGCTCCAGCGGTCTGGCCCGCCATAAATGGACGAAGTGTCGATGTAGTTGACGCCCAGATCGAGCGCCCGCTCGATGATCGGCACCGCGACGTCGAAGTTGTTCGGATGCTCGACGGCTGCCTGACCGCCCAGCGAAAATATGCCCACGCGATAGCCCGTCTTGCCCAGATTGCGGGTCGGCATGGCCGCGGTCGTCCGGGGATTGGACGGCAGCGCGGGCAGGGTTTTGACTGTCTCGGCCAGCGCCGCCGAGGGTGCCAGCAATGCGGCGGTCAGTACGCCGCCGGCCTTCAGAAATTCCCGCCGGCCCTGCGTGCGCGCCGTTTGATTCTCGCTCATAAAAACCTCCTGGCCGTTCTGCGTGCCTTATTTTCCTTGCTGATGAGAACTCATCATAAACCGGCGCGTGAGCGATAGGAAACTGTGATGCGATTCTTACCGCAATTTTGTTTTGCGGGAAGGGCCTCCGGCTTCGCGATTGCCCGTCGGCAACTCTCGCTGCTCTCAACCGGCAAGCGCCTTTTCTGCTATCGTTTCTGGTAACGAGGAGCGAATTGATCCTTTACCGAAACTACTCGATCAAGGCGCGCTGGAAGCTGCTGGCGTTGACGGCGATTGCGGTGTGCGCGATGCTGCCTGTCTTTGCGCAGAGCGCGGGTGTTGACGCGGCCGTGCTGGCCAAAGCCAATGCCGGCGACGCGGCGGCTCAGATCCAGATGGGAGACCAGAGCCGCGCAGCGGCCGCGGCAGTGGCGCACGATCCCGATCTGGCGGCTGACAATTACAAGGCAGCCGCGGCATGGTATCGCAAGGCCGCGGACCAGGGTTCACTCACCGCCCAATTGCGCCTGGCCGAGCTATATCGCGACGGGGGCATGGGCTTTCCGCGCGACATGTCGCAGGCGGCGGAGTGGTATCGCAAGGCCGCCGAGCAAGGCGAGGTGGGCGCGCAAGCCACGCTCGGCCTGCTTTACTCCATCGGCCAGGGCGTGGCGCAGAGTTACGTCGAGGCTTATTACTGGCTGGATCTGGCGGCCTCGGTCAAGGGGGCCAGGCAGCAGCAGTATGCGCAGAATCGACAGGCGATCGGCGAGCATATCACCACCGACGAGTTGGATGCGATTCAGGATCGCGTGGCAAAATGGCTGGCCGCGCACCCTCGGCAGCAGTTGCAATAACTGTCCGTCGTCCATACGCTTCACTGCCCCGTGACAAACTTGTCTTTGGGGATTCCCATCCTTGGCGCGTTCTTGTTTTCGAGCTTGGTTCGGTAAAGAAAGTGCGATCAGGCATAGCCATTGGCAAGCAGGCGCCATCCGCCCCCAAAGCGTGGGTTTTGCATATCATTTCCCGCTTTGCGCGCACAATGGAAACAGTCGTAACGTGAGGTAAATTTGACCGCCGCCCAATCTTCAATTCGCGCATCTACTGCTCCCTATCCCCTGTTCTTTAGTCCCATAGTCCATAGTCCCTCAGTCCCTTTTTCTCGCCCCATCTTCCCTCTTTCTTCGCCAAAAATCCTCGCGACCCCACCCCCCCCTAGGGTATTTCGGCCCTTTATTAGACCGCAAATCTCAAGTAACTATATAAGAAACAATAAGATACAGTTTCCGCCTGTTAACGGATTAGTAACAAAACAATCCTCATTTTGCCTGCCTTTTGGCCTGAAAATAGGTTGTTTCGGCCAAATAATGCCGCTTTTTCACTCATTTCGATCGACCGCCAGAATGCTTCTCTTTGTGTGCCTGGCTGTTTCCGGCTTGCTCGCGGCGCACGCGCAAACTCCTGAAGTCACGCTCACGCCGGTGGTGGTCGTTGCCGGCTCGCCGCAGTTGATTCGCGTTTCAGCCGCCGGCGCAACTGGCGTTGACGGCCAGTGGATGGGACACAAGCTGGAGTTCTTTCGCGGGCGCGACGGGCGCGCGTGGTTTGCTCTGGCCGGCGTCGATGTCGAGGGAGTCGTGGGCCCTTCCGCGCTACAGATTTCAGTGCATACAGCAAGCGGCGTCCGCGATTTGAGCCGCTCGGTTGAGATTCACGCCGCGCACTATCGCACCGGGGCGCTGACGGTCGAGCCGAAGTTCGTCGAGCCTGATCCAGATGCGCTCAAACAGATTGAAGCCGAGGTCCAACTCAAGGCCAAAATCTTCGGCGCAAGCTCCCCTGTGCCTTTGTGGTCGGGCAACTTTCAAGCACCGGTCAAAGCACCACCCACCGACAGCTTCGGCACACGCCGCACCTTCAACGGCAAACTGGCCAGCGTTCACAAAGGCATGGACTTCCGTGCCCGCACAGGGACGCCAGTGCGCGCCGCCAACCTCGGCGTGGTGGTACTGGCCCGGCCGCTTTACTATGAGGGCAACTGCGTGGTGATCGACCACGGGCTGGGGCTCTTCACAATTTCGATGCACCTTTCGCGGATTGACGTGAAAGAAGGCCAGCAGGTAACGACGGGCGATCTGCTGGGCCTGAGCGGGGCAACCGGCCGCGTCACTGGCCCGCATCTGCACTGGGCCGTGCGCTGGCAGGATGCATATCTCGATCCCGCCAAGCTGCTGCGCCTGGATTTGAGCGGGGTGCGCTAGCAGCGCAGAGGTTTATGTGCGGAGGGAGCCCGGGCCTAAGCAGTCTGCGGAAAAACGCGGGCATGTTTCTTTGCGAGTCTGTTTTTACTCTTGAGCAGGGTAGTGGTGATGCTTTTGCAGGGGGCTATGACCTGGATTTACGCATCGATAACTACATTTAATATCTTTCATTTACGTCATTATTGCAAGCGTTTATGCGCTAAAGTGAAGTATGCGTGGAAACGATCAAAAGCAGGCGGCGATGTTCAGCTATTTAACCTTGACGCAACGAATTCGGATGGACCATCCAACGCGGCAGATACGCACACTGGTGGACCGCGCGCCTGAACGGATGGATGCCGAGTTGGAAAAGTTGACTATCGTGGCGCATAACTTGGTGCGAATTAGGTGTCATCCGCGCGATTGGCAGGGACGGCAGACATAATCCGCCACCTTGAATCCGAGCGGATTTTCGAATCGGTTTCCGCAGCGGCTGCAAACAACATATTCCATATCGCTTGTTACAGGCGGGGGCGCGACCGTTGCCGAACTGGTGGGTGGCGCGGAAGCCGCGGTTTGTTGCGTTGTTGTTGCAGCCGGTGGGTCGGAGATGCCTTTGAGGCCTTCCCGGAAGCCCTTCAGGCCCTCGCCCAATCCCTTGCCCATCTCCGGCAGCCGTTTGGCGCCGAAGAGAACGAATAGAAGCACTAATATAAGAATCCAATGTGTTGGCTCGCCCAGAAAACCCATGGTTCCATCCTCCGCGCGATGCATTCCGGCAGCCGCGCATTCTCAGAAGATATTGTCGCACAAAGCCGGAAGGCCGCGCACCGCTCTTCCAGTGAACCACGGGCCAGCGCTTAAACCTCGATGCAAGTCTGCATCGGCATTCATGCAATTGCCCCAGGCCAGTCCCACCTTCGCCGCATTCTTGTTGTTTCGGATATAGCAAAACCGGGGAAGATGTATCCCGGAACCACAATACTCAAGTTGGCGCGGCCAATAGGAAGCGGCGACCTTCACCGAATTAAGTCAGAACACAATATCCCTGGTTTGGCTCCAGAGTGCGATTGCAGGATGCCTTGCAAAAATGTCGCAAGTATTTCAATTACGAGTCGCCGCCTCACCCATTCGGGAATCGATTGTCCGAAGTGTGATCCCAGTCACCGAGTTGACGACTCAATCCAGGTAGCCTGAAATAGACGGCGCAGGCGCCCCGAGCGCGACAGCGACCCCAGGAGTTTCATCATGGCTTACGTAATTACCGATGCTTGCACTAAAGACTTTCTCTGCGCGGCCGAGTGCGCCACTGCCGCCATTGCGCCCGCTTCCGCCAGCGATGCCGCCGCCGCTGGCGTCCCTCAGCTTTTCATCAATCCCGATGAGTGCATCGACTGCGGAAATTGCGCCTCGATCTGCCCCTCCAGCGCAATCTTTGCCGAAGACGAACTGCCCGCCGACAAGGCGCATTTCGCCGAGAAGAACCGCGCTTACTTCAACTAACTCCGTTGCGGAGGGTGGATTTCATGCTGTAGGCCGGGCTGGCCGGGTCCGGCCTGCTATTGCCTGCTATTGCCGGGGCTAAAGCCATATTGACTCTATGAGCTTTATCGGCACGACTAGAGTCGTGCCCTGGTTACAAAGCCTTTGGGAATTGCCTCGCGGTGAGTTTTTCCGCAGGCTGTGAAGCCACGCCGATTCCGCCCATGAATTATCGATGGACTGGTTCGTCAAGGCTGTCCCGCAGCCACCGCCGCCAGCACCGGCAACGTCAGCGTTTGCACCGTCTCCGGGTCGTCGCGCAGCTTGACGTAGAGCACTCCGTTGGCAGGATGCGGTACATTCAATTGCGTTCCGGTAAACTCCGTAGGCAGTTCAGCGTCGTCGTCGAACTCCGGAGTTGCTGAGATCGCCTCGGCCAGAAACAAGTTCGTTCCCATCAGTGTGCAGGGCTTGGCCGTCGTGTGCGGGCAATGCAGTTCCTTGAAGCCCGGAAGCCGCACCAGCGTTCCCAGCGGAATCCAGTCCCCCGCCGCGCCATCGGCCTCGACAGCGCGCAGCCGCAACGGACCAAAGGCCGACGAGCCAAAGTGCGCCAGCGGTTCCAGAATCCCCAGTGCGGTCTTCGCGTCTTCTAGCATCAGGCTGCCGTCGGCCAGGCTGAGAAATGTGCGAAAGCTGCCGTCAGCCGCGGCCACTTCGATCTTTTCATCGCGAGGGAACTCGGCTGGCACTTGAGAGCGCAGAAAGAAGACCAGCCGGCGATCGACGGGCAGATCGTCCGGGCTGCCCAAGTGAACCGGCGAGGGCGCGGCCGAGGCGTCGTTCTGCCCTCCCTTGCTGACCAGTTCCACCTGCGGCCGCGGCGGGCGAACGTCCACCGGAACCCGCAGCGTGCGCCCGTCCAGCAACTCCACACTGGCAAAATAACGCTTGCCGGCCTCAAACGTAGCGGTCGAGCTGGCTGTCTTCATCGTCAGCAGATCAAAATCCTGCACACGGCTCAGCCTGGTCGGCGTCCATGCAATCTCCTTGAGGCTCACGCTGGCCACCTGGTCCAGGCGATTGCCATTCAGCACCGCCTCGGCGTCTCCAGCATTCACGGTAAGGCGGTCCAGCGAAGCGGCTTCCGCGTAGGCCTTCAACAGCAGTTCGTCGGGCTTTTCCAGACCAAACTGGAAGATTCGCAGCGTGACCGGTCCCGGCATCGCGTCTTTCATCGGAACCACGGCCTCCAGCAGCCCAGCTTTCGGCGACTTCCAAGCCAGCTTGACCGGCACCGCAGCGGCGCTTTCCTCCTCGATTCGATCCACGCAGATCGAGTTCTCGCCCTCAATGTGCAGCGTATCCTCGCGGCCCACCACCAAAGCCGATTGATCGGCCGGCGGTACATTCCATTGAGCCGCTTGAGCTGCGCGCAGGTGAAAATGCGGACCCTCCCAGGCGTCGAATCCCCACCTGCCGCGCAGTACGCCAGTCAACTCGCCCGCCGGCAGAGCAGGCGGAGGCTGTGTCAGCGCCAGCCCGCCCAGCGATGCACCAATAATGACTGGCAGATCGACAGCAGCGCCCTTGGTTTCTATATGCAAGACCAGCTTGCTGGCCAACTGCGTGGCAAAGAGCAGCGGCGCGCCCTCAGCCGGCAGAACCAGACCAGGCCTCTCGGCGCAGAAGCTCTCCGCCGGATTCACCGGATGCAGCGGCGGCGCTTTCACCGCTCCCACCGGCGGCAGCGCCACCACCACCACCGATTTCGGATCGCGAAACGATGGTGGCACATTGAGCCGCAGATTGAGCGTATCGTCTGTGGGCAGCGCCAGCGCCGGAATGTACTGAAAGTGCGCCGTATGCAGCTGTGAAAGAATCTTCGCCGTATCCACGATCGCACCCACATAAGGACTGTAAGCGCCGGCCCCCGCCATCGGGCTTGAGCTGATCTGGCTCATCAGATCAGCGGTCGAACCGGCGGTAATCAACGCCACCCGCGATTGAGCGTTGGTGTCGTCCAGCACCAGCGCGTCGGTGTGCTGCACCAGGCACGGAGCCTGCTGGTCGGTGGGCTTGTCAAAGCACTGCTGGTCCAGCCGTATGCCCAGGCTGCGCGCCGCCATTTGTGCGCGGTCCTTGAGCTGCGTGGGATCGGTCTGCGAGGTCTCCTTGACCTCGGCCAGGTAGGCGTTCAGGCGCATCCGGTCCCAACTGGCCGCCTGCAGATCCTGAGCGGCGCGCACAAATGCGCCCGGCAGCCGCTCGACCGCCTTGCGCAGAGTGCTGAAGTCGCCTCCCGTCTCCGGTGCCAGAAAGAGCAGCGCCTGCTGCGCCTCTTGCGGAACCATCACAAAGACGCCCTCTTCGCGCGCCTCGCCGCTCCACGTCTCCACGCGCGTAAACCACGCGTCCGGCGGCGGGTTGGTGGCCCCGCGCAAAAAGGCGACAACCAGAACGAAATGCGCCGACTGGCTCTTGGGAAAATCGGGGTGAATCCAAAGCCTGTCTCCCGGCAGCAAATTGGGAACTAGGCCGATGGGCAGCGTCATCTCACCGCGCTTCACGCGCACGTCCACCTTGGGTCCGGCAAGATCGAAGACCGGCCCATCGGCGCACAGCCCGCGCGGAACCAGACTCAGGATTAGGCTCAAGGCCAGGCGGCAATTCAGCGAGAGACGCAACCGGCAACGCATATCTTTTATTGTACGAAGTAGACCGCGCCGGGAGAATAAACCTAAAAAACGGCAGTCAATTCAGCCTTGAATTGGTTATCTTCTTCAAAGTGATACCTCTTGCGGCGATTGACGAATTCACCATTTCGGGTGAGGTGCGGAGCAGTCGAAAATCGATGATCGAGAAGAAGCCGAACCGTGGTATTTCGCTAGACTGAAGTTTTGCAGGAGCTAAAGCCCAGCTTTCCTTACAGCCCTTTACGGCCCAACAGAAGTTGGGCCCTGATTACAAAACAACAAGTTTCAGAGACCCCAAACCTCGATGCAGGCCAAGGATGACGGTATGCAACTGCCGTTCTTAGGTTGAATCTTCTGTGCCCCATCCTTGATTTGTACTTTCATTCAAGGGAGAGATAGCACGAATCCCAAACCCCATCATCGAAAGCAGCCAGGATTCCTCGCCGCATCTCCCGCCTGAAATGAACGATCGCCAACTCCCACAAAAGTTTTTCCTCATATGCAACTCAAACAGCCAGTTGATCGTTTATTCTGGTACACTGAGCGATGCATAGCTTCAAGCAGAGGACTTAGCTAGAGTATTTCTCGAGCCTTACGATGGCGGAATAATCCCGGCGGAATCCCTGAAACAATGGTCCTGAGCCAGGTAAAATGCAATACATACGCCATCAATTCTTAACTTCATCGAGAGATGCCGGGGTTTCCATAAGCCGGAAGACGGCAGAAGCCCTTCGAAATTATCGAAAGCTGTCTTGAAGCATTGCGGTTTTGACCGAGTATAAATTGCAAGGCCGTCTCTTTCTCAGCAAAGCCGTCAACTCCAGCATTGAGGCCATAAGGCCAGCTTGGACTGCGACGGCGCAGCAGGTTAGAACGGCATACGGAGAAGAAAGTATGAAATCGACAAAAGCAAATCAAAACAGCCTTGTTTCCAACGGAATAGATGTAAGCAATCTCAGCATTCCCGACGCCGAAGAGATGATCGAAGAAGCCCTCAGCGATCTGGCCGAGTCTACCGATCCTGGCTTGGCGCGAGCCCTGCATTTCCTTGCGCCTCCGGGCTATCAGGCAATCGTCGAACTTTGCGGTGAAAACGGCCGCAGCAAGCGCCGCAACGCCTCGGCAGATTCCTGGTCGCCCGAGGAAGACGAGCTGCGAATTTATTTTGAACTTATCGATGGTGCAGAACCCGCGCCGCGTCCCGTACGTGTGCAGCGCGTCGCCGCCGAGCCCGTCTATGACGATGACGAAGACAGCCAGGAGGCCATTATTCCCGCCGATCTCGATGCGCGCGTCAAAGAATTATGCGCCGCGCTGGCCGAGGCCGAACGGGGCGGCCACGCCTTCATCGCTCTCAAATGGTTCCGCGACTCCTTTTTGCCGCGCAAGGCCTTCCGCTGGAATCAGCATCCCGAGTCGCGCCAGGTCGTGCTGGCCGAGGCCATTCAGCGCGGCGTCGTGCTCACCAGCAAGATTGCCAACCCCAAAACTCCGGCCTATCCCACCACCACCATCCGACTCAACCGCGCTGAGGCTGGCATTCCCGAAGAGGAGCAGCGCTTCCATCCCGTCACCGTCCATGGCAACTCCATCGCCGAGGCGATCGAAGAAGAACGGGGGAATCTGTGAGCTGCTACTTTCTTGAAGCCACCGCCTTCGCCAAGCTCTTTGTGCGCGAGCAGGGCACCGACGAGCTGATCCGCCTCATGGAGGCCGTCGAGGACAACCGCAAGTTGATCTCCGCCTCTACCCCGCTTGAGGTCTACGCCGTCATCCGCCGCCGCGAGCGCAACGGCGATCTTTCCGCTCAGGACGCCTCGGCCGCGCTCGACAGCCTGCGACTTGAAGCCGCGCGCATGGTGCAGGAGCCGCTGAATCCTGCCGTTCTTGAGGCCGCCCGCCAGCTTCTGGACCGCACAACGCTCCGCTGGCCAGACACTCTGCAACTTGCCGCCGCCACCGTAGCCCGCGATATGTTTCAAGGCACTGAGATCATCTTCGTCTCCGCCTCGCAGCACTTGCTTGAAGCCGCCAAGGCCGAAGGCTTCCACGCCCTCGACCCAGCCCAAGAAACTGTATTCAAGGAAGTAGAGTAAGATTGGTCCGTTCAAAGCATCGGCTGTGAATCAGCACCGGTCTTGGTTCAGTCGTCCTCCATCTCCACCGACCCGCGAAGCATGAACCGGGACTATCGCAAAGTCGAAAGGCCCGAAGGTTCTATCCCGCCCACCGGCACCTATGTACTCGCCCAGAATCGGCTCAAAGCACTTGGCAGGCTATGAAAGACTGGGCTTGCGAAACTGTGGGTCTTTCGGTGAGAATTGCGTAACCCTGCTTATCGCCAAGGCGCTGAATGGAAAAGATTGTCATCAGTGTGGACGAGATCGCGCAAACGACTTCTGCCGTCGATGAATCGAGCCGTCCAGACGCCAAGCTGTCTCCTCCCATTCCGTGGTGGGCAAAAGCATGCCTTTCACCCTTGGTGCTGGTTTTGCCCATTCTCTGTCTGGTGACTGTCTTGCTGCGGGTTGCCATGCGCGGTCTTCCTCCGCGTAGCCGGTTCGCGTGGGTATCGTTCTTTTCCACGCTTCTGGTCATCAGCGGAATCCTGACTTCGATCGCGGGAGTTCTGGCCTTTACTCTGACGCCAACACCCTCCGTAGTCAGTCAGGGGCTGAGCGAGTTGGATAGCCGGGCAGAGTTTCCGGTCTTGCCCGCGGAAGATGAACTGACCGCCGAAGAAGTCTCCGATCAACTGAAACCTCTGGTCACGGTCATCACTCCCGTGCGGCGAAACTGGTTTTCTCATATAGAGGGGCCGTCTTCCGTGCTCGGGGCTGGCGTCTTGCTGCAGGCCAATGCGGACGGCTATTTGATAGCAACCGCGCGCCACGTGATCGATGGCGAAGCGGGGGTAGCAGGCGTGCAACACGCTCTTGTGGCTTCAACCTCGGGAACCTGGGCAACCGCGGAAGTGGTGGCTCGGCATCAGGATCTGGATTTGGCTCTGCTCTGGCTTCCGCGCAAGGCCGGGAAGGCAAGCTTCACATTGCCGGTTGCCAAGGTAGAGCAGGTGAAAGGCGGCGAGACGATCTTTGTGATTGGCCACCCACAGGATCTTCGCTTCACCTTGAGCACGGGCATTGTCTCGCGCAAGGATCAGGATTCCTTCCAAATCTCCGCTCCTGTGAGCCCCGGCAATAGCGGCGGACCGCTCTTCACCGGCCGCGGCCAGTTGGCCGGGATCGTTACTTCAATGGTGGACAAGAACCACAGTCCCAATGCTGAAAACCTGAACTTTGCAGTTCGCGCCGATGCGTTGCTGGAGCTCACAGGATGGACGTTTTTCGGCGACGGACGCCGGTATCTGACCGCATTTGAGCAATCTCAACATTCGGACCCTCGTTAAGGAAGAGGCATCGATGCCCACGATCAATGTAACCGTCTACGACTCGACAGAGAACAAGCGCGTTCCCGTTGAGTTGCCCGATGACGCGCCCTGCAACAAGATCATTGCAGTGCTGGTAGAGAAGCTGCGGTTACCGAAGAACGGCCCGGATGGCGCGCCGCTCAGCTACAAGTTCCATCACAAGAACTCCGGACGTCAGGTCCAGGATGCGCAAACGCTGGCCGAGGCACAGGTTGGCGAAGGCGACATTCTGCGGCTGCAGCCGGAGATCACTGCCGGCAGCCGCTAAGAGGACTGGATGGAAACCCTCTCTAAAAGCGAGGTTCGCGACGACCGATATAGCCGGTTGCGCTTGATTCCGTGGTGGGATCAGGCGCGCATCAAAGCTTGCCGCGTTCTGGTGATTGGCGCGGGAGCATTGGGAAACGAGATTCTGAAAAATCTGGCCCTGCTGGGCTTTCAACGGGTCGTAGTTATCGATCTGGATCGGATCGAGCTGTCGAATCTCGCGCGCTCGGTGTTGTTTCGCAAAGAGGATGTGGGAGAGCAGAAATCCGTGGCGGCGGCGCGCGCCTATCGTTCGCTGGCTGACGGCGCATTCGTCCAGCCGATCACCGCTCACGTTGTGCACGATTGCGGACTGGGGATCTTTGAATGGGCCGACGTGATTTTGGCGGGCCTGGACAATCGCGAGGCGCGGCTGTGGATCAACCGGGCCGCATGGAAGGTGGGACGGCCCTGGATTGATGGCGCGATTGAAGGAATCAACGGCGTGGCGCGCGTCTTTTTGCCCGGCAAGGCTCCCTGTTACGAATGCACGCTGGGCGAAGTCGATTGGGCCATTCTGGAGCGGCGCATGTCCTGCAATTTGCTGGCGCACCGCTCAGACGCCGAAGGCAAAGTGCCCACCACGCCGACCATTTCCTCCATCATCGCCGGCATTCAGGTGCAAGAGGCGGTCAAGCTACTTCACGGATTGCCCACCCTCGCCAGTCGCGGTTATATTTTCGAAGGCTTGAATCACACCTCTTATACCGTCGATTACACGGAAAATCCCGAGTGCATGAGCCACTACACAATTCCCGAACTGGTGCGGCTGCCGGAGACCTCGGCTGCCTGGACCGTTGAGCAGCTCTGGCTTAGGGCGCAGCACGACCTGGGGTCAGCCGAAGTCGCGCTGGAATTCAGCCGCGACGTGATTTGGCGGCTGGTCTGTCCGCGCTGCGGCGCAATTGAAGAGCGCTTTGCGGCTGTCGGAAGTGTGCTGTATGAAGAAGGCGCTTGCTCTTGCGACGGCCAGCAGCGCGTAGTTGAAACCATCCACGGATATGTCGGAAGCGAAGCCTGGGGAAGCCGCAAGCTTACTGAACTGGGGCTGCCCTTGCTGGATATTTATGTGGCGCGCAGCCTTGATCGGGAGATTGGCTACCTTCCCGAGGGAGACCGCGCGGCTGTGCTGGGAGTTGTTGCCGCGGAAGGGAGCTTGACTGCATGAAGCGAATTGCGGAAGAGGCAAAGGGGACCGATCTGCGGATGAGCTGCGACGCCGCCCGGCAGATTCGGCAACATGCGCGCTCTTCCAGCAAGGTCGAGGTCTGCGGCGTTCTGATCGGCGACGAGGAGGGACGCGTAACTTCCGTGCAGGCAAGCATTCCAGGCGCGAATGCCGTGCAAGGGGGCAGTCACGTCACATTTACGCAGGATACCTGGGAGCACATCTATCGCATCAAGGATCGCGATTATCCCGAGGCGCGCATCGTAGGCTGGTATCACTCGCACCCAGGCTTTGGCGTTTTTCTCTCCGATCACGACACCTTTATCCACAAGAATTTCTTCTCAGCGCCGCGCCAGGTTGCCTGGGTCTATGACCCGCAATCCGATGAAGAAGGCTGCTTTGGATGGGCTGGGGAGAAGCTGCAGCGGCTTTCCAGAATTGTGCTGGTCGACGGCAAAGGCGGCGAAGGCGCCGGTGAAACCGGAAAGCCAGAGCCGCTGCTGCTTGATTGCGGAGACGAGGATTCCGAGGCCAGGCCGATATCCACGCCGAGCGAAGCCGGTGCGCTGCTTCAAGCCGGGATCTCTGTCTTGACTTACCTCTCAGTCCTGCTCATTGGCTTTTTTCTCTCCTGGTATTTTTTCCCTCGCGTTGTGGTGGTGCCGGTAGATTCCAGCACCGGGCAGCCAATGCTCTACTTGCCGCCCGATGCGAACGGCGGAAGCCAGAACGGAGCGGATAAGATGAACAGCCCTGCTTCAAAGCCCGCTAACCCAACGCCAACACCGCAAGGCGCGAAAGGGAAACCATGAGCACCACCAATCCCGAAAAAGGTATCAAGATCACGTTGGACGACCTGGCGAATGTTCATCTTGCAGAGAGTATTCCAATGCCAATTGTGCCGCCGGAGCCAGGCAGCCGGTCCTATGGAACGATTACCGAGGCTTCAGGCCAGGCTCCGGCGACTGAGCTTGAACGCGGCAACCTCTTGTTGCAGGGATGGTTTTATCTGGGCGCTGCCGGGCTGATCGGGGCACTGCTGGGATGGGCGATCTGCGAGCCTGGTTTCGTGGACGATCCAAGGGGGTTTCATTGGGCTGATCTGCTGCTGATGCCGGTTGTGGTTGCGCTGATGGCGCTGGGCTTTGGCATTGCGGAGAGCTTGGTAGAGAGGTCGATGAAAAAGGCGCTGATCCGCAGCGCGCTGGCGCTTCCTCTGGGGGCGATCTTTGGACTTATTCTTTATTTTTTAGCCAATATTGTCTTCAGTCTCGGATTGTCCGTCTGCGCGGAACTTGGCGTGAACTCGAACCGCAGTCCAGCCTTCTGGATTGCGCGCGCCCTTGCCTGGACGATCTTTGGCGCGGCCGGCGGACTGGTCTATGGCATCGTTGGGCAGTCTTTTAAGAAAGGCAAGTTTGGCGTGCTTGGTGGCGTTCTAGGAGCAGGCATTGGCGGAATTCTGTTTGATCCTATCTCCATGGGAACGGGCGGTCCCAGCGCGGCGCTCAGCAGAGCATTCGGATTGGGCATCTTCGGTCTGGCCACCGGCGCAATGATGGGCGTTGTTGAGAGCGCTCTCAAGGATCGCTGGTTCTATGTCACTTCTGGCCCTTTGGCCGGCAAGCAATTCATTCTCTACAAGCCGCGAACCGTGATCGGAAGCGATCAGCAGTCGGACATTTACTTGTTCAAGGATTCAGCCATCCTGCCCGCCCACGCGGCACTTGAGGCCAACGGAGCCCGCATGACGCTGCGCGCCGCCGGGCCTGTCTTCGTCGCTGGAATCCCCGTCTCCAGCCGCGTCCTGCTCGATGGCGATATGGTGCAGATCGGACGTTACACCTTCCGCTACAAGGAGAAGACTCGCTCATGAGCGCCGCCGTCTGTCCTTATTGCCGAGCCACGATTGAAGCGGACGAGGTGGAAGCCGTCGTTTGTCCCGGCTGTGGAACGCCACATCATGCCGACTGTTTTGAAGAGAACGGCGGCTGCACCGTCTTTGGCTGCAGCGCCGCGCCGCCTGCCGAACCCAAGCTCAGCATTGGCGCGCCCGATCTACATCAGGCTGTCACGGTTGGTGCTGTACCGCCCGCACCACCGGCCTCCGTTCCGCTGCCGCCCTGCAATGTCTCCGTGAGCGCTCCGCCACCACCCAGGCCTGTGCAAGCAGCAGAATTGCCAGAAGCTCCTCCTTTGTTCAGTTCACTGGGCTATGGACCTCCGCAACCCACTCCGTATCCCGCGCCTCGGCCAGCGTCGATTCCGATCAACTGGGCCGTCGATCCCGAGCTGCCCAGAAAAAATCGCACTACCTTCTTGCTGCTGGGTGTTTTGCTTGGCGCATTCGGAGTGCACAGCTTTTATGCAGGCTCAATTAAAAAGGGCTTTGTGCAGCTAGGAATCACAGTTTTAACCTTTGGTTTCGCGGGACTGATGGTCTGGATCTGGGCCATCATCGACATTTGTACCATCGCAACGGACAACGACGGCATTCCATTCCGCAATTAGAAAGGGGAAGGTGATGAACTATCGCATCAAGCGCGGCGACCAGGAGTTTGGACCCTACAGCCTGGCGGACCTTCAACAGTATGTACTCAGCGGTCACGTTCTGACAGACGACCTGGCGCAAAGCGAAGGGATGAGCGAGTGGATTCCCGTCGCCCAGATCCTGGGCGACATTCCTATCCTTCCCGCGTCCCAGCCCGGAATCTATGCGGGTTTGGACTCCAATGCCGAATTTGCTCGGCAGATTGTCCCGTTGCCGCCCAACTTGCCCTGGCCCGTGCTGCTGTTGACTTATATTGCCGAGTTCAAGCCGTTTCAGTTCCTTGCAATCTTTTCTGTGGTTTGGAGCATGATACAGGCTAACTGGGCGCGCAAGTTATCTGGCAAGAATACCGCGCTGGTATTGATGTGCATGTATCCGGCGGGACTTTTCTGCGGCGTCGCTGCCGCTGGCGTCGGAGGAGTGACCGGAAATCCCGCCTTTGCGGGATTGGGAGGTCTGTTGATTTTTGCCGGCATAATTTGTCTTATCATCGGCAACTTCAAGATCCGCGATGCGATGGAAGAGTACTACAACACTGTGGAGGACATCAGCCTCAGTCTGAGCGGGGTGATGATCTTCTTCTTCGGCATCATCTACATCCAGTTTCATATCAATCGCATTGCCCGCTGGAAGAAGACCGGTGTACTCTCTTAAAGCGAGAGAAAGGCTCACAGAAATGGCTTCTCCGCGCACTCGCAGGCTCGTAGTGGATGCAGAGTCGATTCGTAAGCGCCTCGCTGGCTGGCCGCTGATTGAAATCAGCGGCACGGCGGGCATTCCGCCTGAGATTTACAGATTCACCTATCGCATCAAGGGACTCTTCGTCGATCCCACCGGCAACATTCTGGAGCGGGATACGCATCTGCTCGAGGTGAATCTCTCGCTCGGCTACCCGCGGCGAGCCCCTCAGTGCCGAATGTTGACACCTGTCTTTCACCCCAACTTCGACGACTCGACAGTTTGCATCGGCGATTTCTGGGCGGCTTCGGAAGGCTTGGACGATCTGATCATTCGCATTGGGCGGATGATTGCCTATCAGGAATACAACACCAAGAGTCCGCTCAATGGGCTGGCCGCGAAATGGGCCGCGCAAAACGCCAGTCTTCTTCCCATTGACACCCGTGCAATCGCGCCTCCCAGCGGCGATGAGACAGAGATAGAGCTATCGCTCGCCGAGACCTCCATATCGCCGTCTGGTTTCGAACCAAGTCCGCCGCCCATCTCGGCGAATCTGGTTCCCGTGGACAGCGCATCTGATCCGCAATCGGATCCATGGAGCGACAAGATTGTTATCGATACACAGAACTTGGCAACAGAAGCGACGCGTGCATAAAGGTAACTGGCTTCCGAAGGTGCATATCCGCGAAAGATTCTCGGTAATGCCGTAGAGGCTGACAACGGACGCGCCGTCTCACGCGAGAGGCTGTCTCGTTGGCTATCGCATCAATGAGGAGGCGATCGGGATTCTCATTCCACCAAGTATCAGTGAGAAAAGACCGGATCTTTGGAGCGAGCATCAACCTCCAATTTCCTCCCTGCCCAGTCTGGAACAAGCCATCACCGCCCGATGATAGCTAAAAAACTTTCGCACCTGGATCATGATGGATAGGTCAAGCATGTCATCATCAGCAGAATCCGGCACAGGAAAACAAGGCTGTTTTGAGACAGATTTATACCACTCTTTGAAAAATGCGAATTTATTTTTTTACCTGTGAGTTACTCAGGTCGGCCATGTCCCCGTCATCCCTCAGAAGTGTGCTGAAAGTGTCAAGACTCGAAGGGAACTCCCGGGATGTCCCGGTGTCTGCGATGCAAAAACACCAACCTCGATGCGAGGCTGAAAATGGCATCTTTCAAGAAGCGGCATCACGGAAGCAACTCAGGCTGATCCTGGATGTAAACCGGAGCGGCCTTCCGGGCCGCGGCAAGGCTGATGAAAAGCCCAGCGGCGTGAGAGATAACCAGCTTGGAGAACTGGCGCGCAACAGGGTATCTCTTCCATCTCAATCCCCCTATAATGCTGAAGAGAAAATACGCAGATCAGTAATTAGGAATGAGCAGGAAGACCGTGCAGATCATTCCAGGCCTTCCATCCAGCAAAGAGATGAATCACCAGCCGGCCTGAAGACCTGGAGCGGCTTGGACCGACCTGAAACAACTCGGGGCATTGCAGTCCCAGCAGACCGGCAACACCGGCGGCTTGTGTTGAAAAGGGCAAGTAATTCTCCAAGCTGATAACTTGCTGAGGAGGCTTGAGACAAGCGGTTGACGGCAGGTCGTAACCAAAAAATAAACGCTCCGATTGCGTTTCAACCAGCAGGAGGCACTACACTTGAGCGGTATGTCTGCGAAACCGAGAAATGACGGTGATCCCAAGCGCTCCAATGAGCGGGGCTGGCCTTTACTCTGGGTGAGCGGGGCTTGGGTTCTGCCGCTTCTGGGATTCTTTCTTTGGCTGTTCGTCGGCTTTCCATTCGCCAAGCTTGTTGTTTCGATCCTTGCCGTGATGCTGGCGCTGCTTTTGGCACTGCTCTATCTTCATCGCGAACGTGGCCGACTGATGGCCTGCGCGGAAAACTCCGAAGAGAAGGCGGTTCAACTGAGGCTCCAACTCGAGGCGGTGCGCTTCCGCACGGCGCGGCTGCGCGAGGAGCTGCAAGCCGCTGACCGGCAGGCACGGCTGAGTCATCAACTGACGCTCTTGGGCCAGTTCGCGGCCGGCTTCATGCACGAGTTCAATAATCCTCTGGCCATTGTTGCGGGCCGGATTGAAGTGCTGCTGGACGAGCGCAAAGAGGACATAGCCTTGTGCACCGATCTGGAGCAGATGCTCAAAGAGACGCGCTATATGAGCAACATTGCCACTACGCTCTTGCAGGCGTTGCGCCGTGAGCGCGGCAGCGAGATCTTCGAGGCCTCGGCTCCTCAAAAGGCGCTGGAAGAGGCGCTGGCGGCGCTGCGGCCTTCGGCAAAGAGCCAGGGAGTGAGGCTGGTGGAGGAAATTGCCGATGCGCCCCGCGTGGATGTGCCCGAGCATGTGATTGGCGAGGTTGTCAGGGGATTGCTCGGCAACGCGCTGCACGCTCTGGATGGGCGGGAAGAGGGCGTGATCTGGGTGCGTCTCGAACCTTATCGCACAGCGGGCGCCAAAGTGGTGGCCAAGATTGAGGATAACGGGCCAGGCGTGCCGGAGAGTATTCGCGAACACCTCTTCGAGCCGTTTGTTACTCAGAGCAGCGGGCGAGAGCGGCTGGGGTTGGGGCTGTTTCTGGCGGCCAGCCTGCTGGATATGTATGATGGCCGCATCCGCTATGAAACAAGCGGAGGCGGGGGTGCCTGTTTTGTTGTCGAGTTGCCCCCGGCGAGATTTACACGCGGCCAACCTTACCACTGGTTTGCCGGAGGGACGACAGAGTGAGCCGCATCCTGGTGATTGACGACGAAGCCGCGCTTGGTGAAAACATTCAGCGGATGCTGCGCCTGCCCGGCACTTCGGTTACTGTTTGTGTGGACCCTGTCAAGGGGCTGGCCGAATGCCTGGCCAATCCGCCCGACCTGGTGCTGCTGGATATGCGCATGCCGGGCATGTCGGGCGAGGAAGTTTTTGCGCGGCTGCATGAAGCGCATCCTGGGCTGCCGATTGTCTTTCTAACCGCATTCGGATCGGTGGAGAGCGCGGTGCTGGCGATGCGCAAAGGCGCCTTCGATTATCTGCAGAAGCCTTTCAAGCGCGAGGAACTGCTTTTGGTGGTGAAGCGCGCACTCTCACAGCGCACACTGGAGCGCGAGGTGGAAAGGCTGAAGGGCCGCCTGGAGTCTCTGGGCGAGGGCGACGCCGCGCAGAGCCACAGCGCTGCGATGCTGGAGCAGATGGAGAAGTGCCGGCGCGCCGCAGCCACCGATGCGACGGTGATGATTCTGGGTGAGAGCGGAACAGGCAAAGAGGTGATGGCACGATTCATTCACGACCAGAGCCGGCGCAAGGACGGCGCTTATGTGCCGGTGGAATGCAGCGCAATGCCGGGAACGTTAATCGAGAGCGAACTCTTCGGTTATGAGCGCGGCGCATTTACCGGAGCCGAGCGTACCAAGAAGGGGCTGATCGAATCGGCCGACGGCGGCACACTGTTTCTGGATGAGATCGGCGACCTGGGAGTGGAGTTGCAAACACGGCTCTTCCGCTTTGTCGAGGAGCGGGTGCTGCGCCGACTGGGCGGGCTGACTCCAGTGTGCGTTGAGTGCCGCATTCTTTGCGCTACCAATCAGGATTTAATGGCCAAGATCAAGGCGGGGAGCTTTCGCGAGGAGCTCTTTTACAGGTTGAGCGTGGTGACGGTGAAACTACCTCCGCTGCGCGAGAGAGCGGAGGATATACCTCACCTTGCGCGCTTCTTTCTGGAGCGTTTTTCGCGGCGCTATGGCAAGAGCCTGTCGGGATCGCCGCAGTTCTATGAAGCGCTGATGCGGGAGCGCTGGCCGGGTAATGTTCGCCAATTGAAAAACGTGATGGAGAGGCTGACGGCCTTGCATCCTGGCGGAGTGCTGGGGCCGGGAGACATCGAAGAGGATTCTCCGCGCGTGGAGGTTGGCAACTGCCTCGCGGCGTTGCCGTGGAAGGATGCGCGAGAGCAGTATCTGACAAGCTTTGAGCTCTCTTACGCGCAGGCCGTGTTGGCCCGCTGCGCAGGAAATGTAAGTGCGGCGGCACGCGAGGCCGGAGTGGATAGAAAGACCTTTTATGCGCTGCTGAAACAAGAGAAGGAGAATGCATCTGGGGAATCGATTCCCCAGATGCGGCCGGAGAGCGGGGAATAAAATCCCCAGATGCTGGGCTTGGCTTGCTCCAAGCTGTTGATTGCACAGTTCCGGAACTTTGGTTCTGCTCGTGCAGTAGAACAGCCAGGAGTTCCCGCACATGAAATCCTGGACCTTAAGCGTTAAGGCAATCCTGCTGGTCATCGGTCTGATTCTGTTGATGCCCCAGCAAGGAAATGCAATTCCGGCGTTTGCACGCAAGTATGGCGTAAAGTGTTACACCTGCCACACTATTCCTCCAGCATTGAACAAGAACGGTTATATGTTCAAGCGACTTGGTTATCGCATGCCGCCGGACGAGATGGACGGAACCAAGCCGGCGCCCAAAATTACCGCGCTGGACAAGGACATCAAGTTCAGCATCACCAACTCAATGGCGTTGATTCTGCAAGCCAGCTTTACCGAGGATAAGGCGGTTGCCGATAAGGGCAACACTACCTCCGCGTCGCCTTCTACTTCATGCGGCAGTCTTACCGCGGCGAGTTCAACCTGCTCCAGTTTCAACCTGGATGAAGCGGCGCTGTTTGTGGCCGGAGCCATACCGGAGAGCGGCTTCTCGTACTTTGGCCATTATGAGCTATATCAGGATGGCGGCAACGACCTGGAGCAGGGCTTTGGCGTTTATACCGGTGGCAAGGCTAACAGCAGTTACTTTCTCAAGGCCGGCGAAATGCACATGCAAGAAGGCGAGGGAACGCGGGCCGCGATGTTCTATAACCTCTTCTCCGATCCCGCCTACACGCTTACCAATGTGGATCCGATCAACTTCGCGCTCGATCAGCATCCGGTGGGCATTGACGCAGGCTATACGTGGGCCTCGCCGTACTTCAAGCGTGTTTTTGCTGTCTCAGCGAAGGTAACTAATGGATTGAATGCGGACGGAAGTGAGATACTGGCCGGTTCGACGAAGAATTCCAAAGATGTATGGGCTGACGCCGATTACTGGTTTGGTCCCGACGGCGGAGTTACGGTGATGATGTACCGCGGGTCGAAGGACCAGATACAGACTCCAACCATTGGGACTCCTCCACCTCCTCCGTTCTCTTATCGGGCGAACCTCAACCGGGTCGGCGCCTTCGGCAACTACCTGTTTTTTGACAAGTTGGATGTGCTTGGCGGCTACATTCGCGGCCAAGACGACTGGATGCCTCCCGATGGCGGTCCGATGTCGCACTATATCGCGAATACCTACCGAGGTGAGGCGGACTATTACCTCAAGACCGGAACAGTAATCAATTTGCGGCTCGATCGCGGCTCTGAGACGATTGCTTCCAATCCGACGATGCATACTCGTGCGTGGGGCATCGGCGGCGAACATGCACTGACTTCGCTGGGCAACGTGGTCCTTCGCGCAGCCTATAATCAGGAGCACGACGGCGATCCGGTGGCTCTGGTCGGCACCACCGACAAGCTATTCAGACTCGACATTCGGTATATGTGGTAAGGAGAGAGTGAAAATGCACAAAGCGATTCGCAGCACAGCCATCGTCTGCCTCAGCGCGCCGTTGTTTCTGGTAGCGCAAAGCGGCAACGTAACGCTCCCACAGGACAAGGGGCCAGACAAGGTCAATGTCTCTAGCTATCCCGCAGATCAACAGAAGGGATACAAGGTCTTCACGGATAAGTGCTCCAAGTGTCACACCATCGCGCGTCCCATCAACACGACGATGACCAAGGATGAGTGGAGCCGCTATGTGAAGCGCATGATGCACAAGCCGAACTCCGGCATCAGCGACGCACAGGGAAAGACAATTTACGAGTTTCTAGCTTACGATCAAGAGACTCGCAAGGACAAGAATCCATCTGCGTTCTTCAAGTCGCTGAGCGATGAAGAAATTGAGAAACTGAAGGCGCAACAGCACTAAGGCGAAGTGCGCGACTTTGTGCGTTTTGAACAGAGCCGTATCCCAAGTCCCAAATGCGGGGCTTGGGATCCTGGCGGTCTTGAGTCAAATTGTTCGAGCAATCTAAATTGCGGGGAATCGATGAGCTACTCCATCACCATTCCGGACCAGGAATACTTCGACAAGAATATTCCCTGCCGCTCCGCCTGTCCGATTCATACCGAATGCGGACGGTATGTGCAGGCCATCGGAATTTCCCGTGATGAGGAAGCGTATCTTCTGGCTCGCGCGCCCAATCCATTTGCGTATGTGCTGGGCCGCATCTGCGCGCATCCCTGCGAGGATAACTGCCGGCGCGGCAAGATCGATGAGCCGATCGCCATTTGCGCTCTGAAGCGCTACGCCACCGACCGCCATAATCTGGGTAGCGGCCACGATCCAGCGCGGAAGAAACTGCCGCCGCCCGTGAAGCGCGGCAAGCGTATTGCGGTAGTGGGTTCCGGCGTTTGCGGACTGACATGCGCCCATGATCTGACACTGCTCGGTTACTCGGTGGAAGTCTTCGAATCGGCTCCGGTTCCTGGCGGCATGTTGTATCTCGGCATTCCTCAGTTCCGGCTTCCGCGGGAAATTATCAAGATGGAAGTGGATAACATTCTCGCGATGGGAGTGAAGCTCCACACACGAGTAACAATTGGACGCGATATCTCCTTTGCCGAGTTGCGTTCGAAGTTCGACGCGGTGCTGCTGGCCACGGGGCTCAACAAGGGCCGCGAGTTGAATATTCCCGGCGCGCACCTGGCGGGGGTTTATAACGGCATCGATTTTCTCATCAACGTCAACCTCGGTTTCGAGATCGAGTTAGGCAAGCGCGTCGTTGTTGTGGGCGGCGGCAACGTGGCCATAGATGTCGCGCGCGCCGCGGTGCGGCTGGTTCAAGAAATGGCCCAGGAGCCGGTCGCATTTGCAGAACAGGAGAATGAAGATGCCAAGGGCTTGCAGCCGGCCTTCGATGCGGCGCGCATGGCGCTTCGTTCGGGCGCTGAAGAAGTGGAGTTGGTGAGCCTGGAATCGCGCGCGCAGATGCCGGCGTGGAAGGGAGAGGTGGATGAGGCCGAACATGAGGGCATTGCGGTTGAAAACGGTTGGGGCCCCAAAGAAATTGTCGGCGAGAACGGCAAAGTCACCGGCCTGAAAGTGCGCCGCTGCCTGACGGTCTTTGACGAGAACGGCCGCTTCAATCCCGCATTCAGCGACGAAGAAAAAATCATTCCCTGCGATAGCGTGATTCTGGCGATTGGCCAGCAGGCCGACCTTTCATTTCTTTCAGGCGAAGAGGGAGTGCAGGTAACTCCGCGCGGCATTCTCAAGATCGACGAAGACCTGATGACCACCGCTCACGGCGTCTTTGCCGGCGGCGATGTGGCCTTTGGACCGCGCGTCCTTGTTGAGGCCGTCGCCAATGGGCACAAGGCTGCGCGCTCGATTCATGTTTCTCTGAGTGGCAAGGCAAAAAAGACAATTCTCAGCCGCTTCCGCATTCTGCCTGACTGGGAGATGCCGCGCGGGTTTCTTTCCACGCCGCGACAGAAGATGCCCGTGCTGGCTGCCAACCGCCGCATAGGAATTGCCGAAGTCGAGCTCGGCTTTGACGAGGAACAGGGCCGCGCCGAGGGCCTGCGTTGCCTCAACTGCCAGGTGAATACCATCTTCGACGGCTCAAAGTGCATTCTCTGCGCCGGCTGCGTGGATGTATGTCCGGAAAACTGTTTGCGGCTGGTTGACCTGGTGCAAGTCAGCGGCGGCGCGCACTACGAGGCACTGATACAAAGCCGATACGGCGTGGCTGCCGCCGAGTTAAAAACCGGTCAGGCGGGCGCGATTATCAAGAACGAAGAGAAGTGCATTCGCTGCGGCCTGTGCGCCGCGCGGTGCCCCACCGGGGCCATCACCATGGAAGCTTTGGAACAGCAGGAGCGCGAAGTCTTTGAATAGGGGAGCAAGGGCATGGATCGACGAGAGTTTATTAAGTTCAGTTGGGGAGCGGTAGGCATTGCCGCGCTTTGTTCCGCGGTCGCAGTTAGCCTGGGAGCGGTGGTCCGCTTCCTGATGCCGAGCGTCTTCTATGAACCGCCGCAGACTTTCAAGATAGGCGAGCCGGGCGACTTTCCTTTTGGCCCTCCAACCTTCCTGGTTGACGAAAAGATCTTTGTCTTTCGCGACCGCGATAAGGGCTTCTCGGTGGCCAGCGCGGTCTGCACTCATCTGGGCTGCACAGTGGCGCACTTCTCCAGCGATCAGAAATTCCATTGCCCGTGCCATGGCAGCGTCTTTGCCGCCGACGGCTCCGTTCAGCACGGACCTGCGCCGCGCTCTCTGGATTGGTTTGAAGTAACGCAGGCTCGCGATGGGCAGCTTCGCGTCGACAAGGACAAGGTTGTGCCGCCCACTTACCGGTTGATGGTGTAACGATGAATCTGATTCGCGAAATCTGGCAATCGATCGTGCGGCGGGATCCGCTCTCCACCGACAAGGGAAAGTCCGAACTGGTCTTTCTCAACGTGTGGCTGCACATCCATCCCGCCAAGGTGAAGAAAGAGAATATGAAGTTCAGGCATACCTTTTACCTGGGCTTTATTACTTTCTTTCTTTTTCTTATTCTGATGACCACTGGGATAGCGCTGATGGTTTATTACAGGCCCTATCCGCCGCAGGCTTACCAAGACATGAAGGATCTTCAGTTTGTTGTCTTCATGGGTCCATTCCTGCGTAACATGCATCGCTGGGCGGCGCACGGCATGGTGGTCTGCGTCTTTCTACATATGTGCCGGGTCTTCTACACCGGCTCCTATAAAAAGCCGCGCCAATTCAATTGGGTCATTGGCGTGCTGCTACTGCTGCTGACTCTGAGCCTGTCTTTCACCGGCTATTTGCTGCCGTGGGATCAACTGGCTTACTGGGCAATTACTGTCGGAACGAATATAGGCAGTTATGCTCCGCTGGTAGGTGGGCAGGTGCGCGAGTTATTACTTGGCGGCCACAGCGTTGGCGAGGGCGCTCTGATTCGCTTCTATGTGCTTCATGTTGCCGTGCTGCCATCGCTGATGATTCTTCTCACCATCGTTCACTTCTGGCGGGTTCGCAAGGATGGCGGGCTCTCGCGGCCCATCTGGAAGCTGAAGCCGAATCCCGGCACGGAGGCGCTGGTCAACATAGGCGCGCCGGCAACTGCCGCGCCTATGAATGCCTCGGTTGCGTCGAAGGAGAAAACGTACGGCCTGATGGAAGTGGTTACCGGCAAACCGATCTTTGAAACAGTAACTCCCGAAGAGGAAGAAGATACAGTCTTCTCTTATCCCTACGCATTTGTACGCGAGGCCGTCGTGCTGATGGCGACCGTGACCACGATCATGACTATGTCGCTCTTCCTAAATGCGCCTCTGGAGGAACTGGCCAATCCGGCCAGGACGCCCAATCCGGCCAAGGCGCCGTGGTATTTTCTGGGCTTGCAGGAGTTAGTCAGTCACTCCGCCCTGCTGGGCGGCGTGGTGGCGCCGGCGCTGATGGTGCTCGCGCTGCTGGCCATTCCCTATCTCGACAGAAACCCCAGCCGTCGCCCCGCTGACCGTAAGTTGATTCTCTGGCTCTTCTCTATCTTTGTAGTCGCCAACTTGGCCCTGATAGTAGTGGGAACCTTCTTCCGCGGACCAGGCTGGGCATTGATTCCACCATGGGTGCATGTTACCGGGGGGGCTGAGTAATGGAACGCAAGCTGCAGATTACCTTTTTTGCGCTCAGTCTTCTAGCGCTGGCTCTTATCCTGGCGGCCGGATGGCAGGCTAACACGCCATCGTGGAAGACTTATCAACGAAACTTTCTGCAACTCGAGGCGCAGGGCGAGCCGAATGAAGTGGCCAAGGCCGCTGTTCTGGCCACGCCGCCCGAGATCCACCAGGTGCTACTCCCCGGCCTGCAGCGCGTGGACCGCTGCACCACCTGCCATCTGGGCGTGGAAGACCCGACGATGAAGAACGCTCCGCAGCCCTTCCGCTATCATGCCGGACTGGGGCCGCACATTGCCTCCAGGTTTGGCTGCACCATCTGTCACGGCGGACAAGGATTGGCAACAGACAAGGAAGGTGCTCACGGCAACGTTGCGTTCTGGCCGAACCCACTGCTCTCGAAGGACTACATTCGCGCCTCCTGCGGCCGTTGCCACAAGGAAGGTGAAGTCCCCGGCGTGCCGGAGCTGACCGAGGGCCGCAGGCTATTTGAGACCCAGGGCTGCCGCGGTTGCCACAAACTCAATGGCGTAGGTGGAAGCATCGGCCCCGATCTTACCGGCGAAGGTGCCAACCGCCGCTCTCCAAAGTGGCTTGAGAGCCACTTTCTTGCGCCTAATGCGGTTTCGACCGGCTCCGCCATGCCCAACTTCCACTTCACCAAAGAGCAGGCGCGCGATCTTACTTATTACATGCTCTCACTCACCAACGAAGAGATGGGGAGTTACTTTTCAAGTGTGCGCCTGATTCCCAGCCCGGAGTACGGCCGGCAGTTGTTTGTCGAGAAGAATTGCATTGCCTGCCATGCGGTTGGCGGCGTGGGAGCGAAGACCGGTCCCGATCTGCTGGGGGTCACCAAGCGACACTCGACCGAATGGCTCGACGAGCAACTGGTGAATCCCGAGCTTGTGTATCCGGGAAGCTCCATGCCGGAATACGATCTTGAGACCAATGCCCGAAAGGCGCTGGTCGCTTACATGGTGTCGGCCAATCCGGAAGATGCGCAGTTGATTCTCTCGCGCAAGTCCCGAACGATGACGCCGGAAAATGCCGCCATAGAAGCAGGTAAGCAGGACTTTGCGCGTTTCGGCTGCGTGGGATGCCATGGAACAGAGTTACAAGGCGGCGTGGCCAATCCCAATGCGCAGGGAGGCGAAGTGCCTTCGCTGCTGCACGTCTCCGATGACTACACCAAGGACGAAGTCATCGCCATCATTCGCAACGGCAGAGTGCCCCCGTTGGACAATCCCGCCGGTCCCGCGCCGCCGCTTTACATGCCCTCGTGGAAGCACGTGCTGAGCGACGAAGACATCAACCGGATTGCAGACTTTCTCTGGTCAAAGCAGGAGAAGAATAAAGATGCCTGGTAATACGCAGACAGCCTTCGCACCCCAAGGAAGGGCTACCTGTCTGAGAGGCATGTCCGAATCGGCGACGAGGTTTCTTTGAAGCTATCTGTCCAGCTTTCAGTATTAGTTGCTCTGCTGACGACGGCCGCCATTACGGCTGCCACGTTTGCTCAGACGCCTGCAAGCCCGCGGAGCGCCGATGTTCTGCCGCTTCCAGAACCAAGCGCTTTTTTTGTCCCCACCAATCTCAAGGTGCTGCCCAAGAATTTGACCGGGCAGCAGGTCCGCGACATCATGGAGCAATGGGCCGCAGCCTTGGGCACGCATTGCGACTCTTGCCACGCCGAGGATCCCAACATTCCCGCCCCCGATGGCCGGCCGCAGCTCAACTTTGCCGACGACTCCAAGGCCATGAAGGCAACGGCGCGCATCATGTACGCCATGACTGAGGAGATCAACCAAAAATATCTCGCTAGAATTGACAGTTCCGGGCTGCCGATAACTTGCGGCACCTGTCATCGCAGTCACATCGGTCCGGAACCATTCGCTTTCCCATCCGATGAGCTACGGCCTGTCTCCCAATACCCTGAGCCCTCCGGCTTAAATCATTTTTCGCGCGAGCACAGAGGCGCGGCCGAGAATGTGCCTTACGCTTCGCCGCTTGAGCTTCTGCTCTCGGTGGACGGCGCGCGGCTTTATATTCTGTGCCAGGAGAGCGAAGAGGTGCGGGTGCTGAATGCGGCGACCTATGCTGTGATTAAGAACATCGCTGTTGGGCATGTGCCGCGCGGGTTCTCGCTTTCGCCTGACGGCGCGCGGCTGTTTGTGACTAACTCATGGGACGACACGCTCTCGGTGATCGATACGAAAACGCTGGCGGT
>CAZDYU010000027.1:0-37401 GCA_964509755.1 uncultured Occallatibacter sp. | reverse complement strand
AAGCTGGACGAAAAGCTCTCGACGATTACGGTGCGCTCGTCGGATGGATTCACCTTCAACCTTGACGTCAGCCAGATCATCCACGTTCCGCGCAACGACGCGCCCAAGGTGATTGCCCGCTTTGGGACGATGGCCAATCTGGTCACGCAGGTCCTGGAGCCGACGATCGGCAACTACTTCCGCAACGCGGCGCAGACGTCGGATGTGATTGAATTTTTGAAGAAGCGCAGCGAGCGGCAGGCGGAGGCCAAAGGGTCGATTGCGCTGGCTCTGGGCGAGTACAACGTGAACGCCATCGACACGCTGATCGGCGACATTACGCCGCCCGAGGCGCTGATGAAGACGCTCACCGATCGCAAGATCGCCGAGCAGGAGCAGGTGACTTACAAGACGCAGCAACTGGCCGAAGAGACGCGCAAGGACTTGCAGCAGGCGCGCGCCATGGCCGATACGCAGGCCCGCGTGGTCGACTCCGAGCGCAGCGTGACGATCGCCAAGTTCGGCGCCGAAGCGGCCATTGAAGGCGCGCGCGGCCAGGCGCAATCGAAGAAGATCAACGCCGAGGCCGATGCGAATGTCATCACGACAGTCGGCAACGCCGAGGCGTCAAAGACGCTGGCCGTGGGAACCTCCGAGGCCGACGTCATCAAGCTGAAGATCGAATCGATGGAGTCTGGCAACTACGCGCTGGTGCAGGTGGTGCAGGCGCTTGCCGCGGCGAAGACGCAACTGGTTCCGCAGATTGTGGCGGGCGGCGGCGGAAGCCAGGGCGGCACGCTGGTGGATGTGCTGCTGGCCAACCTGATTCGGGACAATGTGAAGCTGGGCGGCTCGGCGGCGGAGCAGAAGTAACGGCTGTTGAGGTTCGTGGTCTCCCAGGTCCGAAAATCCGGACCTGGGCACCCGATACCCGGCGCTTCTGTTTTAGTTGACTTCCCGGTTTCTCACAACCGGAGAGCCGGTTCGGTGCTATTCTCCTCTGGAAGGGCTTGCGCATGAGCATTTTTTTCACTCTTGGCCACTCCAACCATGACTTCGAGGTTTGGCTCGGCCTGCTTCGCCAGCACAGGGTTGAGGTGGTGGTGGATACGCGCAGCTCACCCTACTCAAAGTACGTTCCGCAGTTCGACAGGGAACTGATGCATCGCTCACTGGAGGGTGCGGGGATACGCTACCTTTTTCTGGGCGCTGAGTTGGGCGGACGGCCAGCCAATCCCGCTTACTACGACGCCAAAGGCCACGTGCTTTATAGCCGAATCCGAGACGACGCCCACTTTCAAGCGGGGATCGCGCGTCTTGAAACAGGCATGGAGCGATTCTGCGTGGCGCTGGTTTGCGGCGAGGAAGATCCTGCCCACTGCCATCGCCGCCTGCTGATTGGCCGCGTACTGGCCGAGCGAGGCCACACCATGCTTCACATTCGCGGCGATGGCCGCCTGGAAACCGACGAGGCGGTTGCCGAGGAGGCAGGCAAGCCTCTGGTTGGCGCACAGCCAGCGCTCTTTGCGGAACTTGACGAGGATCAATGGAGATCTACAGCATCGGTTTTACCCAGAAAAGCGCCGGAGAGTTTTTCGGCGCACTGAAGACTCACGGCATTGAGCGTCTGCTCGATGTGCGGTTGAATAATACCTCTCAGCTTGCGGCGTTCGCCAAGCAGGCCGACCTGGCCTACTTTCTGAGCGAAATCTGCGGCGCGGCATACGAGCACGAGCCGCTGCTTGCTCCCACGCAGGACTTTCTGGACGCATTCAAAAAGCACAAAGGAAGCTGGGAGACTTACTCGGAAGCCTATCTGTCTTTGATTCGCTCGCGGAAGGTGGAATCGGTCCTCTCTAAAGATAGCTTTCAAAAAAAGACTGTGCTGCTGTGCAGCGAGCCAACCCCGGAGCATTGCCACCGGCGGCTGGCGCTTGAGTATTTACAGCAACATTGGGAAGGTGTGGAAATTCACCATCTCTGATGCGCGCCTTGAAAGTGAGCCCATGAGTCTGGAGCGAATTGTCTGTCTAGCAAACTCTTACAAGCATGACCATCGCTGCGTGGCCGGAATCAACCTGACTACAAAGCAGTGGGTGAGGCTTGCAGGGTGCCAGGTTCCCGGCTGCCTCACGCGTGGGGAAGCAAGTTATCCCGATGGCCGGGAAGCCGCGCTGCTGGATGTTTTCGAGGCCGAACTTGGCGAGAGATGCGGCTCCAACAGCCATCCAGAAGATGTATTTGCGATAGGGAAGCGATGGCTCATGCTGCGCCGCTTCAACTCGCCCGCCGACGCCCAGTTTCTTGCCGGATTTGCGAATGCGGAGCCCGTTATTCTGGAGGGATACGGCGACAGAATCCCGGCCGGCAGATTCGATAGCGCGGCGGCTGAGTCCTCACTTGCGCTGGTTCATCCGGAGGATTTGTGGTGGTGGGTTCGAGAGGATCACGGCAAGCGCAGGAGCCGCGCCGTCTTTCGACTTGGACTGGCGGGCCGCGTGCGCTACGATCTTCCCGTCACGGATCCCAAATGGCTGGATCTTCTCAACCTGATGCCAGCCGGAATCTACCAGCACTCCATATTGAACGGCGGTAAATCTCCCAAGACGTTTCTCACAATCAGTCTGAGCGAGGTATTTGAGGGCTTCCATTACAAGCTGGTGGCTGGGGTGGTGTGTCTGCCGGCGTAGGCTGGGTGGCGATTCACGGGGCTTAAAGCATTTTCGACATTTCTGTATGACGGGCGTCCTAATGACCCACCCATGCCGCGGAGAAGGCGGCTAAACAGGCTGCGGGAAAAGGGAGAATGTGCGTCAAATATCCCGAAAAACATCCCGCAGGGGCTGAAGCCCAGTCTTTATTTTATGGTATTTGCGGCACGACTGAAGTCGTGCCCTGATACAAAACATGGCTTCGATTGGTTTTTTCCGCAGCCTGTAAGGGCAGTACCCTTCACCGATTTGAGTTTTTCCGCAGCCTGGAAAGGCCCGCGCCTGAAGGCGTCGATTTCAATCGGCTGTCATTCAGGAGCCTGAAGGCTTCTGCTCCCTCCGGATGGCCTAGGGAAATTCTTGGGCGGTGGCATCCCAGGTCCGAAGATCCGGACCTGGGGCACCCGGCAGACACAGGACACCAGACGCAGGAAAGCCGCCCCGGAGGGCGGCTTTCGGGGTTGATGAGGCAGGGGCGTTAGTTGACGATCGCGGCGACGATGTCGCTGGTGGCCAGCGGTACTGTGCAACTGTTTGGTCCGGCGGCGGTGATGGGCGCAGGCGTACCCGTGAGCGCCACAAACGGGTCCGGGACCGGGGTGTTTGGAGCAGGACAGGTGACTTGGCCCGCTACGGGGGTCAGATTGCATGGTTCGCAGTTCGAGGACCATCCGCCGAATTTGCCGGCTCCGGCGGGGGCGGTCAAGGTCACATATATGCCCTCGGGATAGTTCGAGTAGCAGACTGAGCCTGCTGTCGCGGCTTGCTCGACTGAACCGCCGCAATGAATCACATCCGGGGTATTCGTAGCGGATGGCGCCGTAACCAGCCAATTGGTCTGATTCTGGCCGGCGTTCATCACGGAGAGCGTTGAGAGTGGGGTTACGCCAGGTACGCAGAAATCGTTTTGAGGCGGTTTGCAGCCAAATGTCGCTGCCCCACTAACGACCGTGCCGTCCGTGTTTGCCGCTTCAACCGTAATCGCCGCAGTTCCCGTTCCCAGAGAAGTCGCCACACCCGCCGGTGCCCCCAACGTTCCGGTCTCATTGATGGGGAAGATATCGGGTTCGCTGGAGGCCCAGGTGACGGGAACCTCACCAGTGAAGCCCGCGTGGGTAAAGCCGTTGGTGATGTCCATCAGAGTTGGATCGGTAGAGAAGGTTCCAAAGGCCAGGAATTGCCCAGTCAAGTTGAGATTTCCAGTTATGATGCTGTCCGGCACGATGGTGATGGAGAGCAGCGGCTCCGGTTGCGGGGTGACGGCAACCGTAACCGAGGCATTTGCTGTCACCACGCTATTATCGGGGTTGGTCCATTCGGCCTGGATGGGGTCCGATCCCGGACTCTTGCCGGTAGCCACTCCGTTCCCTGTAGCAAGCCCGGAGGAGATTGTAGCGATGGTCTTGATCGAGGATTTCCACGCCAGATTCGCGGAGTTGGTAACGTCCTGAGTGAGGCCGGTGAGGCCGGAGGTTCCGATGGCGATGAACTGGCCTGTCTGGCCGGTTGCGCCCAGCGTCAGCGAGCTGGGATAGATGGTGATTGCCGTCATTGGCTCGGTGGTTCCACCGATGACCGAGAAGGTGGCGGTGCCCACGACGATGGAACTGTCGGTGTTGGGCACGGTGGCCACGATGGTGGTGCTCCCCTGGCCGACGCCGGTGACCAGGCCGGGAGTTGTTCCGGCCTTTTCAGGGCTGCCGACGGTGGCTACCGCGGTGTTGCTTGAGATCCAGGTGATGGGGTAGGCTTTGGTTCCGTTGGTGAGATTCTGCGTCACCGGAGCGGCTGAGAAGGTTCCGATGGCGGTAAGCTGGGTGGTTTGCAGCGGCGATGCCACGGTGGGCGCGTTGGGAATGATGGCCAGCGAGAGCAGCGGCTCAGGCGTGGTTGAAAGAGCGACGGTGAGCGAAATGGTCGCCTCTACCACCGTGCCGTCGGGATTGGAGGCCTGGGCGGTGATGGCCGTAACGCCGTTGGCAACCGCCTTGGCAATGCCCGTTGCCGGATCGATGGTAGCGACGGCGGGAACGCTGGAGGCCCAGGTTGCGGCCTTGATGGTGTCCTTGCCGATGGTGACCGGCTGGTTGGTCAGATTGACGGTAGCGCCGCTTCCGGTGAGGCCGAGAACGATCAGATCGGCGTTTTCACCGACGGTAGTCAGCGTCTGCCCGTCGGGAATAATGGCCAGATCGACCAGAGGCTCGGTGGAACTGGCAACTGTGACGGTCAAGACTGCCGTAGCGGTAACGACTGTCTTGTCTGTGTTGGAGGCGACGGCGACAATGGCCGTGGTGCCTGCGCTGAGCGCCGTGGCAATGCCAGTGGCCGGATCGACGGTGGCTACCGAGGGGTTGCTGGAGCTAAAGACCGCCTGGTTGATCGTCGCGCCGTTGATGGTGGCCCCCTGGCCGGTCAGGTTCACCGATCCGCCGCTACTGGTGGTGCCGAGGGCGAGAAAGTGAATCTGCTGGTTTACTGCCAGCGCGGTTGCCGTGCTGGGCGTAAGGGAGAGCGCCGTGAGCTGCTCACTGCCGGAGGTGGTAGAGACTGTCACGGTATAGGTTGCAGCGCCGGTGACCACGGTGCTATCCGGATTGTAGGCTACGGCGGTGATAACGGCTGCGCCGGCGGCGATCGACTTGGCGATGCCGGTCTTGGAATCGACGGTGGCAACCGATGGATTGCTCGATGTCCAGACGGCGGGCTGGATGGTCTTGCCGTTGACAACAGCCGTTTGGTTGGTCAGGTTGACCGAGGTGCTGCCGTTGGTGGTGGCGATGGCCAGGAACTGTGCGGTTTGGCCAAGCGCCAGCGCGGTCTGTGCATTGGGCGCGACGGTCATGGCGGTGAGAGGCTCAGGCGAACCGGTGGGTGAGACAGTGACCGTCGCCGTGCCTTCGGCTGCCGTGCCATCGGAATTGGAGAAAATAGCGGTGATGGTGGAGGTGCCGGAGCCGGTGGTGGTAGCCAGGCCGGTGTTCTTATTGATGGTGGCGACCGTTGGCTCACTGGAGATCCAACTGACGCCGCTCAGCCCGGTCAGGGCTACAGTGAGGCCGTTGGCCGTGGTGCCGATGGCTTCAAATTGAATGGGAACATTGAGGCTGGCAACCGTCTGCGCCGCCGGAATGACGTCAACCTTGGTGATATCGGTGTTGGCGCAGAGGTCGCAAGCCGACACGGTGAAGATCACCTGATTGCTGACCACATCGCCGTTGAAGCCGGGGGCGCTGGCAGTGATGGTGGTATTGCCTATCCAGCCCAGTCCGGTAACGGAATTGAAGCCGGTAGCCGTGGCTAAACCGGTGCTGCTGACGGTAGCAATCTGGGCGTCGCTGGACTTCCAAGTAACCGAGCTGGTAATGTCCACCGTCTTTGCCGGATGGCCGGGGTGGGTATAGTAACCGATGGCCGTATATTGATTGGAGCCCTGAGGATAGCCAGGGGGAGTCATTTCAACGGTAACCGTCCCGCTGGGGCTGACCACGATGGTGGTCAGCGAAGGGGAGGTGCCGCACCCGGTGATTGTGAGGGCAAGGCCGGCAAATAAGAGCGCTCCGAAGCAGAGGCGATTGAACATTTGGGTCTCCTGGCAAATTTCAACAGCTTTGGCTCCGCGCGAACGCAGCAAAGCCGGAGATTCTTTTCCACCTTCGACTATATACCTTCAGATTTCCTGCCCGCATCTCAGGAAAACGGGCGAAAGCGGTCCGTATCAAGACAGTCAATAAGCCGGCTGTGGAGATGGCTCGAGGGAAGCGCGCTTTGCCGTGGCCGCCGCCAGCGGCTACACTTCTTCTCAGCATGGCCATTGCACGCGACAACACACCGGAACGTCTGGTAAGCGCCTCGCGCGCCGACGAAGAACAGGTTTTCGAGCTGAAGCTGCGCCCGCGCTGGCTGGGCGAATTCATTGGACAAGCCAAAGCAAAGGAACAGCTTGCGATCGCATTGGAAGCGGCCAAGAACCGCGGCGAGGCGCTGGACCATGTGCTGCTTTTTGGACCTCCAGGGTTGGGAAAGACGACACTGGCCACCATCATCGCCAATGAATTGGATGTGGGCTTTCAGCAGACTTCAGGACCGGCGCTACAGATTCAAGGCGACCTGACGGCGATCCTGACCAATTTGCGCGAGCGCCAGGTGCTGTTTCTGGACGAGATTCACCGCATGCAGCCGGTGCTGGAAGAGAAACTCTATACCGCGCTGGAGGATTACAAGCTGGATATTATTATTGGCCAGGGTCCGGCGGCGCGCACGCATGTGATGGAGATTCGGCCGTTCACCTTTATTGGCGCAACGACACGGCCGGGATTGCTGAGCTCGCCGCTGCGGTCGCGCTTTGGAATACTGCTGCGGCTGGAGTTTTATACCGAGGAGGATCTGCGCTTTATTGTCACGCGCTCGGCCGAGGTGATGCAGATTCCCATCGATCAGGATGGAGCGGCGGAGATTGCGCTGCGGTCGCGCGGGACACCACGCATTGCCAACCGCCTGCTGCGGCGCGTGCGGGATTATGCGCAGGTGAGGGGCTCGGGGGTGATCGACCGGCCCACGGCCAACGCGGCGCTCACCATGCTGGAGGTGGACGCGCATGGTTTTGACGAGATCGATCGCAAGCTGCTGCTGGCCATTATTCAGAAATACGATGGCGGGCCGGTGGGCCTGAGCACGCTGGCCGCAACGCTGGCCGAGGAGCAGGACGCGCTGGAAGAGGTCTACGAGCCGTTTCTGATTCAGATTGGATTTTTGGACCGCACTCCGCGCGGGCGGGTGGCGACGCGGCTGGCTTATGAGCATTTTGGGCTGACCATGCCGGGACGGCAGACGCCGCTGTTTTGAGGGAGCCCGCCAAAGCGTGATCATATCCTCATGCCCCATTTCTATATCCTCAAACATGGGATAGGAGAAACCTTCATATGCTTCTTTTGATCATTTCCGTCAAAGCCCGCTGGTTGGACAGATCATCGCTGCCATTAAAGCAAGATTGAATGCGATCAACAAATAAATCTTGTTTCGACAGAGTTTCCCACCATTATTTTTATTGTTCTGTGGAGAACTTAGGGCCGAATTGATTCCTTCGATTGATCAATGAAATAGCATTTGAATATCAAGATTAGTAGGGTTTCTATGTCTCGAAATAAGCGTCCACAAGGCGAGAATCTACTGCTCTTTCCAGCGCCGCTTTCCGAGGTCGAAGGAGGTATCGAGGCTGCTGGTATTCGCAAATCTATGCCCAAAACGATGATCTCCAGTAGGGTTACTTTTTCAAAACAACCAATAAATGCACTATTTGTTAAGCTTTTAGATTCCGGAGCCCGGCTCCCAGTAGTAGCACATGCGGGAGAAGACTTGGGCTATGACGTGTTTGCATTAGAAAGCATAGTTCTGGCACCCATGGCCAGAATCAAGGTGCGGACGGGCATTGCCGTCGAGGCGCGCCATCCGGCGACCGGTGTGCCGCTGGGACTGCTGGTGCGGGACCGCTCATCGATGGCGGCGCGCGGCATTGCCACCACCGCTGGAGTGATCGATGCCGGCTACAGGGGCGAAATCCTGGTGCTGATGACCAACCTGGGCGAAAATGCCGTCGAACTGAAGGCGGGCGAGAAGATCGCGCAGATGATTCCGGTCGAGGTTCTCACAGGCCCCATCCAAGAGGTAGAAAGTCTGGAAGACTCGGCGCGGGCGGAGAAAGGGTTTGGCAGCTCGGGACGGTGATCGCTCGCGATGGGGCCGAGTGCCCGCAATTCGCTTACGCAGTTTTCGTGGATCCCCAGGTCCGAGAATTCGTACCCACTGATCCGGCCCAAGAATAGAGCGGCGGTATCCCACCCATTCCGCAAAGAACGCGGACTGGATGGCACCCAGCATTTGTGGCTGGTTCAGTTCAGGAGAGGACTTGCAGCGGCGAGTTGGGCCAATCCTACTTTCGTCGGATGACAGTGGATGATTGGCGCGCCTATAAAGAATGGGAATGTAAGTTGAGGCATCGCCATGGCGCAGCAGCACAGAATCCTTTTCATCTTCCCCGGCTTCATCCTGGCAATCGGGGCTATTTTTCTCAGTGGTTGCGGAGGTTCAGGCTCGTCCACCAATGTGACTCCGCCCCAGGCAACTGCGCCGGCCTTCTCGCCAGCGGGCGGAAGCTATACGACGGCGCAAAGTGTCACCATCTCCGACGCCACGGCCGGCGCGACGATCTACTACACAACCAACGGAACGACGCCCAGCACTGCCTCGACTGTATACTCCGGCGCGATCACGATTCCCGCGACTGCGGCTACGGAGACCATCGAGGCTATCGCCGTGGCCACGGGCTACACAAACTCCCTGGTTGCATCCGCCACTTACAAGATAACCTCTGCCCCGGCAACTGCCACTGTTGTTGGCGCGGATGTAGGATGGCTGACCCAACTGGAGAGCATGGGGTATACCTGGACCGATACCACCGGCGCAACTGGAAGCGCGCTGCAGATTCTCAAAAATGCCGGCGTCAACACCATCCGCATCCGCACATTTGTGAATCCCACCATTACCGCGGGCGTTCTGGGCGTGGGCGACCTGGATCAGACCGGCAGCATTGCGCTGGCAAAAACGGCCAGTGCGATGGGCTTCAAGATCGTGATCGACTTCCATTACAGCGATACCTGGGCCGACCCCGGGCATCAAACGGTTCCCGCCGCGTGGGCGAGCGATAGCTATGCCCAACTGCAAACCGACGTCTATAACTACACCTATGGCTTTATGACGGCACTGGTGGCGGCCGGAGTCACTCCGGATTATGTGCAGGTGGGCAATGAGATCAACTCCGGTATGCTTTGGCCCATCGGCTCGGTTGGCGCCACAACCGTAAATGGCAATAACTTCACCAATGTTACCGGCCTCATCAACCAAGGCTATAACGCCGTCAAGGCGGCAAGCCCTACATCGCAGGTGGTCATTCACATTGCCGGAATCAGCAATCTGAGCGACTTTGAGTGGTTCTTTGACGGGCTTACGGCGGCCAGCGCGAAGTTCGACGTGATTGGAGCCTCGTATTACGACGGGCCGGCAAACATCACTGCGGTTGCCAGCAACCTGAATACGCTGGCCGCCCGTTATAGCAAGCCGGTGATGATCGCCGAGATCGGCTATTTGTATAGCGATCCGACCGATGCCTATACAGATATACAGGGTGCGCTCCAGGCGATGAATGCCGTGCCCGGCAGCATGGGGCTGGGCGTGATCTACTGGGAGCCGGAAGCTCCCGACGATGCCTCAACAGCTAATTACACCATGGGCGCGGTGACCGAGGGATCGGGAAAAGTGCTGCAATTTACCACGGCCATCAATGCGTTTGAGTGATTGCCGTCCACAAGACAATGGGTTTGCGCGAATACGACAGGGAAGTTGCGTTTGGTTGACGGCGTAAAACCGAGTCCCCTTTTGCGGCGTCCAATGGAAGAGCCTCTTGCAAAATTCCGTTTGGATTGCGACTAGGTGTCCGGGCACAACTTCAGTCGTGCCGAAAATGCTTCAAATAAACGCCCAGGCTTTAGCCCCTGAATACGCTCTCGTGCGCCAACGGAGGGAGCAGGGGCCTTCAGGCCCCTGAATGCAGCCACAGCCTCTTTCAGGTCACGACTACGGCGGAACTGTTGAAGCAAACCATCCTCGATTATCGCAGTCAGGGAAAGTTCCTTTTGCATGCCTTTGTCATCATGCCGGAACACTTCCATGCCCTGATAACTTCCGCGCCGGATGTCTCGCTGGAAAAGGCCATGCAATTCGTCAAAGGCGGCTTCTCCTTCCGCTTGAAAAGCAAGCATGAAGTATGGATGCGCAGCTTCAACGAGAGTCAGATTATGAGCGAAGAAAAGTTCATGAGTTGCGTGCGGTATATCGAGGAGAATCCGGTCCGTCGCGAATTGGCGTCAGCGCCCGAGGTGTATCCATTCAGTTCGGCGGCTTGTAGGCTTATGAACCCCATGCCTTTCCACTTGCATGGCGCTGAAGGTAAAGCCCGGGCCTAAAGGCCGCGCATTTGGCTCGCCGTATTCAGGGCCTGAAGGCCCCTGCTCCCTCCGGTTGGTCTCTCGTGCTGGAAAAGTGCAAAGGTGACCGAAGGCACCCGGCTATTGATTTCAATGGTCCAACTTGACCCGCAGCGCGAAGCCATATTTGCAGGCGGCATCCTGGGGCAGCTTCACGTTGAGCGCGCCGGTGGTTTGCAGCCACTCGACTTTCTGACTTGAACCGAGCAGGTCTACCTGCTGAATGGTATGGCCTTTGACTTCTCCGGTCAGGCCGAGCGCGTGGATGGAGGCGGTTCCGTCCTCAGGGCAGGCGAGGCTGATGACATAAAGGTTGTTGCCCTTGCGGGTGAAGCGAAAATCGGAGGCGGTATAAGGCTTCATCGTCTGGTCGGAGCCGAAGCCGGTCTTGATTTCGGTTGGGCCTTCGCCATAGATCGTCCACGGCTGGGTAGCATAGATCGCTTCGCCGTTGCGGTCGAGCCATGCGCCTATCTCCAGCAACGTAGTGCGCACCTGGCCGGGAATCGCGCCATCGGCCCTGGGACCGATGCTAAGCAATAGGTTGCCATTCTTGCTGACGGTATCGACTAACTGATGAATAAGGGAGTCGGTCGTCTTGAAATCGTCGTGCTCCATGTAGCCCCAGGAGAGATTGCTGATGGGCGTCTCGGTCTGCCAGTGCCGTGGGTCGATCTCAGTGCGCAGGCTGCGCTCGATAACATGCACTCCCGCGGTAGGCTCCATCGGTTTGCCTTTGAGCGTGATTATTCCTTCCATGTGATTGCGCGCGGCAAAGTTATCATAGAATGCCGTGAACTCCGTCATCTTGGCGCGATAGAAAGGCTGTGCGTTGCCGCCGTCAAAGTAGAAGATTTCAGGCTTGTATTTATCGACTAACTCCACCGCGCGCGCCAGCCAGTCGCGCGTCCAGGCATCGCTGACGTAGGTCCATTCATTGGTGGGGTCATAATTTGGATCGACCAGCCAGAAATGGGCCGGGCCGTAGAACGAGGCATACTTGGGATCGTTGACATCGGAGCGGATGGAGCGGCCTTCGCCGTAATAGTAGTTATGCTCGGCGCGATGAAAGGAAAGGCCGAAGTGCAGGCCGGCCGCGCGCGTGGCTTGAGCCAACTCGCCAACCACATCGCGATGCGGCCCCATCTTGACCGCGGTCCAATCGGAGAGATCGGAGTCATACATTGCAAAGCCATCATGGTGCTCGGCAATGGGGATGACATACTTTGCGCCGGATTTTTTGAATAACTGCACCCAGTCATTGGGATCGAAGTGTTCGGCGCGGAATTGCGGGATGAAATCCTTGTAGCCAAGTCCCTGGTCGAGCGAGCCAACGCGCTTGACGAAGTCGTCGTGCGCCGGGTCAGCGGGCTTGTACATGTTATGCGGATACCACTCATTGACCGCGCCGGGGACGGCATAGACTCCCCAGCCGATAAATATGCCGAACTTGGCGTCCTTGAACCACTGAGGAATCTCGTGATTGCGCAGAGTCTCCCAGTCGGGGCGGTAGGGACCGTCGTATGCCTGCTGATCGGCTTGCTTGAGCAGGGCGTCGCGGCGCGCATCGAATTTGGAGACGGAATCCTGCCACTCCTTGTCCATCTGCTCCGCTGACTTGACGCCGTGCGTTGGAGCCAACGGATCGGTGATCGCCGCGGGCTTGGTCTCTGGAGTTGGGTGACCGCTGGATTGGGCATGAGCAAACGCGGGCGCGGTACAGAGGCCAGCAAACAGCAGGAGCAGAAGATTGTTTTTCAATTCGGTCACCCGTATAGGATAGAGCACGATCAGAGGAGTAAGACTGATTGTAAATCTTCGCGCCTTGCGGCAGATAGACACTGAGTGCTAAAAAGGCCTGTTGCGCCAAGTGAGTATTTAGAATGCAAAGAGCCGCAACCCTTGTGGATTGCGGTTGGATCGACGGAGGTTGCGTAGAGCTTTTGCTTCAATTCGATTTTAAAAAGACTTTTTGGACGAAGCGCCTGACAGGCCCAGGCTTACCAGCAAAGCTGCATCGAGAATGGCCATGGTTTCAGGAGCAAGGGCGCCATAGACTATGCCGAATCTGCTCTGATCGACGACACGAATCTGATCGCACAGAATACAGCTATCTTTGGTAGTTCCTCCATCGCCCATTTTCACCTGCACGTAAATCGGTGAAGGTGCTTTGACACGCGCCGCGTCTGTCAGCGGAACAACAATTGTCGTCGATGCGAACCGGTTGCCCACATCGTTCTGAACCACAACGCAAGGACGCGTTCTGCCTTGTTCGTGACCGACAACCGGGTCCAAGGAAACTTCGACGATCATTCCTCGAAAGGGCTTGCCCGCCATCAGAATCCCTCGCGATCAACATGAACAAATTCTTCCATGATTTCCCGGCTCAGTTGAGCATTTGCCGTATATGCGGCGGCAAGTTCCAGTTCAAATTGCTTGGTTTCTATCTCCTCAAGCAATTGCTCGACGGCGGTTCGGATCAATTCGCTGCGGTTCTTGTCCATCCTGCGAGCCGCCTCATCGGCGCGCTTCAGCAGACTCTCTGGGAATTCAACAAGAACGCGCTCTTTCCGGGCACGAACAACGAGGGTCTTCTGGACAGTTGCGACGGGCATGGTGTTTCCCTCTTGTGGAATCTCTCTATAAATATCACCATATACAATTGAATGAAATAATGTCAATTAGATTGATATATTGTTATATATACTCCTACACGCTGTTAGAGTTGCGAGATCGAAAAACTGAGCCGCAACCCTTGCGGATTGCGGCTCTTGTTAACTGAGTTGCCATCGGGCTACATATCCTTGACGCCTTCGACAAAGGCCTTGAGCTTGCGGCTGCGGCTGGGGTGGCGGAGCTTGCGCAGCGCCTTGGCTTCAATCTGACGAATACGCTCGCGGGTTACCTGGAAGCTTTGGCCTACCTCTTCCAGCGTGTGCTCGGAGCCGTCTTCCAGGCCGAAGCGCATCTTGATCACGCGCTCTTCGCGAGGGGTGAGAGTGCGAAGAACCTGCGAGGTGTACTCCTTGAGGTTGACGCTAATGACGGCTTCAGAGGGCGAGACGGCCTGGCGGTCTTCAATGAAGTCGCCCAGGTGCGAGTCTTCCTCTTCGCCGATGGGAGTCTCGAGCGAGATGGGCTCCTGCGCAATTTTGAGAACCTTGCGGACCTTGGCGACGGGAATGTCCATGCGCTTGGCGATCTCTTCGCTGGACGGCTCGCGGCCCAGCTCCTGCACCAGTTGACGGCTGGTGCGGATCAGCTTGTTGATGGTCTCGATCATGTGCACCGGGATGCGAATTGTGCGCGCCTGATCGGCAATGGCTCTCGTAATGGCCTGGCGAATCCACCAGGTTGCATAAGTCGAGAACTTGTAGCCGCGGCGGTATTCGAATTTATCCACGGCCTTCATCAGGCCGATGTTGCCCTCCTGAATCAGGTCGAGGAATTGCAAGCCGCGGTTGGTGTACTTCTTGGCGATGGAAACCACGAGTCTCAAATTGGCTTCGATCAACTCGCGCTTGGCCTGCTCGGCGTCCATATCGCCCTGAATCATCTCGCGCTGGGTGCGCTTGAGTTCGACGATGAGAACGCCTGCTTCTGCTTCGATCTTTTCCAGATCCGTCTTGCAGTTCTTCTGCTGGCGGCGATATTCCTTCTTCAGCTCCTCGCTCTTGGAGGCCTCGTGCTTCTGTTCGAGGGAGCGAATCTGGCGCTCCAGCGTGCGCATGGTATCGACGGTCTTGTTCACCTTGTCGAGCAGCCGCTTGCGCTCCATCGGTGTGTATTTGAGCTCACGCACGATGCGCGAGATGAGAACCTTTTCACGGGCGATGAGCCAGCGGCTCTTGCGCGCGGCCGAGGCCTTTGTCTTGACGGTAGTCGTCGGCGTTTCAAGCTTCTCTTCAAGCTGCGCAATCTTCTTCTGGTGCTTGACCAGCGCGTCAATGCGCGCGACGGTGGCCTTGACACGCGCCTGCACAATCTCTTCAGTGAGCTCTTCGTCGTCGAAGATCACCACTTCTTTTACGTTGCGCACGCCACGCTTGAGATCTTCGCCCAGCGCGGCAATCTCGCGGATCACAATGGGCGAGCGCGAGATGGCTTTGAGAACGCGCACCTGGCCGCGCTCAATGCGCTTGGCGATTTCGACTTCGCCCTCGCGCGTCAGCAGCGGCACGGTGCCCATCTCACGCAGGTACATGCGGACCGGGTCGTTGGTCTTTTCCAGCGTTCCGGGGGTCAGGTCGAGCTCGACATCCTCGCCCTCTTCCAGGTCGAAGTCCTTGTCGGCGCCGAATTTGGGACCGTCCAGCAGGTCGATGCCCTGAGTGCCGATGGTCGTGATGAGGTCGTCCAGATCCTCAGGCGAAGAGGCCATCTCATCCGGCAGCATGTCATTCACGTCGCCGTAGGTGAGGTAGCCCTTTTCCTTGCCGACCTCGATGATGCTGTCAATATCATGCTCGTGGTCGTGCTCGTGTTCACTGTCAAACTTGTCGTCGATGGCCAAAATGCTCCTACTCTCTTTGCGCAAGAAAGATTCAGCACCGTCTTGCGCGCCGGTGCGGTATCCGGTCAGGAACGCGCACAAAAGATTTTCCAGAGGGAATCTGGAGAACCGGCGCATCCGCAAACAGAACTGCGGTCACCCGCATGAAAAAGCGGCTTCAGGGTTTTGCTCGGAACAGGATGCAAGCGCTTCAGGAATCACCTGGGTCGCCCGCGAGCCGCGGCTCATGGTTGGGGCAAAGGGGGCGCGCATCCGCACAGAGAATCAAAGAATACCACCTTTTGCCATGCCCTGCCAAGGCAAAAAGTGCTGGATCGGCGAAGGGCTCTTGGGGCGGCCGATCCCATTTCTATCTATTTGACGCGATAAAGGGCAATTGGACGCAGGATTTGCGGCGAGCGGCTGGGTTTCGAGCCTACCTCATTGGATATTGAGATCTTCAAGAATCGCTTGGATATCTCTCTTCCCATGGAGGACCGCAACAATCTGGAGTGGTTTCGTGTCGGGGCGGTAGACGACTATGTAGTTTGGAAACCGAGTCATCGTCCAAAAACGAACGGGTAATGGTGTAATTTCGATTCGCCGGGAGCCGAGCATAGGGTGCCTGGCGAGACTATTGCACGCCGACAGAATGGCCGATTCCACGCGATTTGCCGCTCCCACATTGTCTTCTGCGATGAAGTCCCAAATGTCGCCAAGTTGATTAAGCGCCTGCGGAGTGAACTGAAAAAGGGTGGGCATCTCTCAGGCAATGCGCCGCTTAGCCCGGCGGTCCTGGAGAATATGAACCACTTGCTCTGCATCTACAAGCTCGCCGCGTTGGGCCTGCGTGAATCCTTCTTCGATCTGAGCGGCAATGGAATCCTTGTCGGCCACCATCCAGTCGTCATTCCGATACTGTTCTTGAATGAATGCAAAGGCCTGATCGAGCACCTCATCCGGGCTCATGCCGGAACGGGCGGCACGGTCAAGCACCTTCTGTTGCGCGGGTTTGAGTTCGAGGATCATGTGCTCCTTTGCATCGTATGAGAATCGCGTGACTACTACTTTCTATGAGGTACAAAGCCAATTTCAGACCGGTGACGTGCATCTCTATCTTCGGATTCCCGTCTTTTTCGCAGAGCTTCTTCAAGAACGGCTTTGGAATTCTTTGGACTTGTAGAAACACCAAGCCAAGCGCCCATTAGTAATCCCTTGAGAAAGTCGGAGATGTTGGCACTCTTGGTAGCCATCTTTTCTCATTCCTTGCGGAAATTTCAGAACGGCGAAGTTCACCCTTGCCTCTTTATTATGCTCTCATCGAAGAATTTTTGGCGCGGCCAGAAATCCTCTACCGCTCCGGCGGCCTCTGGTTGTGCAACTGGCGCAGGGCGCGGTCCATGTCGAGCTTTTGCTGCGTCAGCAGGGCCAACTCGGCAAAGTCGCCGTGGCGCTCGGCTTCGGCGATCAGCTCCCGCAGGTCGCGCAGGCGGCGCACAATGGTGTGCTCGTGAATCTCCTGAACGGCGCTCTGGACTTCGCTCTCCTCGGGCGGCTTGGTCTCGGCCAGCAGCGTCTCGGCCAGCAGAGCGCGCTGGGCCTCGTCTTCGATCACGTCCATGGGGTCGCGGGCCTGGCGCGTGGCCAGCGCCTGCAGAGCCGCAAAAGCGCCCAGGTGCTCAAACCAGGTGGGCTGCTGGGCCAGCGCCTCGGCTGCCAGATTCCGCGACTGCGCAAACTCCGGATCGTCGATGGCTAGCGCGCGCAGCAGAACCCGCTCGACCTCGGTGAGCGCCGTGGCCCGCGTCTCAATGTGGTCGCGGCGGCGCAGCGCGGCCTGGCGCAGTTCTTCGCGCAGGACGGCCGAATCGATGCCCAGTTTTTGCGCGGCGTCGGCGGCGAACTGGTCGCGCGCCAGTTTTTCCGGCAAGCGGCGGATGTGGGGCAGCAGGAAGTTCATCGCCTTGACCTTCTGCTCGGCGCTGGCTCCGGGGAAGGATTGGCGGGCGCGCTCGATGAGGTAATCGGATTGGCGGCGCGCGCCGCGCAGGGCCGCCGTATAGGCTTCGAGGCCGCGCTCGCGAATGTACCTGTCAGGGTCGAGGCCGCCGTCGAGGGTGACGATCTTGATCGTAAAGCCCTCTTCGGTGAGCAGGGAAATGGATTTCTCCGCCGCGTTCGAGCCTGCTGCGTCCGGGTCGAAGTTGACGACGACCTGCGAGGTGTGGCGGCGCAAAAGAGCCACCTGCTGCTCGGTAAATGCCGTCCCGCTCGTCGCGATGACGTTCTGTATCCCGCGCAGAAAGACCGAGATGCAGTCCATCTGGCCTTCCACCAGCAGGGCAAACTCCATCTGCCGAATAGCCGCCTTCGCCTTGTCCAGGTTGAACAGCACCGACCCCTTGGAATAAAGCGGCGTCTCGGGCGAGTTGATGTACTTTGCACCGGCCTTGTCGCCCGTCTCCAGCGTGCGCGCCGTAAAGGCGATCACGCGGCCGCTCTCATTGCAGATGGGGAAGGTGACGCGCTTGCGGAAGCGGTCGTAGATGGGGCCGAGGGTGCCGTCCTCATGCTCTTTGGAGGCAAAGAGGCCGCTGGCTCTCAGCGTCTCGTTGTCGGCGATGGGGCTGAGACGGTCGCGCAGCGCGTTGAAGCTGTCTGGCGCGTAGCCAATGCGGAAGGTCTTGATATTCTCAGGCGTGAGGCCGCGGCCAGCCAGATACTCGCGCGCCACTGCGCCTTCGGGGCCTCGTAACTGCTCTTCAAACCAGGCGGTCGCGGTCTCGTGCAACTCAAGCAGCTTGCCCCGCAGGCGCGCTCCGGCGGCTTCTTCCGGCGAGGAGAACTCGCGCTTGGGCAGCGGGATGCCGCACTTGCCGGCAACGATGCGGACGGCTTCGGGAAAGCCGACATTCTCAATCTTCGCAACAAAAGAAAAGACATCGCCCGATGCCTGGCAGCCGAAGCAGTAAAAGAACTGCTGCGACCCGCCGTTCACGTTGAACGACGGCGTTTTTTCCTTGTGGAAGGGACATAATCCCTTGAACCTCTGCGCCCCCGCATTGCGCAGGCGGATGTAGCCCTCGATCACCTTGACGATGTCGGCCTGCTGCTTGACGGATTGGGCGAAGTCGCTCACGGAGTCTGTATAGAGGATAAGGCCGGAGGGTGAGTAAGTATGTGGAAGACAGTGTCCATCTTGACGCCCAATCAGACTCAGAGTAGCGTCAAATCATGCGGGAGCGCGCATTTGGAGGAGTTGCCATGACCGGAATCCAATACGTGACGGACGAGGAAGGCCGCAAGGTCGCTGTCCAGATCGATCTGCGCGAGCACGCGGAGCTGTGGGAAGAGATCGAGGATGTATTGGTCTCTCAGTCGCGTCGAAACGAGGAGGACGTCCCGCTGGAGGAGATCGAGGCGAAGCTGATTCGAAGAGGCAAACTGAGTGCCTGAATACCGGGTTGCGCTGAAAACCAGCGCCGAGAAGGAATTCTTTCGATTGCCTGAGTCGATATCAGCCCGCATCTTCCCAAAAATCAAGGCGCTTGGTACAGACCCCAGACCTAATGGCTGCAAGAAACTTAGCGGTGGTAGAGACGAATGGCGCATCCGCGTCGGCGATTACCGTGCAATCTACACCATTGATGAAGAAGAGAAAGTTGTGAGAGTTGCGCGCATCGCCCACCGACGCGAGGTATACCAATAGGAGAGAGTTGACACTTGCCCGCTTCACTCCTACGCTAGAAGCTATGGATGTTCAACTATCGACGGACCAAAGGGCGTTCTTCCAAATGGCCGTAAAAACGGGCAGGCTGAGCCGCGAAGAAGATGCGGTCGAAGAGGCGCTACTCTTGTGGGAGGAGCGTGAGCGGACCCGAGCGGAGATTCTCGCGCTGGTCGATAGCGCGGAGGCTTCTCTCAGTCATGGTCGAGGACGCGTCATCACTCAGGAATCCATGCGTGAGCTTGCCGAGGACGTGAAGCGCCGAGGCCGCGCGCGGCTGGCCGTCGAGCAATCAGCGAACAACTGATGGCGCGCTGCGTAACACCGGCAGCCGAAGCCGATCTGGACGACATCTGGTGCTATATAGCCAGAAAGAGCAGCAGTTTTGAAATCGCGGATCGTTTCGCCGAATTTCTCTCCGATTACTTTTATCTCCTTGCCAGTCATCCCTATATCGGCCGCCGCCGCGATGAGGAACTGCGCCCAGGCCTGCGCCGCTTTCCGGTCAGAGATTACATCATTCTTTACCGGATTGAGAATGAAGATGTGTTGATTCTGCGTGTTCTGAGAGGCAGTAGAGATATCAGGGCGCTGCTGGGCGAGAATTGATCATAGCTCCGCATCATTGGCCTGCTTTGCGGTTTGTGCTCCATAACAACTGCCCGCAGTCGGCGACGATCCGCGCTCAATCGATTCACATAGAACCTTGCGCACGGAATCGATGGCTGCCGGAATCTCCGCGCCGCTTGAGACTGGGCCGTGGCCGCCTACAATGAAGTCGGGCTTCAGCGCTTCGATGCGGTTGAGGGAATCGAGCCAAATGCGCCAGTCTGCCGGGCTTCCGGCGTCGAGATTGGGAAGGTATTCGCTGACGACCAGATCTCCGGTGTAGAGAACACCGTCTTGCGGCAGCCAAACCGAAAGGTTGGTTGGCGTGTGGCCGGGGGTGAACAGTATCTGAGCTTTCATGCCTCCGAGTTCGAATTCGGTTTCGGCTTGAATGAGGCAGTTGGGGTTAGCCGGATTCGTGTCATGGAAAAATGCTCGCGACTCATGAAGCGCGCGGCGTGCGGGGGCGGCGATTGAGTCATTGAACTCGGCAATCTCGGCTTGAAATTCCTCGGGCGTTCGCACGGCTTCGGCATGTCCCCATACATCGATTTCCTGGGCGCGAAAGTAGCCATTGCCGCCGATATGATCGAAATGCCTTTCCGTATTGATCGCCCGCAACTTGTTTTCAGGCCTGATGGCGCTGGCGTAGCCGTAAATGGTCTGAGCGGCCAGGGTGTTTCCGCCGGTATCGACTACAAGGATCGCCTCATCGCCGGCGATGAAGCCCGCATTGACGCACCAGGGCGCAAGATAGCCCAGCCCAGTTACCGCATAACAGTGATTGGTGAGCCGCATGGTGATCATTATCGCCGAATTTTTGGCGAAGACTCCTTTGAAGAAAAAATTAAACCGGATGGTGGCGACAAAAAATACGTTACCTGCATGAACCAAAGTAAGGTGCGTTTCGTACTATAGATATATGCGGCGTTTGGCGATTGCGGCGGCGGTGTGTCTGACGATGGCCGCAACTTTAGCTGCCCAGAGCGCCAAGCCCGCAGTTCTGACCGCGCAGGCGCCTAGTGCACAAAGCGCCAAGAAGCCGCCGGCCGCTCCACTCATCGTGCCGCTGCTTTCCGATCCCTTGCGCCTCAGCGATTTTGCGGGAATGGAACCGCGCACTGAGCTGAAGAGCAAGCTGCTGAAGATCACCGATTTTATTCAGAATTATCCAAAAGACGGGCAGCCTGGCACCAAAAAAACCGAGGTATGGGCGGGATATACAAAGAGCGTCTTGTATTTTGCATTTATCTGCTTCGACGACCACCCCGACCAGATTCGCGGGCATCTGGCGCGGCGCGAAAATGTTTTGAACGACGACAATGTTTCCGTGCTGCTGGATCCATTTCAGGATAGGCGCAGAGGGGTTCTCTTCACGGTAAACCCCGTGGGCGTGCAGGCCGATGCGGCGTGGACCGACAACGTCAGCACGGATTACAGCTATGACCAGGTTTGGGATTCCGAAGGGCAAGTTACAGACAAGGGATGGATGGCGCTGATTGCGATTCCATTTCGTAGTTTGCGCTTTCCTCCGGGCGGCGCGGATTGGGGCGTGGTTTTCATGCGCAATTTTCCGCGCAACAGCGAATCGGATTTCTGGCCGCGGGTTGCGGCCAATATCTCTGGCACACTTAGCCAGGAAGGGACGCTGCGCGGCATCGCGGGCGTGACCGGCTCGCATAATGTGCAGATCAATCCGTATGTTTTAGGGCAGAACGAGCGGACGCTGGAGGCAGTAGACCCGCTGAATCCTTATTTCAGTTCACGCCATTTGGAAAGTACGGCAGGCGGCGAGTTCAAGGCGATTCTCAAGGATAGAATTGTTTTCGACGCGACAATCAATCCGGATTTCAGCGATGTGGAATCGGATCAGCCGCAGTTTACCGTCGATGTGCGATACCCGGTTTATTTCCCGGAACTGCGGCCATTTTTTTTGGAAAATGCGAATTATTTTATAACTCCAATTAATCTGGTTTATACGCGAAATATTATTCATCCGGAGTATGGCGGACGCATAACGGGAAAGATCGGCCACACTAACTTGGGACTGTTTACCATCGACGACCGCGAACCTGGCCAGACTGTTGCGTCCGGTGATCCTCTCTATAACAAGCGAGCGATCTTTGCCGTGGGGCGCGTCTCGCAGGACTTCGGCAAGAACCTCAGCATCGGCGCAATCTATACCGACGAAGATTTTGGTCAGGGATGGAATCGCATTGGGGGCGCGGATTTTACCTGGCGGGCAACCAATAAATGGACGGCGACGGGGCAGATGGTGGAGAGTTCGACCAATGGCACAGTGGATAGCCCGAGTTATGCAGCCGGGCCGGCGAGCAAGATCGAACTGAACCGTTCGGCACATGCCTTCAACCTTGACGCAGTCTTCCGGGATTACAGCACCGGCTTCCAAAGCCAGGTTGGATTTATCCAGACGACTAACTTTCACAATGGATCGCTGTATGCGGGCTATGCATGGTTTCCCAAGCATAGAACGATTCAAAGCTATGGAGTGGAAACGTTTCAGAATGTAGCCTTCGATCATCAAGGCAACCGCATCTATCATTACTCGAACTTCGACGCTTATGTTGCTCTGCCGCGCAATATAGTGCTTGTGCCTCTGATTGGCCAGAGTTCCGACACGGTGGGTCCGCAGAATGGTTATCTGCTGGATAAGAGTAGGAACTTTACCGAGAACTATGTCGGTTTTACCGCGCGCGGCGCACCGTATCCGCAGCTCAATTTCAATTCCACATTCTTTCGCAGCGGCAATGTGAATTATAACCCGGCGGTTTGTACGCCGCCGTCCCCAATTACTCCGAATTGCGTGCCGTTTCTTTTAGACCAGGAAGCACTGCAGGTGTACTTTACGCTGCAGCCGCTGCGTCAACTTACCGCGGACAATGTCTATTTACTGGATCGCGATCACTCAGTTGCGGACGGCGCATTTGTTTATGAGAGCCAGGTCTTCCGCACCAAGGTGAACTATCAATTCACGCGGTCGCTTTCGGCTCGCGTCATCGTCGAGTACGATTCGACGCTCGCCAATCCTTTAGAGACTTCTCTGTCGCGCACCAAGCAGGTTGGCACCGAAGCGCTGTTCACCTGGCTGCCGCATCCCGGAACGGCAATCTATATCGGCTATAACAACGACTTGCAGAACCTGGACAGGAGGCTTTGCAAGAGCTTTCCAAACGGCTGCACGTCTGACGATACCCCAGCGCTGCGCTCGCAGGATTTTCTGAACGATGGGCGGCAGGTATTTATCAAGGCCTCTTATTTATTTCGTTTTTAATGCCGCGGCCTTCTCCTGCATCGTCTCTCGATGTGGGCCGCGGGTTACTTTTGAGGCCCGTCCGAATCCGTTGCGCGGAATTCGCGTCCATTATCATAGAGACAGATATGGTATTTCCCATCAAGGTTTGTGTGGTCTGCTCGGAAGAGTTTGAATTGAGGCCGGGTAAGCCCGGCTTTGCCAACCGGTGCCCGTCGTGCAGTGAATCGGAATCGGCAGAGCCTGAGGCCAAGCGCCCCATGGACGCCATCGAGCGCAAGGCAGCCAAGGAGGCCGACGAGGCGCGCCGCAAGGCCATCCGCGATCTGCTTTATCGCAAAGAAAGCTAAACTGCCCGGCGGCCGGTTTTTGTAATCCGCCCACCCCGGCAGCATATATCTGTTGCAACGAATATCATCCTCGTGCATCCAATCCTCTGTAAGGCCGAGGAGGTTCCCCATGTCGCTTCGCCCCGTAAAGCAGATTCTTCAAACCAAACCCACCGTCGAAGGAGCCGGAGTTCGCCTGCAGCGAGCCTTTGGCTTTGGAAAGACCGCCGAGTTCGATCCATTCCTGCTGCTGGACGACTTCCGCAGCGACAACCCGTCCGATTATCTGGCCGGTTTTCCGTGGCATCCCCACCGCGGAATCGAGACCATTACGTACGTCCTGGCCGGCGAAGTGGCGCACGGCGACAGCCTGGGCAACAAAGGCCGCATGACCGCCGGTGACGTGCAATGGATGACCGCGGGCAGCGGGATTCTGCACCAGGAAATGCCTACCGGCGACGCCGAAGGCCGCATGCATGGCTTTCAGCTCTGGGCCAACCTGCCCGCCGCGCTCAAGATGACCGACCCGCGCTACCAGGACATTCCAGCCAGCGCGATTCCCGAGGTGACCGAGGATGATGGGACCAAGGCGCGCATCATCGTCGGTGAGTTTTGGGGCAAGAAGGGGCCGGTCGAGGGCGTCGCCGCCGATCCCAATTATGTGGACATCTCCGTTCCGCCCGGCAAGCGCAAGCGGATAAAAGTGGAGACGACGCGCAATGCCTTTGCATACGTCTTTGCCGGTTCGGGCAGCTTCCGCGATGCCTCCGCGCCCCAGGCCGTGCTGACCGAGTCCGCCGTAGACCCCAACGCGGCTCCGGTTTACGACGCCCACAATCATTCCCTGGTGCTCTTTGACCGCGGCGATGAGATCGTGGTGCAGGCTGGTCCCGAGGGCATTCGCTTTCTGCTGGTCTCAGGCAAGCCGCTGGAGGAGCCAGTGGCCTGGTACGGGCCGATCGTGATGAATACCGAGGCTGAACTGCGGCAGGCCAGGGCCGAGTTGCACGGCGGCACATTCATCCATCGCAGGTAAGAAGACAAGCGGCCGGCTTGGATTGACGGCCGGCCGTTGCCAATCTCTATTGCTACGTTTGCAGGATGGGAGGATACTGTACTCATGGCGACGCTGCCCATTGGCGAAAGGCTCGTCTCAGTGGAAGAGTATCTTTCCACATGCTATGAACCCGACTGCGAATACGACGACGGCGTAATCGTGGAGCGTAACTGGGGCGAATTCGAGCATTCCTTTCCGCAAACCTTTCTCGGCACGATCTTCACTAACAATATGGATCGGTGGGGAGTCTTTGGACTCACCGAGCAGCGCGTCCAGATTTCCCCCCGCAATTTCCTCGTCCCCGATATATGTGTGTTGCGTATGGGCGCGCCGGTTGAGAACATTGTGACCCACCCGCCGCTGATCGCTATCGAGATCATGTCGCCGGAAGACACCATTCGGCGAGCCGCAAAGAAGGCGGTCCAGTATCTCGGCTTCGGAATCGAGCATGTGTGGGTGATCGACCCTCAGGCGCGGGTCGCTTATCGCGGCACGGCGACCGGGTTGGAGCGGGTTCCGAGCGGTGAATTGACCGTGGAGGGAACTCCGATTGAGATCCGCATTGCCGATTTGTTCGAGAAGCTCGACCGGATTCGCGCGGGCGGAGAGCGGTAGTCGAGCCTTCTTCTATTTACTCTCCAGCGGCAACTTCCCAAAGAGAATCTGCTCGGGCGTAAAGCCGCGCTGACGCAGGGTGCGCAAGCTGAGAGCGTCATGGCGCTTGGCCAGGCGACGGCCGTTGTCGTCAACCACCAGCCGGCAGTGAAACCAAACGGGATTGCCGAAGCCCAGTGCGCGGTTGAGCAGGATCTGCCGGGCAGTGGACTTGAGCAGATCTTCGCCGCGCACAACCTCCGTGATTTTCATTGCCGCGTCGTCGGCCACGCAGGCTAGCTGATAGCTGGGAACGCCGTCGCGCCGCCAAACGGCAAAGTCGCCAAAGTCGCGGCCCGCAATAAACCGCTGCGGACCGAGATTGGCGTCCTCGAAATCGATGGCCTCGCCGTCAGGAACCCGGAAGCGCCAGTTGCAAGCGCCAGGGTCTTGGATTTCATCACCCACGAAAGCAGGCGGCAACGTAGCCGGCCGGCAGGTGCCGGGATAGATGGGTTCGTCGTCAATCGGCTCTGCATAGCTGCTGCCCGCCGATGATTCGCTTTCATGCGGCGCGCTCAGCGCAGCTTCCAGATCTTTGCGGGAGCAGCGGCAGGGATAAATATGACCGCCGCGCAACAGAGTGCGCCATGCGGCAAGGTAGAACTCCCGGCGCTGGTTCTGCGCATAGGGCGCGTACGGACCGCCAATTTCCGGGCCTTCTTGCCAGTCAATGCCCAGCCAGCGCAGGTCTTCCAGGGCGGCCAGGGCGTAGTGCGGACGGCTGCGATCCGGGTCCAGGTCTTCCATGCGCATCACCAGCGTGCCGCCAGCGGCTTGGGCGCGTTGAAACGCTGCCCAGAGGGTGCGCGCGTGGCCCAGATGCAGATAGCCGGTGGGCGAGGGAGCAAGGCGGCCACGATAGCCGGTGGCCGACGATGGAGTTGGGCTACTCATGCTTGTATCTAGTTTAGCCACCACCCGGCGGTGGGCCGGGCGGCGCTTGCGCGCTGGCGCATGAACTTCAGATCATCTCCCAATTCTTTGCCCCGCTCAGGTCGGTGACCATCGACGAAAATATCGGGCAATTAGCAGGCGAGTACCTGCGGCAATTCAGCAAGAGTCACAATCTCAAGATCGCCGATGCCCTCATTGCCGTCTCCGCCGCGCAAAACCAAGCCGCCTTTGGCCCTCGTCATGCTGCTCAAAGTGCTGGACCGTTATTCCGATCTGCTCGGTAAGGTCAAGGTGGCATAGCGCCGGATCGGTGGTTTAGCAAAGTGGCTCATTCCCAGGTCCAATAATCCGGACCTGGAGTACCTGGGAGAGAGCGAAATGGCAGAAGAGGATTTTATCGAAGGAACCCGAGCAAGGAAGATGTACTATCCAGCACCGAAAGCACGGCAATCCGCCGATTTCCCCAGATAAGGTGATCTAAATCACAGCGTCTTCTCTGCCGCGCCTGCTCTTCTGAAGTGGAATCGTCGCGCTCCTGTGCGGTCTAACCACTTCACTGGGCAATGCCTTGGGCTATATACCCTTCTTGAAATGCAATCCTCTGGAAGGGTAAATCATCTCATCGCCAGAGTCCTGACTTCTTTAAGATTTGGTGAGGATCGCGTCACCCCAGGCTCCGGGCACAACTTTCCCGCCCGCCGCCGCGATTCAGAGGTTTGGAGGAGGTCTCATGCAACCGATGCACAACATTCCCGCCCGTGGCGCGCTGAACTTTGATGAAACGCCTTTCCTGGCCATCTGGGAGATTACGCAATCCTGCGATCTGGCCTGCAAGCACTGCCGCGCCGCCGCTCAGCCTATCGCTCACCCGGATGAGCTGACCAACGCCGAAGCCAAGGGGCTGATCGACCAGATTGCGGAGATGGGCGTGCCGATCTTTGTCTTCACTGGCGGCGATCCGCTCAAGCGCAAGGACGTCTTCGAACTGATCCGCTACGCCGCCGACAAGGGCGTGCAGGTAGCCGTGACTCCCAGCGCCACGCCGCTGCTGACGCGCGAAGCCATGTTCAAGATGAAGGAAGCGGGCCTGGTTCGCCTCGGCATCTCCCTCGACGGCTCCACGCCGGAGATTCACGACGCCTTCCGCGGGTTGCCCGGCGCATGGGCGCGGACCATTCAGGCCATCGAGTGGGCCAACGAGGCCGGCATTCCCATCCAGGTTCACAGTACCATCAGCCGCCACAACGCGCACGATCTGGACGGCCTCTGCGCTCTCTTCGAGAAGCTCGCAATCGTAATGTGGAATGTCTTCTTCCTGGTGCCCGTGGGCCGCGGCCAGCTTGACGACCTGCTCAGCGGAGAGGACTTCGAGAAGGTCTTCGGCAAGATCTACGAGCTCTCGCATCGCGTCAACTTCCAGATCAAGACCACAGAAGCCATGCACTACCGCCGCTACCTTTTGCAGCACAATCTGGAAGAACGCAAAATAGGGCACGGCCATCCGGGCGGCACCAAGCTCCAAGCTTACGAGCCCGGCGCGCCCACCACCGACGCCCAAACCCGCACCGCCAGTTGGGCCACCCGACGCGTCAACGACGGCAAGGGCTTCCTCTTCGTCTCTCACACCGGCAACGTCTATCCCAGCGGATTCCTGCCCATCCACGCCGGCAATATCCGCCAGACGCCACTGGCCGAGATCTACCGCAACGCGCCGATCTTCAAATCCCTGCGCGACACCAGCAAGCTCGAAGGCAAGTGCGGCGCCTGCGAGTACAAAGAGATCTGCGGGGGCTCCCGCGCCCGCGCCTACGCCGTCACCGGCGACCCGCTGGCCCAGGAACCCTGCTGCATCTACCAGCCCAAGCACTGGGATCCGGAGCTGGAGAGCGAGGCCGCGGCCTTTGCCAAGAGCTAGCTTCTGACTCTAGCTTCTATCTGTGTGCCCATCCACTCGCATTCTTTGCGAATGGATGGGACAGTACGCATCAGGCACTTTTCTATTTGGAATCCTTGCCGGTTGCTTTTTGTGAGGGAGTATCGTGATCTTGCGTCCTGCCAAGGGTTAGAAGACGGTCCACGATCTTTGCCCGCACCTCATTTTTAAGCGCCGCCGGCTCGTCGGATATCTGGTCCAAAACTTGCATGGCCATGCCTACATTGTTGATCCGATCCAGCACGGTCATAAAATCATTGGCTTGCTGCATCGTTGAGCGATAAATCACCATGAATGTTGCGCCCAGAAATTGGGTGATTACTCCGGCTCCGGCTGCTATCTCTCCTCCATGTCCGCCGTCGAGGGTGTTTTTCACTCCCCACAAGACCACTAGAAATCCCGCCGTCATAACTAACACCGCAAGCCAGAAGACCATATTCACCTGAAAAAGATTCTTGTCGAAATAGTTCTCAAGCCGGGTTCTGGCCAACTGCCAGGCGTATCTTGTATGTTCAGGGTTCTTGTCGGCCAATTCCTTGGCGCGCGCCACCTTTTCTTCCCGCCTTTTATTGGCTGTCCGAATCCTCCAATCGAGAAGGAGGGCCATGCTGGAGAGAAAAATAAAAACGGCAGCATAGGAGATGAAGGGAAGAAAAGCCTGGGAGAATCTCGGCCTTGAGTCCAGAGCAAATGACGAGGAACCGGAGTCCGGGCCAACTTCGTTCGACGCGCCAACCGATGACAGGTGGAAGACGATGCTTGCAGGATTGGTTTTGCCTGTCAATAAAAGAGTGCCGAATGTGCTTGCGCTGGTGTTGGAACTTTGGTTATTGCTATACATGAGAAATTTGTACACAAGCTTCGTGTCGGCGAACTTTACTTCCACATTGTCGATACTGGCCCAGACCCAGAGTTTTTCTTCCGTAGAGCTCTGCATGGCTGCCGTCGTGCTCAACGGAGCGCCTTCCGGAGCCGATGGTTTTGTCGGCGCTGGTTGGGCAGTAGGAGCATGAACAGGCCGCGGAAGCGGTGAGACGGAGATTGTGAAGGCGACCTCTTGCGTTTCGGACTGAAAGAGATACTCGGGGCACTTGCAAGTGACCTTCATGTGGTATGGAATGCCATGAAATTCAAAGTCGGTACCTTGAATTTGATCCGCAAGACGGGGATTATTCCAACGCTGCGCTTCCACCACGCAACCTATAACCGCGATGCTTATGACGGCTGCGACACTCAGCAGGACGATTACGCGCTTCAATGGTGTCATGAACTCGCTCTTCCTTTCTACCGAATGCTCCCCGAATCAATGGCGGCCTGGCGGCAAATGACGGTTCCGCCGCAAGGCCGTAACGCAGAATTATCGCAGAGTTTTACCGGCTGGGTCTAGTTTTTTCTCTCTGCGCTTTCCAGCCACTTCGCGGGCAAGCCGGGTGCCCCACTTCCCGCATTTTGGAAACTAAGAACCTCCTGCGAGCGAGCGTCTGCCTCACCTTAGGTGATTTAATACGGAGATGGGTTCACCGATGCGGATTGCGATTGTTGGCGGGGGTATTGCGGGGTTGGCGGCGGCCTATGAACTGGAACTGGCGCGCCGCAACGGCGCCGCGGTCGAGTACACGCTCTATGAGTCGCAGGCAAGGCTGGGCGGGGTTCTGGCTTCGGAAATTGTGGACGGCACGGTGCTGGAGCGCGGGCCGGATTCCTTTCTCACCGAGAAGCCGGCCGCCGCGCAACTCTGCCGCGAACTCGGCCTAGGTGCGGAGCTGACGGCCTCCAACGACGCCGACCGCAAAACTTATATTGTTGTTGGAAACCGGCTGATTCCGCTGCCCGACGGGCTGATGTTTCTAGTGCCCACCAAGCTGATTCCCACGGCGCTGACTCGGCTCTTCAGCCTGCTGACAAAGATTCGGATGGGCCTGGAACTGCTACATCCGCCGCGGCCCTCGGGGCAGGATGAGTCGGTGGCTTCACTGGTCGAGCGCCACTTTGGCCGCGAGGCCGTCGAGCGCCTTGCCGACCCGCTGCTCTCGGGAATTTTTGGCGGCGACGCATCGCAACTCAGCGCCCGCACCGTGCTTCCGCGCCTGGTTGAAATGGAAACCGAGTACGGCTCACTGACACGCGGAATGCTCGCCGCGCACCGCAAGATGCGCTCGATGGCGGCCGCTGCCGCAAAGATGAATGGAGCAACAAACAATAAGCCCGCGCCGCGCGCCATTTTTACCGCGCTGCGCGGGGGCATGAGCCAGTTGGTGGAGGCCCTGACGGCGAGGCTTGATCCTGCCAGCGTGCGTCTCTCCGCGCCGGTAAGCGTGCTGGAAAAGACTGCCGATGGCTGGAAGCTGGAAAGCCACGGCGCGGCTGAGCTTTACGATGCGGTTATTATAGCCACGCCCGCCTGGGCCGCAGGCGCGCTATTGAACTCGGTGGACCCATTGCTCGGCGCGGAGTTGAGCGCAATCTTTTACTCGTCCTCAATCACTGTCAATTTGATCTACGACGAGGCGCAATTGGGAAGCCTGCCCGATGGATTTGGCTTTCTGGTTCCGGCCGTCGAAGGCCGTTCCATGCTGGCCTGCACCTTTGTCCATCGCAAATTTCTGGGGCGCACGCCGACCGGAAAGGCAATCTTCCGCGCCTTCCTGGGTGGCATGAAACACGAGGAACTGATGGCTGCATCGGACGAGACTCTGGTGGCCACCGTGCGCCGCGAATTGAATGAGATTTTGGGCAAGAAAGTTCTACCGCTCGCAACCAATCCCGAACACTCTCAAGTCTCGCGCTGGAGCCGCGCCATGGCGCAATACGCCGTCGGACATCAGGAGCGCAAGCAGCGCATCGCCGAGCGTGTTGCCGCTCTGCCGGGTCTGCGTCTGGCCGGCAACGCCTATGACGGCATCGGAATTCCAGACTGCATCCGGCTGGGACGGCAGGCGGCGAAGGAATTGATCGCCACCCGCTCCTGACTTAAACACCCTATCTCGCGGCTATCTCGGCACCACCGGCAAAATCAGCGCTGAGTTGCCGTCGTGAACGATAGTATTTGTCGCCTTCACAAACTCCGCGCTTGTGCTTGCCGGCTTCCCCGTATTTAGATTGCGGTCAAAGCGCGGGAAGTTACTGCTGCTCACTTCAAGACGTATCTGGTGGCCCTTGAGAAATACATTGCTCGTCGCTGCCATATCGATCTTGTACTCATAGACCTTGCCGGGTACGATAGGCTTGGCCTTGGAGGTGGACTCGCGATAACTGGCGCGCAGAATTCCTTCCGTAATATTCTGCTCAAATCCATTGGGCCACACATCGACTAACTTCGCTGTAAAGTCGGTATCGACGGCCGAAGAGCTTGCGAATAATTCCAGAGTGATCGGTCCAGTAACTTCCAGGTCATTTTCCAGCGGCGGCGTGGAGTAGACCAGCACATCCTGGCGGCCCTCCACTTCCTTCTGGTCAAGAGGTCCACCCGGCAGATGATTTCCGTCGCAGCAGAGCGGGCCGCCGACGGTGGGCACTGGATAAGCGGGATCGTAGACATATGTGTCATTGCTCTCGCAGAGAAATCCCACAGAACTGGTGTAGAGCAATCCGTGGCCTGACGCGCTGTTGGCGTTGCCGCAGGAGTGAAGCATGTAACGCGTCGGCTTGGCGCGTTCCAGCGGCCAGGCGTCTTCATCGCGCCACTTGTTTTCGCCCATTACAAAAATCCTGACCGGCTTCCCGTTGGCGAATTGATTCTGCTTGCCCAGGAAGAGATAGTCGTACCAATCCAGAATGTAGTCGTTCTCGTCGAAGGCCGCGTCGGGGCCAAAATCGACATCGCCAACCTTGCGGCCCCAGCCGGAGTGGCCCCCAACAGCGACAATCAAATGCTGTCCGTTGCGTGCCGTCTCATTGCCTGCGTGATTTTTCATGCCAACATAATTGCGCAGCGAACCAGCTTGAAAAATGTCATACCAGGCGGCCACAGTAAGCGCCGGAACCGCGATCTTCTGATAATTCTCCTCGATGGACCACTGCTTCCAATAAAGGTCATAGGCGGGGTGATCGAGCCAGTCGCGGAAGTAGGGCGCAAGGTTGCGAGTCAGCGCCGCGCCGTCTTGCGGAATTTTGATATTGAAGACTGGGTAATCCTTCAGCGGCAAAACGGCGTCGCCCACCAGCGCGTTGGTCTGCTGAACAATGAATCGATCATAAGTGTCCTGAGCCAAGCCAGAAGTCCATGACTCATTGAACCACTGCTCGAATGCGCCGCCCTGGTAAGTCCAGTTTTCGTGGTAGTTGCTGGCAGTGACAATAGGACAAATACCCGCCAGATGCGGAGGATGAGCGATGGCCGCCAGCATCTGCGTCGCGCCAACATAGGAGCCGCTGAACATGCCCACCTTGCCGTTGGAGCCGGGCAACTGTGCAGCCCATTCGACCGTGTCGTAGCCATCGTCGCTCTCGTGCTTGAAGGGGTACCACTCACCCTCGGAGGCATAGCGGCCGCGAACATCCTGCACCACGACGATAAAGCCGCGCGCCACCGCCCTCTGTCCAAATGCCGAAAAATTGTCCTTGTTATATGGTGTGCGCGTGAGTAGGACCGGGTAGCTTCCGGCGGCCGGTGGACTGTAAATGTCTGCGCGCAGTGTCACGCCGTCGCGGGTCTTCATGGCCGCATTCTTCTGTAGAAGGAGTCCGGGAAGGCTTTGAACCGGGGGCGGAGCAGGCTGACACTGAAGGACGCCGGGCAACAGAGCTAGGGTAAAGGCGAGCAGGCACGAAATCTTTTTCATCGCGGGTTTCTCCCAGAACAAAGACCGAGTCCATTTTAGCGGCTGGGGCCAGGCAGTGATGCGGATGATGCATTTCATCTTCGTAAGATGAAGTTATACCTTGACAATTCAAGCCAGTCTTGGCAATCTCACTGTGAACGGATTTAGCTGCGGCCAGGCACGGCAAGCCGGCCTCTTTCCAACCTTGCCGGCCCTTCCTATTTTCCATTTTTGCGCTCCCATGCTGCTGTGGAGGGCAATGCTTCCAGAAAACGCATCGAATTGCCCCGCTAAGGAATGAATACTTTTCGCGGCGCATCGAACCAACCGGGAATTTCCATGCTTTTGTCCGCGGGAATGCAACCCATTCCGGCCGCGATTGTGAGGAACAATGCGACAGTTCAGTGTAAGTCGTTCGGCCATCTTGGCAATCTTGCCTTGCGTGCTTGTCTTTACCGGATGCATGTCCACCATGGGCCCCAGAATGCCCAGGGAGTTAGGCGCTCCGGCGATTTCGAGTTATAGCACCAGTCAATTCAATGCCGATGTAACCGCTTATCGCGACGACGTGAAAATCGGCGATTTAACCGCCGCAAAAACCGCGCGAAACCAGATCGCTTACCGCGTGATGACCGGCATCGAGAGCGGCTACGGAAGATTTGAAATGCACCTGACCACCACGCGCGCCGGAGCACAGACGGGAAGCGACGCGCTGCAACTGGGCCTGACCGCGGCAACCACAGTGGTGGGCGCAAGCGACGTTAAAGATATCCTTTCTGCGACCAGCACAGCCTTTCACGGCACATGGACTTCGCTCGACAAGAATTATTTTCAGGACAAGACCACCGAGGCGATCGTCTCGCAGATGCGCGCAACGAGAAAGACCAAGCAGGCGCAGATTATCACCAGCCTGGCGACGCGCGATGTAACCAGCTATCCGCTCGAAGCGGCCTGGATCGACCTCGTCGATTTTTATTATGCGGGGACGGTGCCCTCGGCGCTGGTTGAAATTGCCAGCAACGCGGGAAGCAAGGCGGATACGGCAACCAAAGATTTGGAAAAAGCCGTGGCCGATTTGACTCCCGCGACACCGGCTCAAGCCAAGCAATCCATCAGCAACCGCACCGCCTACGAAAAGCTCAAGAGCGCAGTGAATGGCGCGGATTCGCAGCAGTCCATAAAAGCGCTGCAAACCTTGCGGCAGATATTGACAGCGGCCGGTTACGCGCCGAAGGCGGATGCCAGCGCTGCCGATTTGCTTGGCATCTTCCGCCAAGCCATTGACGAAGCAACCAATGACGACAGTAAACTCGCGACGCTGAGCGCCGCCGTCGCGGCTGCAAACATTAATTAGCGGTAAGAGAGTGAAGGTGAATAATGGTAGGAACACTTCCTGTATCCGGCAGCCTGACCATGGAGATCCTGGCCGCGACACTGACAAAATACGAGCAGGACTTTGCGCAATTGGTTGCTCTGGACGTCGATACCGCCGCGGGCTCTCAAGGCAATCTAGCCACATTTATCGCGCAGGATAATCAACAGGGCGCATTGGCGATCGTCGCCAGCGGAGCGTCGTCGGCCGGAACCAAAATTCTTTCGCCAACCGTTTACATCGAAGGCAAGCAAACCAAGATCGATATCTACCGGCTGAAGCTGTAAAGTTGAGAGAGCCTCGCTACCAGCCTCTGAACTTCTCAGCATTCAGGTTCGGCCTCAGCGCGTAGCCGTATTTTTCTACGACGCCGGCAACAGGCAGCAGCGCCTCGGGAAGGACGCCCGCGCCCAACTGCTCATTCGCCTGCTCTTGCTTGATAGCAGCGGAGCGCTTTGCCTCGGCCTCTTCACTCGCATCCGCTTCGGCGTCCGCATCTCCCGCATCTTCGGTCAGCGTCAGCGCTAGCAGGCCGCCCTCGCGGCGCGCGATGGGCGCAAGCAAGCGACTCACCGCATCCAGTTGCTCCGCGGCGGGGCCGCGATCAAGGCAGACAATGCCGGATTCATCGAGCGCCCACAACCTATCCTGATCCGCGATTCCAGATTGAGTGACTCCCAGGAACATGACTTCACGCCCTTCGGTTCCCTTGAGAATCAAGTGGCTCACCATCAAGCCTGCTTCCTTGCTGTGCATCAAGTTGACCAGCAACTCGCGTTCCGCCGTATAGCGGGCCAGCCGCTTCCACTTGATGGACTGGATTTGCCCTCGGCCGGTCGTCTGAATTTCTCGATAACTTGCCGGCCGTACGCGCACCGAGCCTAGTTCCACGCTTCCATTGGAACGCACGCGAATCCCTTTGCCCAGAATCCCTTCCGGCAGCTTGCGAAGCCGTGTCCACTTGCGCATGAAAAGAAAGCCAAACCAGGATGCAACGAGGCCGGCGATCAGGCAGAGCGTGAATAAAGACCAATGAACGTTTGACCAATTCACATCCGATAGGTCGGACAAATTTGCGTCGGAGATATTGACGACCACCGTATAGAGCGGCGTGATAATCAGGTAGAGCGCCCAGCCAAGAGCGATGGGGCCAATCAGCAGAAGAAGTCCGCCGCCTACCAAAAAGAGCAGGCGCGATCCTGATGTGTTTATGGTTGCGCGGAAGACCCCTCGAAAATCCTTGTCCACAAAGGACGACGGGCGCAATTCCTGTTGATTGTCGCTCACGATATCAGCTTTCGCGCCGGGCAGAAGGTTCTTTTCTGTATCAATTGCCAATGGCATGGAATCTCTCTTCGAATCATCTTACAGAACATGCCATGGCTTCGGCTGCTTTTGAATCGAGAGGCAGAGAAAACAAGGCCGCACTTGCAACGTTTCATCCACGCCGCCGCAACTCCAGTTCCACCACGCGCAGCATCTCGGCTTCAGGAGCGGGCTTGCCGGTCCAGATCTCAAACTGTCGCGCTCCCTGCTGGACAAACATCTCCAACCCACTAATAAAGGGAATGCCGCGCTCCTTGGCCATCTTGATGAGAGGAGTCTCCAGCGGGTTATAGACCATATCGAAAACCAGGCCGGCGTTGAGTTCGTTTTCTCCATTTTCGAATGGTGAAGGCAGCGCCTGCTTGCTGTCCTTCATGCCGCAGGGCGTCGAATTGATCAGCACATCGAACCGGCTCTTGGCGAACAGCTCATGTGTTAGCGCCGTGGCCTTGGATTCCTGGGCCAGCTTGACGGCGTTCTCGTGGGTGCGGTTGACGATGAAGACCTCCGCGCCCTGGTCCACCAAGCCGAAGACCGCCGCCCGCGCCGCGCCGCCCGCGCCCAGAACAGCGATGCGCGCGCCCTTCAGCTTGAGCCGCTTTTCCAGCGGCCGCACCACGCCGTCCACGTCGGTATTGAAGCCGTAAAGCTTGCCGTCGGCGCCGGTGCGCAGCGTGTTGCAGGCGCCAATGCGATGCGTGAGCGGAACTGAGCCGGCCTGCACCGGATTGGCCAGATACGGAAGAATCTCCTGCTTCAGCGGCATAGTCACCGCAACGCCGGCCAGCGGCAGTTCGCGCACCAGCGTCAGCAGGTCGGCAAGCTCCCGCGTCTTGAGCGGCAGCAGCACCGCGTTCACGCTCTCACGGCGGAAGGCTGTATTCTGCATCAGCGGCGAAAGCGAGTGAGCGATCGGATTGCCGGCTACTCCGAAGATGCGCGTGGCATGGTCGAGCTGCTCGATGCGATAAAGGTCGCGTAGCGTGCGCAGCGTAACTTGGCCGGGCGCGGTGGCCAGCTTATCGTCTGCGTCCTTGCCATCGCTGAAGGCAGCAAAGGTGAAGGCCGCGCCGGCTCGCAAACCCAGCACGCGGCTCACCAAGCCCTCCTCGCCCATCGCGATGCCGACGATGCGCGATGAGAGCGAACGCTCCTCGATCAGCTTGAGCACGGCCAGATTGTCCGCAAGCGACTGCGCCGTCGAAACCACTTTGATAAACTCCGGTTTGAAGGCTTCGATGCGCCGCGCCGCATGATCCAAATCGTGCGTTCCAGCAAAGTCGTGAAAGCTCAGCAGTAGCGCCGCGCCCGTCGCGCGCAGCCCGTCGCGGAACTCCTCCAACTGCGCCGCCTTGGCCTCTTCTGCCGACTCGACTTCGAGATCGACAATCTGGCATCCAGCCTCGGCCGCGGCCAGCAACACCTCAAGTTCCGCCTTCAAGGTCAGCTCGAACTGCCCGCCAAACTTCTTGCGGCGACAGGTGGCAATCAACGTCGCTTCGCGATGCGCCTCAAGAAACTCCCGCACTTTAGGCAGTGCGTCGGCAGGCTTGGGCAGCGAGTCCAAACGCAGTTCGAGAAACTTCGATTCCGGCGGCATATCGCGGAGCGCCGTTTTGGCGCGTTCCATTAGATCCGTCGGAGAATCGGCCTGAATGGCCACGCACAGAGTGCCCACGCGCAGCCGCGGGATCTGCGGCGCTGTCGTAGTTTGAGACGAATTGGAGGCGGTTGAAAACATGGTGTCGATTGACGCATCTTATAGCGCTTTGAGTTTGGATGCAACAGTACTTTGTTGAGCGACGCAATGCAGGGGGTTTCAATACCCAGTCGACACAGCGATGATCGATACCTTGGCGCAGCTATCGGGCCGATCAGGCATATCGAGAGAGCAAGATCCTTCATGGGCCCCGAAAAACTCAATTGAAGCCGAGTTTTTATCAGGCTCAACTTCAGAAGCTGCGGAAAATCCCCTGGGCCATTCCAAGATTCAGATAGTGCATGGATATGCACGCCCCACGCAAGAGCATCAGGCGCGGTCTGTGGAACAAGTGAAGCAGTTTATAGCGGCACGGCAGATGGAGGCGCTATCGCAGAAACACGGCGCAGAAGAGGAGATAATTCTGTGAGAAAAACGGGGAGTCGCTACAATTCCCGCTACAGAGGTCTTTTCGCTTCTTCAGTACGATTGCTCTAAGTTGTTGAGGATATTGGAGGCGCGGGCCGGGATCGAACCGGCGCATAA
>CAZDYU010000026.1:0-37771 GCA_964509755.1 uncultured Occallatibacter sp. | reverse complement strand
TGCCTTGGGAGACCTTCTGGCCCGGTATCGCTTTGCGTTGGCTCATTGGTTTCACGGGCGCTAATAGCGTCCTGCCTCTATTAGCGTTATACACTACAAACGAAAATAGCGCGCGTTCCTATTTGTGTGCGTGATAATGGAGACACGCCTGCTGCTCAGGCAAATCGGTTGGTATTCTCACCGTGCATTCTGTGGTGACTTTGGCATTGATTGGGATTAGATTCCGCAGGGATAGCAGGGGCATCGTCCACGCTTCGGAGGAACCAATGCTAGGTGTCTCCGAGCGTTCAGACTTTTCCTTCTCTAATCTATGCTTATTGCATAGCTTTGCACACGGATTCTTGTAGCCAATTTGTAGCCAGTGCGTACCGTATTCTGTGCGCAAACGTGCAGCCGTGTTCAAAGTTTCTTCATCGATCAACTTGTTTATTTTCATAAGATTAAGGGCGAAGTTTCTGTTTCTAAGTATATTGAGTTATTGGCTAAATTCGGATTAAAAGGGCGTTGCTCTACCAACTGAGCTACGAGCTCTCACCAACCACAACTTAATTAAGTTCAGTAAGTTGCAGTATATCAAACCTCTTGGTCTTGCATGGCTTACTGGCGTTGGCAGCCAAATTGCAGCTAGCTGATTCCGAAACCAGCCCAGACGCACCAAGTTCACCAACGTCTGCAACTGTTGAGCCAAGGCGGGTCTACAGGGCGGTCATAGCGATCGTCTTGTTTACCACCGATTCCGGCACTGTCTTCAAGTCTACCCCATACATCCCCAAACGGCTAGCGAAGGTGCCGGACGGTCAGGGCAAACGCATCTGAATTTCCTAGCGGGAGGAGCAGGTAGTCATTGTCCCACCCAGCTTTCAATCGCTTTCCGTGAACGCCGCAGTTTGAAGCCTTGTCTTGTTTGAGCAGGTTGAGGGCGATGCGATTCAGCGCGGAGAAGTTTTGTGCCGCATGGCTGCCTTGTCTGCGGTCCAGCCTTCGTTGAAGCCCACAATCCAAGACCCAGCACAGCTCGTCTTCGATGCCCCAGTGGACGGCGCAACGCTTCATGCGCTGATAGGCGCGGCCGGCCAGCGCATGTATGCGGTGAAGGCCTGGGCGCGGGGAGCGGTGCGGGGAGCGTAGAGCAAGTATCGTGCTCAATATGACCCACCATCTAAGTTCGGATATAAGAGCCTAAGGCCACATCGGGACAAATGCTGCAAGGCGTCCTATCGTCCGTGCAAGGCTCGGCGAGTTTGTCTTTGCAACATTGATATCCCAATGTTCTCGAACAAACTGGCCAACACAACCGTTGTATCCTGGCCCCTGCTTCGCAGTACTGCCACGCCGAGGCACAATGCTTTCGCGAATCAACTTGGACTTGGATTTCATACCCAACGATACAAGTGCTAACTTTGGATCCAAAATATAATCTGGATTCGTTGGAATCGTATTTACGGGCACTCCAATAAAATGCGACAAACTATCGGGATCGGCGAGAACCCAAGATTCAACTTCTCGAACCGCAACTCGAAATAGAAGGTTCGAATGCTTGGAGATCGGTAGCCAGTCTGCAATCAACTCGGCAGGGCATACATATTTGTCCAGATCAGTTAGGACCAAAAACGGCGTTCCCTTTGCGGCCTCATTCCAGCCATGGATGGTCTTGCGTAAATAACCGAATCCACCTCGTCGATAGGTAGGTCCAATTGCGAATCTACCTACGCCATGCAGAATCCTGTGTAGAACTGTTTCACTCAGTTCATCTTCAACAGCCAAATTGATGGGAATTGGACTCATGAGAACATGTCAAGTTGATTAAGATGGCCCGGAGAAGTTCTGGGCAAAATAGCATCCGCGACACTTAATCCAGAGTCGAGAAGAATCCTGACATCCTGAATCGACGAAGCGACTTGAACAACCGTGCCCTCCTTGTCAGGGCTCAGAACAAGAACCTCCTCGCCACCAATGCTTTTCTGTGACAACATATCTCCGCTGTGAGTGCTGACAAAGATTTGGCGCCTCTTTTGTCTCTGAAGCCTGTAGAAGAGTTCAGGTAGCTTGGATACTATTCCAGAATGTAGAGAAAGTTCTGGCTCTTCAAGGAGCAAGGGGGAATCACCGTCTAGGAGAGACCAAAAGAGTCCGATGAGCCGGAGTGTCCCGTCGGAAAACTGGTCTTCCCGCTGCTTGCCTGCATTCGGACGCCAGTGTTCATAAGTCGCTTCAAGATGAGGTATACCCGACTCATCTCTCGTGTCGATTAAATTCCTCATCTGGGGTACGGCGGCACGCAGTGCATCCTCGATTCTTCTTAGGCGCGACCTTCTCGTCTTTTCAGGCGTTTTTACTACCATCTCAAGAAAATTCCGCCCGTAGGGATCATCTGGTACATTTGGCCCTTGGAAGGCCTCAGGGTGTCTGAGTAACTGAGGAACGAGGTGTAGGTAGCGAATTGATTCAAAAAATTTAGCTATTTCGCGAAATTCTGCATTTGAACTTATCTGCTCAAGATGTGTCTGAGTCAGTCGTTCCTCGTCGGATTTGTCTGCACCGTCTGGGCGATCACAAATCAACTTGTCTCCAGACCATATCTTCTCAAACTGGAGAATCGGCTGCCTATAGCCACGTACCTGCTGCTTGATTCCTATGCCGTACCGCCAGGTTGGAGAAATGCCATCATCAGACAATTCGACTTCAATTTCAATATCGGGTTCCCTGCGCGCGGCCAGACAGCGTACCTTAGAGAGTCCGCCGCGATCCTTCATCGCACTCTGCAATCCGCCGCCAGGTTTCGCGATGTCGCGAAGAAATCGGAAAACGTCAAGCAAATTAGACTTACCTGAGGCATTTGGTCCCGTCAAAAAGACACGTTGCGTAAAGCGAACATCCGCTGAGCGAAAGTTTCTCCAGTTTTTCAGGACAAGCCGCGAAATTATCATCGAGGATAAATTTTAGCCTTCCTCGGCGCAATTGCCAAGCAAAAACAACAGACGAGACCCGCTACTGAATGTTTAGCGGGATTCATCCTTCACGCTGATCTGATCCCCGGCCAGCCTCTCCAACTGATTGCGCCAGTCGAGCGATTCCACGAAGCTCTTGGACTCGCGCCAATTAGGTTCGACAATGACGTGCAGCTCGAGATAGACGCGGGTGCCGATGAGCGACTCAATCTGGCGGCGGGCATTGGTGCCGATCTCCTTTAACTTTGCGCCGCCTTTGCCGATCAGAATTGCCTTCTGGCCGTCTCGCTCGCAATAAATGGCCGCGGCGATGCGGGTGAGTGGCGGGCGCGCAGGCACGGCGCCTTTCTTGCGCGGCACAAAGGGCGCCGGCTCCTCGAAGCGCTCGATGACCACAGCCGAGGCGTAGGGAACCTCTTCGCCGGTCTCGACCAGGATGCTCTCGCGAATCAGCTCGGCGACCATGAATCGCTGCGGCTGATCGGTGTATTGATCCTTGGGGTAGAAGCGCTCGCCGACGGGCAGTGCCTCCACGATCTTGTTAATCAGAAGCTCCATGCCGTCGCGCTTGCGGGCGCTGATCGGGATGACCTGCGCAAAGCCGAAGTGCCGGGTGAGCGTGTCGATCAGCGGCAGCAGTTGGTCTTTGGCGACGAGATCGATCTTGGTGAGCAGCAGAAAGACCGGGCAATCGAGCTTGCGGATAAGGCCGAAGAGAAACTCATCTTCGCTCGCCCAGTTGGTGCGCTCATGCTTGGGGGCTGTAGTCCTTGATGCATCGTGAACAGCCGAAGGACTGGGCACCCCAGATCCCGATTCTGGAACCTGGGATTCCACGACATTCTCCGCAACCGAAACCGGCTCCGCGGCCGCCTCCAACTGCACGCGCCGCGTGGCATCCATCAGCACCAGCACTACGTCGCGCGTCTCCAGCGCCTCATAGACCTCCTGCAACATGCGGCGGTCCAGATGGGTGCCGGGCTTGTGGACGCCGGGCGTATCGACAAAAACGATCTGCGCGGCGGGATGAACCCCTTTGCGCGCCGGAACCTCGACCACTCCCGCGATTCGGTTGCGGGTGGTTTGCGGCTTGGCGCTGACAATGGCGACTTTTTCACCGGTAAGGGCGTTGAGCAGCGTGCTTTTGCCGGCGTTGGGCCGGCCCAGAATGGCGACAAATCCAGATTTCAAAGGTTTTCTCTAACTCCTGACTTCTATTATCGCGGATTCCCAGACTGCGCGCTCTGGCTATCCATGATCAGTGGTCATATATGATCTGCGCGCCGTTGGCTCGATTGGTACCATTCACGCATGATCAGCGAAGGCAGAACTGAGCGCCTCCTATTTCGCCCGCTGGAGATGGCCGACGCGCGGCGGATGCAGGCGCTGTTTCCGCAATGGGAGATCGTTCGATTTCTGCTGAATCGAGTACCCTGGCCTTACCCGCCCGATGGCTCACTGCTCTATTGCCGGGATGTTGCGCTTCCCCAGGCAGCGCGCGGGGAGGCCTGGCACTGGACGATCCGCCTGGCTGCCGAGCCATCCGACATGATCGGCCTCATCAGCATGTTCAAAGGCGCTTGGGACAATCGCAAATTCTGGCTGGGCCTTCCCTGGCAAGGGCTTGGGTTGATGAGCGAGGCTTGCGCTTGGGCCAACGACTTCTGGTTCGACAGCCTCGGATTTCCTGTTCTGCGGGTTGCCAAGGCGGTTTCCAACTATCCGTCGCGGCGAATCTCAGTGAAGCATGGAATGCATGTGGTGACGGTGGTCGATCGGGATTACGTTTCCGGTCCGTTCCAGGCGGAGGTCTGGGAGCTTTCGGCTGAGGAGTGGCGGGCGTGGAAGGCGCGGGCTAGCCCCGTTGCAGCGCTGGCCGATTGAGGTTCGCGGCTTCCCGAATCCCAAAAGTCAGTTTGCTGCACGCGGCCGACTGCGGTGGTCCCGGTTGTTCTGACAGTTTTAGCCGATTCTGAAGTGGAAGCTCTGTTCCCGGCTTGGCCGCCGGTGGGCGTTGACCGGGTCGCGACATTGCCGCAGATGGTTGCAGGTAATTACAGTCTCTTCAGGCACAATCAAGAAAAGCGGTCAAAAATCCACTCGCAGCACCAGAAGCCGTCATGACCAGAGCCATCCAATCCGCAGTCGCAAACCGCCCAGGCCATGCCCCGCAACCAGCCCGCAACCTTCAATTTCCTCTCCTCGGATATCCGGCGAAAGAAGGAGAAATCGGTATAAATGTTCTTAATCGCCTCGTTCGCAGCGCAAAACACCCATTCAACATGCTTATTATCAATAGTTTGAATAGGCATAAACGCAAAACAAGCCTTTTTTCTTCTCTTTTTCTTCGCTTTAACCACCAAGTCATTCATTTAATTTATCTTATCCGTTCAATTATTATTCGCCATACCTTCGCTAAAGGCTCTCCCTGTCAAGCCCACTTCGCAGCGCCGGTCTCGGCTGACCTCCCAACAGACCCTCCCAATTGACATGCCTTGGCTCTGTCGCCATCGATGGTCCCATTTCACCAATCCTGAAAATGCCCTAAAATACTCCCAGGAGGGTCTCATGACCAACAACTGGATGAAGCGCCGCTGGGTTATCGCATTGGCAGTTTTTGCCGTCACCGCCGCCAGCTATGCGCAGTGGTCAAACCCGGCCGACGATGTCCCCGCCTACCATCCCTCCGCCCCGCTCACGGTGAGCACACTCAAGCCGATCCTCTCTGGCGCGCAGTTGACCGGCGAGCACTTCAAATACCCCTGGCAGGTCCACGCCTACCAGCAGGCGGCCAAGATCAGCAGCGTCCTCTACCAGCTTCCCTGCAACTGCCGCTGTGATCGCGCCCTGGGCCACACCAGCCTGCGCAGTTGCTATGAGACAGCCCACAGCACCCAGTGCGACATCTGCTCCAAAGAGGGCTTCCTCGCATATCGCATGACCAAGGCGGGCAAGACCCCGGCCGAGATTCGCGCCGCCATCGCCCGCCGCGAATACGAGTCCATCGACCTCGACAAGCAGTAACCCGGCGGCGTGAAAATTGAAATCGGCGTAGAATGAAATCAGCAGCACGAGCCAGTTGGCCCGGTGCGTACCTACCGGGGTTCCCGACGACAGGTCTTCGTCGGCGGGGTGGTTTTGGGGGCGTCACGGTTTCGACGGGATCGATTGCGGCTTTGGAGTCATGTCGGGGTGTGGGCACCCGTAATCGCCTGCAAAACTAAAGTTGCCGACTACAGTCTGCCACTTGCTGCTTAATTAAATAAGCAGCCGTCTTCCACGGCTTTGCCTTCGGGCTGTGAGCGGACGTCATTCAGAAGGCTGGCAAAAGCGGCTCGGTCCGGGCGGCAGATGCGAGATCAATCGGACTAGTCTATGGCGCATCTTGTCCGCTCTGAGCGTCCCAGGCGAACCCAAAATGGAACCGGACAAAGCATGAACACTCCTGGCTGACAGCGATTTCGGACGCGGGTTCGACTCCCGCCGCCTCCACCATAACCAAGTCCTTTCCTGCAATCTACTTAGCTTAAAGGGCCAATTCATTGGCGCCAATCGCCCATTAGACAAGCTCGAACAAAACTTCTTATCCCAGATAAACCTTTCCGCTGAGAGCACTTGGTTAATCTGATCGAACTTGGCTAGTTTGTCGGCACACCCTTATTTTACCCCATAAGAAAAATTGTTGACACAGAACACCATCCATGCCTAATATCCCAGACACGGAGAACTTCCCCTTTTTCCGAGTTCTCTGGCGAGGCAATCCAAAGGTCTCAAACAAAGATCAAGAGCCGGTGGCTGACAAGATGTTTTCCCCGAAGACTTGACTCAGGCTTCCCTGACTCACTGTTGGTTTTCTGCCGCACATGGAGTTTCAAATCTGGGCGCAATCTGCTCCGTTACCGGGGTTCGCTAGAACTGCGCAGCAAGTTCATTCAGTCCAATTTCGCTGTTACGGGCTCTTTCGCAAGTGGCTTCACCAACTGCTCTTTTTTCTTGCGGCGGTATCGCAATTGCCGCCGCGGAAAAGTGGATAGGCAATCACTCAGCAGCCGGGCTCCCCCTGGCCAACTTAGTCGGAGGTTGACGTTATGGCATCATTCACGTACCCAGGTGTCTATATTGAAGAATTATCGAGTGGCCAGCACACCATCACCGGCGTGGCCACGTCGATTGGGGCTTTCGTCGGATGGGCTCCCAAAGGGCCTGTATCCGAGGCCGTGCTGGTGCAAAGCTGGTCCGATTTCCAGACGCAGTTTGGTGGGCTGGACTCTCGCAGTTGGCTCGGTTATGCGGTCAACCAGTTTTTTGCCAATGGTGGAAGCCAGACTTACATCGTCCGCCTGGTCTGGGATGGCACCATCCCTGGCGGCGTAAACAGTCCCGTCGCCTGCGCCACGGCCATTGCGGCGGGCGCTGGGTACGGTACAGCCATCATCACCGCGGCTTCAGGCGCGCTATCGGCCGCCATTTCGCTCGGGGTGGGAACACCTGTTCTGCAAAGCGTGTCTGTTCTGCCGGTGGGAGTTAACGCACCGCCCGCGGCAGCTCTGCTGCAACTGCCGCCTCTGCCGATGAACGCCACGTTGGCGCTGACGGCTAAAGGCAGCAACTCGGATGGCAGCACGCCCACGCTCTCCGGCGTCAACTGGGCTTCCAGCGATCAAAACATTCTGACTGTCTCGCCCTCAGGCCTGGTGACTGCCGGTACAACCGCCGGAACGGCAACCATTACGGCGACCTCTGGAATCATCTCCGGCAGCATCTCGCTTTCTGTCACGGCGGCCAGCGTCTCTTCGATCTCCGTTACGCCATCGTCGGTCGCTGTCGTGGCCGGGCAGACGGTGCAACTGGCCGCGACCGCCAATTACTCCGACGGAACCGCGCCGAATATCACTGCCATAGCAGCATGGACCGCCAGTCCTGCCGCCAGCGTCACATTCGTCTCGACTCCGGCGGTTCCTCTTGCCCCGGCGCAGTTTGAGGCTTTGCTGGTCACCGCCGCTCCGGCGCCGATTACCGCCTGGTCCATCACGAACAATGTTGCAACCTTCACAGCGGCAAACAGCTTTTCATCGGGCGAAATGGTGATTCTTTCCGGATTTTCGACGAGCACTTTCTTCAATGGCGTGGCTGTCACAGTGCTCGCAAACGGACTCTCAGGAACTTCATTCGAAGTGAATTTCACCCATTCCAATGGCTCCGCCGCAGAGGCAGGATCAGCCTCTTCCGGGATTTCTGCCGCCTTTCCCAGCGCTTTCACGCTGCCCGCGTCACCCACGGCGAACGGGGCTACACTCTCGATTGCCGCGGCTGAGATCACAGCGCTTGCCATCGCGCCGGCCAATGCTACCGTGCCGCTTCCCGCCGACCTTGAAGGTCCAGAGGTGGAGCCGACCAACTTTACCGTCTCCAGCACACTCTCCACTGGCGCGGCAGGGCCGGTTCCTACGGTGACATGGGCCTCCAGCAACCCTGCGGTTGCAACCATTATTGCCAATACCGGAGCGCTGACGGTTCTCACCACTGGCACAACCACAATCACCGCCACCTATACTCCGGCTGCTCCAGCCGCGCCCATTGTGGCTTCAACCAGCCTGACTGTCAGCCCTGCCCATTTAGCCGCGATCAGCGTAACGCCAAATACGCTCACCCTGGCGGCCGGACTGACACAGCAATTGACGGTTACCGGCACCTTCGACGATGGCAGCTTTGTCAACATGACCGGCTATGCCACATGGAATTCCTCCTCCAACGCCAATGCGACCGTCTCCGCTACCGGACTGGTCAAGGGCGTTACCGGCAGCACTACGGCGACCATCACCGCCTCCTGGCTGGGCATCGACTCCACGGTCGCCGTGACCATCGCGCCGCCGATCCCAGAGTCCCTGGCGATCACGACAACGCCCGCGAATACGACCTCGATCGCGCCGGGACAGAATCTCTCGCTGGTAGCCACAACAACCTATTCGGATTCCAGCACTTCTGTGGTCACGGGGTCCGCATCGTGGAGCAGTTCGGCTCCATCGCTGATCTCGATTGCCGGCCCCGGCGTGGTTGCGGCCTCGGCTATGGCAGGCGGCGCGTTGACGCTCTTTGCCGCCAGCCCCGGCCTCTGGGCCAACAGCCTGTATCTCAGCATCGGCGTTCTTCCCGCGCCCAACAACAACCGCTTCAACCTGCTCTTGCAGCAGAAGGGCGCAACCGGGCAACTGACAACACTGGAAAGCTATGTCAATCTCTCCGTGTCGCCTGCCGATCCGAATTACGTTGTTACGGTGATTAACAACGACTCCAACTACATCACCTTCACCAATCCGGCAACCGGGCTCAATGTGATTCCCACGGCCGCTCCCGCTGCCACGGCATCGCCGGTTGCCTTCAGTGGCGGCGCGGATGGAACGGTCCTGACGCCCACCGACCAGAACTTCGAGCTGGCGCTTCTGTCGCTCTCCAACCAAAGTGCCGGAATCAACCTCCTGGACCGCGTTGACATCTTCAATCTGCTCTGCGTTCCCGGTGAGACGGATGCGGCTACCATCTCCACGCTGCAAAAGTACTGCGCCGGCAAGCGCGCTTTCTTCATCGTGGATTCGCCGCAACTCGCCACCATCTCCGGGCTGATGCAGAGCGGGCCGGCGGGCACGCCATTGGGCACTGGCAGCATTACCGGCGAGTACGCGTCCAACTCGGCCTACTACTTCCCGTGGATTCAGGCGCCGGACCCGCTGGTCGGCAATCGTCCCACGCTCTTTCCACCCTGCGGATTTGTGGCGGGCATCTATGCCGCTACCGATGCCAGCCGCGGCGTCTGGAAGGCTCCAGCCGGCATCAACGCGGGCTTTACCGGAAACACCGGCCTGCAGTACGTACTCACCGACGATGAGAATGGCACGCTGAACACCCAGGCGGTCAACTGCAGCCGCCAGTTCAAGGTGTATGGCGATGTAGTCTGGGGCTCGCGCACATTGGCGGGCAACGATCAGGCTGGCTCGCAGTGGAAGTATGTGCCGATCCGCCGCCTTGCGCTCTTCCTTGAATCGAGCCTCTTTGACGGCACTCAATGGGTCGTCTTTGAACCCAATGACGAGACCCTCTGGGGTCAGGTGCGGATGAATGTTGGCACCTTCCTGCAAGGACTGTTTCTGCAGGGAGCCTTTGCCGGCAGTACTCCGCAGCAGGCGTACTTTGTGAAGTGCGATGGGGAGAACAACCCTCCGGCCAGCATTGCGCTGGGCGTGGTGAATATCCTGGTTGGCTTTGCTCCCTTGTACCCGGCTGAGTTCGTCGTCATTCAGATTCAGCAAATCGTTGCGCAGGCCTCATAAGCGGCGTAGATCCTACCCCCAAGGAGAATGAAGATGGCAATTTTCCCCGCAAATCCCTCGCGTTTGGATGCATACAAAAACTTCAAGTTCCGCTTGAAGTGGGATGGCCAGTATGTGGCTGGCATCAGCAAGATGAGCGCGCTCAAGCGCACCACGGAAGTGGTCTCGCATCGCAGCGGCGGCGATCCATCCACCGACCACAAGTCTCCCGGCAGAAACAAGTACGATGCCATTTCTCTGGATCGTGGACTAACCCAGGATAAGAATTTCCACCTTTGGGCTGGGTTGGTCTGGAACTTCGGTGCCGGTCTCGGTTCCGAAGTCTCGCTGGCAAACTTTCGCAAGGATATCTACCTTGAGTTTTACAACGAAGCCGGCCAGTTGGTAATGGCGTACAAGATCTTTCGTTGCTGGGTCTCTGAATACCAGGCGATGCCCGATCTGGACGCCAACGCCAATGCCATCGCCATCGAGCACATCAAACTGGAAAATGAAGGCTGGGAGCGCGACACCAGCGTCACCGAGCCGGTTGAGCCAACTCTGAGCATTGTGGCTACCTAATATGCGCGCTCTATCCCAAGCCGATTGCCTCGTCTTGTGGGAGAGCGGCCAGGGGCTTCACCCCATCGATCAGGGGCTGCTCGCAGTCAACGCCGTGTTTCCCGAGACGCGCGACGAGAGCGTTGCGGACTGGCCGCTGGGCCGCCGCAATCGTGCGCTCGTGCAGCTCTACTGCGCCAATTTCGGATCGAAATTGAGCGGCTGGACCAGTTGCCGCCAGTGCGGTGAAAAACTGGAATTCGCTGCCGACGGAATGACCATGGCGCAAATTGCGCTGGAGGACACCGCGCCGGTTGTGTCGGAGTCGGGCCGCAGCTTTCGTCTGCCTACCAGCCGCGATCTAGCGCGCATCGCGGCAGAATCCAATGCCAGCGCAGCTATTCCGCTCTTGCTGAATCTTTGTCTTGTCTCGCAAGAGGATTCCGGACACCCAGCCTCATTGATCGAGTGGAGCGATGAGGAGCTCGACCGGATCGGCAATCGACTAGCTCAGGCCGACCCGCTGGCGGAGATCCTGCTGGACTTCGAGTGCCCGGTCTGCAAGGAGTCGTTTACCGAGGCGCTCGATCTGGCCTCCTTCGTCTGGTCGGAGTTGGAGGGCCGCGCGCGGCGGCTCCTCTTCGATGTGCATACGCTGGCCAGCGCCTACGGCTGGAGCGAAGCGGAGATTCTTTCGCTCAGCCAGCAGCGGCGCAACTTCTATCTGAAGCAGGTGCAGTCATGAGCGGATTTCTGCAACGCCTCACCAGCTCGGCGATTCGGCGGCAGACCAGCCTGCATCCTCTGGTGGCTCCGGTCTATGCAGCCGCGCGCCGCGATGAAGCCCCTGCTTTGCAGTTTCCAGAGGAGACGCGGACGGTTATTTTTCGGCCTTCGGAAGGCGCGGCCGAAAGAGTGCAGTCGCCGGCTTCGCATCCTTCGCGCGAGGCATCCTTCCAATCGCCCGCGTCTCTTGAAAACGCGCGGGGAGTGCGCTCGGACTTCGCGCAAGAGACGTCTTCCGCAAACTCCGCCGCATCGCATTCGAGATTGCGAACAAATCCGTCCGGCATCGAAAACTCGATTCTTGATTTCTTCGATAGCGGAGCCTTTCAGCCGCTCCTGGCGCGGTCTTCCGATTTGCATCGAGAATCCAAATCGGTTTCAGAGCCGCCGTCTGAGCATACAACCGCCGATCTTCCAGCGGGAAAGACTACCGGCGATTCGCCTCCGCGCGGCTTCAAATTCGCAAACGATTCCACAGCGGAAACGCGCTTCGAATCGCGCGCCTGGCGATATGAGCCGCTCATCCCCGCGGGAACGCCAATGCCACCGCCATCCGCCGAAGCCGCGCAGGCTCCGCGCCCCAGCGAACCGGCGCGATTCACTCCTGAGTTGCAGGCCGCCTCGCGCCTGGCCGCGGCTAGCGATGCGCTCACCCTCCGCAATGCGGCCGACACGATGGCCGCGCGGATGAGATCGCCGATTCAACCCGAAGACATTCAGATTCACATCGGCCGCATTGAAGTCATTGCCGTGCCTCCGCCCGCGCCGCGCCCTGCCGCCACTCCCCAGCGCAGAGGCCAGTCCCTCGATGAGTATCTCAGCGGCTCCAACGGGAGGTCCAGATGAGCAACGCACTGGCCATCGCTGGAGTTTCAGCGGTTCTGCAGTTTTATTTGAACAATATGTACAGCAATCTGTCGGCGATGTTTGGCGGCACCATCGCTCTCAGCGCGCAGGCGCCGGACCTGGTGCAGAGCCGGTTTTCAAATCTCACGGCGACGGAAAATCAGGTCAATCTTTTTCTGCATCAAGTCACCTATAACCCTGCCTATCGCAATATGTCTCTGCCGTCGCTGGCTTCAGACGGCGCAACCCTGCGTCAAAGCCCGCCTCTGGCTCTCGACCTGCATTATCTTTTGACCGTCTACGGTTCCGCTGACTGGCAGGCCGAGGGCTTGCTAGGCCATGCGCTGATGATGTTTCATCAAAACCCCATCATCGCGCGCGCTGACATCACGTATGCCTTGAATAATCTTCCCGTCGGCAACAATCTCAGCGCGGCGCTGGCCAACTGCGGCCTGGCCGACCAGTTCGAGATGATCAAGATCATTCCCGCTACCCTGGGCCGCGAAGAGATGGCCTGGCTGTGGACCGCGCTCAAGGCCGACTATCGCCCCACTTTTCCATTCCAGGTTTCCGTGGTTTTGATGCAGCCGGATCAGAATGTTTCGCTGGCGCTGCCGGTTCTTTATCGAAAGTTTCAGGCCGTGGTCAGTCAGCCCGCGCAGATTCTGCAAGCGTCGCCGCCCAACAATCAACCGGCATTTTCACTCACCGATACGCTCACCGTCACCGGGGAGTTTCTCTCCAATGTCTCTCAAGTCGAGTTGGTGAACTCGCGCCTGGGAATCCAATTCACCGTTCCGGTAAGCAGCGTGACGGCGACCTCCTTCACCTGTGTTCCCGGCGCGCAGACCACTTATCCCAACGGCGTGCCAGCCGGCATCTATCAATTGAAAGCGCAGATTCTCGCGCCCAATTCAACCCCCGCTGAAGTCATCATTCAGCAGGCAACCAATGAACTTTCCGTGGCTCTTGCGCCCACGCTGATGGCGCAGGCCGTCGCTCTCACTCCCAACCCCGACGGCACTCCCACGGTTCTCGTCACCATTGACAACATCGCACCCGGTGTCTTCGAGGGCCAGACCGTGCAGCTTGCGCTGAGCAGCCAAACCGCGCCCCCCGCGCCCGGCGTGCTTTATTCCATCTCCGCCAGCCTGACCGCGCCGCCCTTGCCGGTGGGCCAGACCAGTTACACCTCGCTTACCTTCGTCTTTCCCAACACGCTGCCCGCCGGCCAAAGTTATCTTGGCCGCGTCATCGTGGATAGCGTCAGCAGCATCGTTGGAGTCAACTGGAATATCAACACGCCCAACCCGCCGGTCTTTACCGGTCCCACGGTGACCACATGATCGCCGAGCAAAACACGGTTGCGAGCTCCACTCCCTGGCAGGCGTTCAATCAGCGCATGTTGGTGCGGGAGTTTGCCGCGTTGCGCCGCCGCATGGAAGGCGATAGGGATAGGGATGAGGACGCATATGGAATTTCAGGCAGCGATGCGGCCTCTGAGAATCCGGCGGAGACCTCGGCCATCGACAGGCTCTCGGCAATCTTCAATCTCACTCTCTTTGAGCGGGAGTTGCTGCTGCTGGCCGCGGGTGTGGAGATGGACTCTGACCTGGCGGATCGATGTGCCCAGTTGACGGGTCGTTCCGGGGTCAGCGCGCAGCGCGGACTGGTCACTTTTTCTCTGGCCATGTCCACCCTTAGTGAGCCGCACTGGAGCGCTCTCTCCGCCTCAGCCCCGTTGCGCCGCTATCGCCTGCTTACTCTTGAACCGGACCGTGGACTGACCTCCGCGGGACTGCACATCGACGAGCGGGTTTTGAATTATCTGGCCGGCGTCAATCGCCTCGATACGCGCCTGGATGAAATGCTTTTTGCCAAGGCGCCGCCGGAGTGGCTCGATGAAGACCACTTCCAACTAGCCTCCAAACTTCTGCTCGATTTCGATCTCGATCTCGATTACGAGGAGGATGGCGTCGCCCGTCCTGTCCTGCATCTGTGCGGCGACGACGCGCTGGGCCAGGAGAGCGTGGCCTCCATGCTTGCTCATCGCAACGGCCGCAATCTCTTCATCTTGCGTCATGAAGACACGCCGGCTTCAAGCGCTGAACTGGAGCAGTTCATTCATCTCTGGATGCGGGAGAGGCTGCTGCTGCCTGCTTTTCTCTTATTGCAGTGGGGCCATGAATCGCCCAGCCCGCAGGCTCGGCAATTGGCCGAGAGAGTTCCCGGCGCATTGATGATTGCCAGCCGCGAATCGATTCGCCTGCACCGCGCCGTTGAAAGCCATGTTGTGAACAAGCCTTCCCCTGCCGCGCAGCAGAGGCTTTGGCTAGATGCAATGCGAGCTGCCGCAATGCGAGCTGCCGCAATGCGGGCTGCCGCATTTCGTTCTGCCGTTTTGGAAACCGGTGCCTTGCAAGCCGCCGCTCCAGTAGAGTCCACTCCCGTTGCCCCGGAATTTCTTGGCGAGGTTGCCGAACAGTTTCGCCTCAGCGCCGAAACCATCGTCTCGATTGCCGCCTCAGCCGCTTCAGCCCGCGTCGAACCCGGCGAGAATTCATCGCAGTTGAAGGAGCGCATCTGGAGCGCCTGCCGTGTTCATTCAAGGCCCCGGCTTGAAGGTCTCGCCGAGCAGATCGTTCCGGTTTCCACCTGGGACGATCTGGTTCTTCCCGACGCGCAGAAGCTCGTCCTGCGGCAGATTGCCGCGCAGTCGCGCAATCGCATGACGGTCTATGAGAACTGGGGATTCTCCGCGCGCGGACGCCGCGGCCTGGGGCTGAGCGCGCTCTTTGCCGGACCCAGCGGCACCGGCAAAACGCTGGCTGCCGAGGTACTGGCCCATGAGCTGCATCTCGACCTCTATCGCATCGATCTCTCTGCGGTGGTCAGCAAATACATCGGTGAAACGGAAAAGAATCTCCGCCAGGTCTTCGATGCCGCTGAGTGCGGAGGCTGCCTGCTGCTCTTCGATGAGGCCGATGCGCTCTTTGGCAAGCGGGCCGAGGTCAAAGACTCCCATGATCGCTACGCAAATATCGAAGTCGGGTATTTGTTGCAGCGCATGGAGAGCTTTCAAGGACTGGCCGTTTTAACCACGAATCTGAAATCTTCGCTCGACAAGAGTTTTCAGCGCCGGCTCCGCTTCACGGTCGATTTTCCCTTCCCGGATATGGCCCAGCGCCAGCAGATTTGGGAGCGCGTCTTTCCCGCGCAGACGCCCACGCATGAGCTCGACGCAACGCGCCTGGCCACCTTGAATATGACCGGCGGCAATATTCATAACATCGCTCTCAACGCCGCGTTTTTAGCCGCCGATGCGCGCCAGCCCGTCGGCATGAACCATATTCTTCAGGCCGCGCAACTGGAGGCCATCAAGACCGAGCGGCCCATCGCCGAGATGGAAGTCAGGAGGTGGGTATGAGCCGCTTCAATGTCACCATCGATCGTCTGGCGCTCTCTGGCTTCGATCCGGCCCAGCGCACCGCCTTTGAGCAGGGGCTGCGCGCCGAACTGGCCCGCACGTTGGCCGATCCGGCGACGATCTCTCAGATTTACAGCCGCACTTCAACCGTGCGCAGCATCCCGGTTCTGCGCCTCGGCAAAGTGGTCTTGCAGCCCGGAATCTCCGGAGCCCGCAATCTCGGACGCACCGTAGCCGGCGCTGTCGGCAAAAGCGGCGCCTTCAGCGTGAGCGCAGGCCGCGACGCGCGCGAAAGCTTCCCTTCACGTCCAGGGAGGTCGCGCCTATGAGCCGTTCCTCCTTAGCTTTGATTCATGAAGCCGACTCCGCAAAATCCTCCCTTTCTGGGAAGGTAAATGGCGTGCGCGTCAGCCATCCCGGCGACGCCTCCGAGCTCGAAGCCGATCGAGTTGCCGATACCGTCTCTCAGGGCGGTCGGGTAGCCGGCTGGTCGTTAAGCGCATCCAGCTTTGACGGCGTGAATCGCCAGGCCGCTCCGCAGCCGCCAGCCTCGCCAACCGAGATTGCCGGCAAAGTGGCAGAGGCTCTTTTGGCCACGCCCACCGGTAAGAAGGCTCTCGATTCCGTGACCTCCGTAGTCACATCCCCGGCTGGCCTGGTCATTACCGGCTCCACCGCGATCGGTGTCTTCACGGCCCTGGGCAAGGCGGGCAAGCCTTTGCCTTTGCAGTTGCCGGCCATTCCCCTGGATTTCATCCGCCCCGGACTCAGCGTCAAGCTCACCTGGAACGGCCCGGTCAATCACCCAACCGATGGGTCGATCTCAATCAGCTATTCGCCCAAGGCCGCCGAAAAAAAGCCCACTCTTTCGACTACGGATAAACAGCGCGCTGAAAACGCAACAATGGCCGCCGACCAGGCTAAATTGCAAACGGGTACGCAAGAGAAACCGGCGGTTGGTCCGCTGGCGCACACCTCAAAAAAATCTCTCACCGACCGGATGTTTGAAAAATGGCAGATGGAAAAGCTCGCGGCCATCGGCAACTTTGCCAAGCCCAAAGCCGCCACGCCCGGTGCCGCCGCGCCTGCGGTTCAGACTCCAGCTTTGGAGAAGACGCCGGACCTCAAGCACGCCCCCGTCCCGGCCCCTGCTCAAGCTCCCGCGCACGAAGCCGCAAAGCATGACGCCGCAAAGAAGGAAGAAATTCCCGTGCAGCGCAAGGCCGAGGCCTCAGCGCCAATCTCCACCGGCTCGGCTTCTGTGGATTCGGTCTTGCGCTCCTCCGGCCAGCCGCTTGACCGCGCGACGAAGCGCGATATGGAGTCGCGCATCGGCTACGATTTCAGCCATGTCCGCCTGCACACCGACGCGCGCGCCGGTGAATCCGCGCAGCAACTGAGCGCAAAGGCGTACACCGTCGGCAGCGATGTGGTCTTTGCTCCGGGCCGTTTTGCGCCGCACTCCAGTGAGGGCCGCCATCTGCTGGCCCATGAGCTGACCCACGTGGTGCAGCAGACCACCACGCCTGAGCGCGCCCACCCGACGGTGCGTCCCGCGCCCAGTCACGTGCAGCGCTCCTGGAGCGCAATGGATCTGCCGGGCGCCGGATGGGTTATAGACAAGGTGAGGGGCCTGAGGGGCTATAAGCTCGTTTGCACTCTCGTGGGCCATGACCTCTTCGACGACGGTATAGCCTTTGAACGGAACGCGAGCACAATTGCGCAAGGGATACTGGAGCTCATTCCCTACGGCCAGGATCTGTACGATAAGCTCTCCAAGGCCGGGCGAGCCATTGAGAAGGCCTACCACTGGCTGGAGGCCGAATTCAGAAAGCGCAACCTCACCGTGGACGGCATCTACGATGTCCTGGACCGGGCGGTTCATGCCTTCAGCGGATGGCACCCAATCGCCTCCGGCGAAGATGTGGTCGCGATCTTGATGGAGCCGGTCAACCAGCTCATTGACCTGGCCGGGGTCATCGGCAAAAAGGTTCTCGAATTCATTTTCGAAGGCGTCGTCGCCACCTTTGGTGAGACCGGGCAAAAGGTGTGGGCCTTCTTCCAGCGAGCGGGAAGCGTCATCGCGCGCATCGCGGCTCACCCGCTGGATTTCGGCATGAATCTGCTGAAGGCCATTGGAGAAGGCTTCAAGAACTTTTTTGCCAATATCTGGGACCACCTGAAAGACGGTGTCAAGATCTGGGTCTATGAAGAACTGGCCCTTCCCAAGGACATCAAGATGCCCGAGGACTTCACCCTCGGCAGCATGTTCAAGCTGCTGCTTCAGGTTCTGGGCCTCACCTGGGAGCACCGGCGTCCGCAGTTGGTTGAAAAACTTCAGCCCATCGGCGGCGAAACCGTTGTGTACTTCTTTGAGACCATCGCCGATAAAGCTGGCGACATCATCAAGCAGATCAAGGAGCGCGGCTTTTCCGCGATCAAGGATATGATCGTGGCGCAGGCCGGCGAGATCTTCAATACGCTGGTTGACAGCCTCAAAAGCTGGATCGCAACAGAGTTCATCAAAAGAGGCCTGAAGCTCATCGCGGAACTTTCCAATCCTGCCGGCGAGTTGATAAAGATCGTCGAGAGCATTATCGACACCGTCATGTTCGTGATCGAGAAAGCCAAGCAGTTGGCTGATCTTATCAACACCGTCGTCAACGCCCTTTCCGACATCGTTGAAGGCAAGACGGGCCCAGCGGCCAAGAAGGTGGAGGACGTGCTGGCAAGGTCCATTCCGCTGCTGCTGCGCTTCATCGCCGGCCAGTTTGGCCTTAGCGGAATCGGAAAGCAGATCCGCGACATCATTCACAAAATCCGCGACCCGATCGACAAGCTCATCGGCAGGCTGCTCGACGGCATTGTCGAAAAAATCAAGCCGCTGTGGGATAAAGGCAGGGACTTCTTCACGGCCAAGCTTGCCGCCGTCAAGGAATGGTGGCTGAAGCCGAGGAAATTCCACTACGGCGAGGAAGAGCACGAAATTGTGGTCAAAGGAACCGCCCAAAAGCCGGAGGTCTTTGTGCATAGCGCCGAAGAAAAGACCCTGGATGCATTCCTGACCGATGCTCATGCGACGCCCGCGCAGAAACAGCAGATCCATGCCACGGAAAAGGGTCTGACGCATAAGGAAGGCGAGAAGCAAACGCCCGCCGAAGACGAGGCGGGCGCAAAGAAATTCGACCACATGGCCGACCAGATGGACAAGCTCAAGCCGCAGGTGATTCCGCCTTTTCCTGAACCGAATCCCAAAGACGGTGGAACAAATGCGCTGGGGGGCGGAATCTATACCGAGGTTTTTCTTCAAAAAGGAGTCAAGAACGGTACCGGCACATCGGGCGTCAAGGATGAGCCGATCATTGAAGATCTCGGAGTTCTGCGTCCGCGGAATCAAAAGTTTTACGTGAAAGGCCATCTCTTGAATCAGGGGCTCGGCGGTCTTGGCGAATGGAAGAATCTGATGCCGATTACCAACACCGTGAATTCGCGAATGAGGTCATGGCTTGAGGCGCCATTGAAGAAGGCCGTGGCAAACATCGACGGAAACAAAGCGTACTGGTACCGGGTCGATGCCAAGTATGACCTGAACGTTGACATCAACAAGATCGATCCCACTTCAAAAGACTCCCCAGAGTTGCAAAAGGCCAAGCTAGCCGAGACGCGGCTGGTCAGTCTGAGTTGGAAGACAAGAATGGCGACCTGGACGAAGGAGCAAGGCTGGAAGCCCAACGAGAATGAGCTTGTCGATGCAAAAGGCTCGCCGCTTCCTGAAGACAAGCCCAAGAAGCTTCGCGAAGATAACTTTACTCCGCCCACTGAAAGGTGATGGGGCAGGGAACTATTGGATTGCTTTGCATTGAGTTTCGAGCACGCAGTAGAGAGGCAACAGAAGGAAAGAATATGGCTTACGCTTTACCAATTGCGCCGCGCCTGGTCAAAGGCGGCATCGTGACCATGGACCCCGATACCTCCGTGGTCATCAGCGTTATCGCGCTGCAATACAATCCGGATTCGCTCTCCCGCACGCTGCAAATTCAGGCGGTTCCCGGCGGCGCGGACGGAGTGCGCGTGGATGCCCTGCGCCTGCGCGGCCCAGCGATCGAGACCATCAAGCTTGAAGTGGAAATGGACGCCACCGACCAGCTTGAATTTCCCAGTCAATACCCCATCGCCGCGCAGCACGGACTTCATCCGCAACTGGCACAGTTGGAAATGCTGGTCAATCCCAGCGTTGAAACGCTGCTCAACGACGACTCCCTGTCCAGCGCCGGAACCCTCGAGATTATTCCCCTCGAACAGCCGCTCACGCTCTTTATCTGGAGCAGCAGCCGCGTCATTCCGGTGCGCCTCACCGACATTTCCATCACCGAAGAGGCCTTTGATCCCAACCTCAATCCCATTCGCGCCAAAATCTCCCTCGGCATGAGAGTGCTGAATGTCGATGACCTCGGCTTCGACAATCCCGGCGGCAGAATGTTCATGTCCTATCTCACCAACAAGGAAGCGCTGGCCGGTCAGGCCGCCACCGCGGCCCTCACCACGCTCGGCCTGGGAGGCATTTAATGAACTATCCGCTGCAAGCCATGATGATGCTGGGGGTCGTTCCCCAGGTTACATTCCCCACTGACAGCCGTTATTACGGCTTCAGCGTCTTGCAATACACGGCGCCCAACGGCCAGACCATTCCCTATCTGGCGCGGCGCATTGTCCCTCAGCCGGGCGCGCCCAACTATGCCACCATCGCCACCTACACCGTTCGTCAGGGAGACCGTCTGGATCTGATTGCCGCCAAGTATCTCGGCGATCCGCTGATGGCCTGGCTCATCTCCGATGCCAATGGAGCCATGAATCCCGATGACCTGGTGGCCACGCCAGGGACCACGCTCGCCATCACCGCGCCGCAGGGCGTTCCCGGAGGAATGATTGCTCAGTAGCGTCCAACTCACGTTGATGATGGGCCCCATCATTGCGGTGCCCGTGCCCAGCGTCGTCCTCGAGTCCCTCTCTTCGGTCGAAGTCAAGATCGAGGACGTGGGCCAGAGCGGCTTTCAGCTCGTCTTCAGCGTCGATAAAAACTCTCCTCTGCAAATCATGTTTCTGCTCACCGGCGGATTGCCGCTGCTCTTCATGCGCTGCATTCTTGTAGCGACGGTCAACGGCCAGGCCAACGTGCTCATCGATGGCGTCATCACCAAAAACACCATCGCGCCCGGCGACAAGGGTTCCAACTCCACGCTGACCCTGTTTGGCAAGGATCTCACCGCGCTGATGGGTCAATCCAACTGGAGCGGCTTCCCTTTTCCAGCCTGTCCGCGCGAGGCGCGCGTCGCGCTGCTGCTGGCCAAGTACGCCTTCTTCGGAATTATCCCCATCATCATTCCCAGCCTGCTCTTTGACATCTCTATCCCCATCGAGCAGATTCCCGCGCAGCAGGGAACAGACCTCGATTACATCAAGGCTCTGGCCGATGAGGTGGGTTACGTCTTTTACATCGCCGCGGGCCCGGTTCCCGGCACCAACAAAGCTTACTGGGGACCGCAGGTCAAAATTGGCCCGGTGCAGCCCGCGCTCAATGCCGACATGGACGCCTACAGCAACGTCGAATCCCTGCACTTCTCCTTCGATCAGGAGAAATGCAAAATTCCGCTCGTCTACACCTACATTCAGGAGATTGGCATCAGTATTCCCATTCCCATTCCCCCCATCGATCCCCTGCAGCCGCCGCTGGGCGCAATTCCGCCGCTGCCCACAAACTTGCTTCCACCCGATCTGAAATCCTTCCGTGAAGACCTTTCAAAGCTTTCGATTCCGCAAGTCATCATGATGGGTCTGGCCGCGGGCGCTGCCAGTTCTGAAGCGGTCACATGCGAGGGCTCGCTCGATGTGACTCGCTACGGCGGCGTGCTCAATGCGCGCAGCCTGGTAGGCGTGCGCGGAGCCGGTCATGCCTTCGACGGCCTCTACTACGTCAAGAGTGTTACCCACAAAATCAAGCGTGGCGAGTACAAGCAGAGCTTCACGCTCACGCGCAACGGCCTTGTCTCCACGGTTCCAACGGTGAGTCCATGAGTACGACACCCAACAGTGTTCCGCCTCCACCCGCTCGCTATTACGGCAAGTATCGCGGTACTGTGCTCATCAACATCGACCCCATGCAGATTGGCCGCATCATGGCCCAGGTTCCCGATGTGCTGGGCGAAATTCCCTCCAGTTGGGCAATGCCCTGCGTCCCGGCCGCGGGCATTCAGGCGGGCATCTTCATTGTTCCGCCCATCGGCTCGCAGGTCTGGATCGAATTCGAGCAAGGCAATCCCGACTATCCGATCTGGAGCGGCGGTTTCTGGGGCATGGTCGCCGATGTGCCCATCTTTGCCACCGCGCCGCCGGCGATTCCTCCCGGCCAGAACATCGTCTTGCAGACCACCGGCCAGAACTCCATCATCTTGTCCGACGGCCCTCCTACTCCCATCACCGGCGGCATTGTTCTCAAAGGCGCCAGCGGAGCCATGATCGTCGTCAATGAAACCGGCATTTACATCTCCAACGGACAGGGCGCAACCATCACGCTGATCGGCCCCGCCGTCGCCATCAACATGACCGCACTGCAAGTCGTCGGTCCATAACCTTTCGAGAATGACCGGGTGCCCCAACTCCCGCTTTTGAGACCTGGGAAACTACAAACGCAAAGGAGAATCAACCATGCCGGGACCGATACTTCACATGGGTGCTGTTGTCACCTGCGCTCATGGCGGGCAGGCCATTCCCACCGTTCCCAGCACCTGCGTAATGGTTTCAGGAATGCCCATCGCCACCATCGCCGCTCCCTATGCCGTCGCCGGCTGCGCCTTTATTCCTCCGGCCGGCAACGGCCCCTGCGTTACAGCGCAATGGGTAGTGGGCGCGGTGCAGGTGATGTCCATGGGCCAGCCCGTCGCCATTCTCTCCGGCGTCTCTGTCTGTGTGCCCACGGGAACGCCCTTGCTTCCGGTCTCGGCCCAAACCCTGGTCCTGGCCACATAGGTGATTGCCATGAATGTCAACTTCCCCTACCAATTCGATGGCCGAGGCCGCACTCTCGATCCTACCGCCGGCTACGTGCGCCAGTTAGTCGAGCAGGTGCTCTTTACCTCGCCCGGCGAGCGCGTCAATCTGCCTGACTTTGGCAGCGGGCTACTGCAGCTTCCCTTCGCGCCCAACAGCATGGAGATGGCGGCCGCCACGCAGTTCAGCGTCCAGGGCGCTCTGCAAAAATGGCTCAGCGGCTATATCAAAGTGCAGTCGGTAGTGGCCTCCGCGCAAGAGGCGGTGCTCACCGTTACCGTCACGTACACGCCGCTCAACACCAGCGTCTCCCAGGTGCAGACCTTCATCTATGGAGGCCCGCAATGATCTACTCCTGCTGCGATGACAACCGCCGCGCCGCGGTGCTCAACAATCCGGTGCTGAATGCCATCGACTATCTCGAGTTGCTGGACGATCCGAATTTATTCGGTACTCCCGCGCAGCAAACTCTGCTGCTAACCTGCCTCAAGCCGGTGCTCATTCAACTCACGCCGCAGAATTTTCTCATCACCGGCGGCGAAAGCATTACCGGCATCACCGCGCTCTGGGCTGGTCCCGCCGGTCCAACCATTGCACAGCAGCCGCCGCAAATCGATGCGGAATCACCGCAATTGGCCGCGTATCTGGCCGGGCTGCCTTCGTCCGCGAATATCATCGTCATTCGCGTCAGCGCCATGGGAGATTTTTCTCCCTACTCGCTAAGTCTTGTCAACAGCATTGCCGGCGCCACATCTGACAGCTTCGCCGTCACTGAAGTACTCGACGGCTTCGATCCGCAGCTTGCGCAAATTACCTTTTCTTTCAAAATCGATTGCCCGCCATACTTCGATTGCGCGCCCCCCGCGCCTGACTGCAATCCCGCGCCGCCCACTCCGCCGCCCATCAACTATCTCGCCAAGGACTACGGCAGCTTCCGCTCCATTCTCCTCGACCGCATGAATCAGTTGCTCCCCTCCTGGGGCGCGACCTCGGAAGCCGACCTGGGCGTCGCGCTGGCCGAGTTGGTTGCCTACGCCGGCGACCAGTTGAGTTATCAGCAGGACGCCGTCGCCACCGAGGCGTATCTATCTACCGCGCGCAGCCGCATCTCGCTGCGCCGTCATGCGCTGCTGGTCGATTACCGCGTGCACGATGGCTGCAATGCCCGCGCCTGGATCTGCCTGGCCGTCTCTGTTCCGGTCTTTCTCGATCAGTCGCAAACGCTCTTCTATACTTTTGCTCCGGGAATGCCCACGCCTCTGCTGGGCAATGAACAAGCGGCTCTCGACGCCGGCGTGGTTGTCTTCGAGCCCATGCAGGACGCCAACCTTTTTCCCGAGCACAACACCATGAACTTCTATACCTGGGGCGATATTGACTGCTGCCTTCCCCAGGGCGCAACCGAAGCTACGCTCACCGGCTCCTTTCCCAATCTTCAGGCGGGCGATGTGCTCGTCTTCAAAGAGGTACTCGGCCCGCGGACGGGCGTTCCCACAGATGCCGACATTCGCCACCGTTATGCCGTGCGTCTCAATTCGGTAGCCACGCTCAACGGTCAAGGCCAGCCCCTGGTCGATCCTCTCTTTGAGCAGGGCACCGGCGCGCCCATCATCAACAGTTCGCAAGTACCTCAGCCGGTCACGGAGATTCGCTGGTCCGACGACGACGCATTGCCCGCGCCTCTTTGCCTCTCCTCCACATTTCTCAACTCCTCCGGCGCTACTGAGACCATCACCAGCGTCAGCATCGTTCTGGGCAATGTAATTCTCGCCGATCAGGGTCTTTCCATGCCCGCCGTCTCTCTGCCCACTGTTCCTCAACCGGAGCTTTTTGTTCCGCCCTCGCTTGCGGCCAATCGCTGCACTCCGCCCGCGCCGCCCACGCCTCTGCCGGTGCGCTATCGTCCGCAATTGCCCAACAGCCCCATCACGCAGGCCGTGCCTCTACCCTTGGCGGGCAGCCCCGTAACTTCGGCCCCTGTTTCATTAGTCGCCAACAGTTTCGTCAGCCTCTCAGACAGCAACGGCTATACCTCGCTGATGGTCGGCGCAAACAACGCCGCCGCATGGCCGCAGTACTTCGGCGTACTCGCCAAGGAAACCTCGCCCGGCGTTCTCACTCTTTCCACGGTCTTCAATCCACCGGGCATCAAGGCGCCGATTGTGCTGGAATCCTTCGCCGGCCTCACCAGCCCAGCCAATGCCGCCGTGCAAATCAACAAACTATCCAAGCTGATTGCGGCCTCGGTCCCCGCTGGCGCTGTCGCTCCCGCCGCGGTAGCCGCCGCCCCAACAATGCTTTCCATCACCAATGCAGTAAATCTTGTCGACACCGACAACAACAATACGTACCTCAGCGTTCTGCCCACGGCTCCCAATGCATGGCCGCCGCTCTTTGCCGTTCTCGCCCAGGGAAATCTCGAAACTCCAACCGACTTCAATCTACTGCTGCTCTATAACTCGCCCTTTGGCTCGGTTGGCGGAGTGCAGCTTCCTGTCATCGTCGAGCAGTTCAACAATGTATCGCTGGCAAGTGTCGAGGCGGCCTTTGCCTCTGGCTCTGCTTTGCTCTCTGTTCTCACCTTTGAGCAGCAGCCCAATCCCTCGCTCTCGGCCTGCGATCTGATGAGTGTTGACCCCTCAAAGGCGGTTCCCTCCATCACCCTCACCGGCCTCTTCGATGGCGATTCGACCAAGTGGTCCGTGGCGCCCGACCTGCTCGCCGCCGGCGCAACCGATACCGAATTCGTCGTCGAAGTCGAAAGCAACGGCGTCGCCACACTGCGCTTTGGCGACAATACCAATGGCCTCACGCCGGTGTCGAATACTGCTTTCACCGCCCTCTGCCGCATTGGCAACGGCACGGCGGGCAACGTTGGCGCTGAGAGCCTCACTTATCTGGTCGCCGATCCGCGCATACTCACCTGCACCAACCCGTTGCCTGCATCGGGCGGCGTCGATCCTGAAACCAACGCGCAGATTCAGCGCCGCGCTCCGCAGGCTTTTCTCACTCAGGAGCGCGCCGTCACCATGAGCGATTACGCCACCGTCGCCGAAGCCAACCCGCTCGTATCCAGCGCCGCCGCCACGCTGCGTTGGACCGGCAGTTGGTATACGGTTTTTGTCGCGGCCGAACCCACCTCAGGTGGCCAGCTTGGCAGTTCCTTGCGCAAATCGCTTACGCGCTACGTCAATGCCTACCGGCTCGCCGGTCAGGATCTCAAGCTCGAAGGTCCGGATTACGTTTCTCTCCAGATTGCTCTCGCCATCTGCGTCGATCCGGCATACTTTCAGGCCGACGTGCAGAAGTCTCTGTTGCAGGTTTTGGGCTCCGGCATTCAGCCCAACGGCCAACCAGGCTACTTTGCGCCCGACGTCTTTCAGCTTGGCCAGAATGTCTATCTCAGCCCCATCTATGCCGCGGCGCGCACCGTTGCCGGCGTGCAGTCGGTTGTGGCCACCGCCTTTCAGCCGCAAAGCCTGCCTCCCACCAATCTCTACATTCAATCCGGCGAAATCCCCATCGGCCCTTTTCAAGTCGCGCGACTTGCCAACGACCGCAGCCTGCCCGCCAACGGCCAGCTAACCCTGGATATGCAGGGTGGAAAGTGAGGAGACCATGAGTTGCACTGGAAGTCAGAATTGCGATTGCGGTTGCTGCTCCGGCACCTCGGTTCAGACCCCGCGGGGCGAGTCGAACCTGCCCGGCCTCTCCGCGATTACTTACCGCACCGGCGTCTGGGCCAGCTTCAGGGAGTCCATGCTGGCGCGTCTCTCCAGCTCTCAGTACCCTGCTCTGGCACAGTTCAAAACCCGCGACAGCGACGACTTTTCTATTGCTTTTCTCGATTCCAGCGCGGTCGTTCTCGACATTCTCACCTTTTATCAGGAACGTCTCGCCAACGAGAGCTATCTGCGCACGGCCCAGCAGCTTCCGTCGCTGGTCTGGCTCAGCCGCCTGATCGGCTATCAGCCCTCGCCCGGTGTTGCCGCATCCACCTATCTCGCCTTTACATTGCGAGCAGCCACCGGCCTGCCCGCCAATCCCAACACCACCGCCATTACCATTCCCGCCGGTTCGCAGGCGCAGAGTGTTCCCGGCCAGGGACAGACGCCGCAGGCCTTCCAGACCTCGGCGGACATTCTCGCCAAGCCCGATTGGAATGCGCTGCCCGTCCAGACCGGCCTTCCCTGGACTCCTCAAGTCAATCAAACCCAAATGTATCTGGCCGGAACCGCAACCCAGCTCAACCCCGGCGATGCCCTGCTGATCGTCGGCGATGAGCGGCTCAACGATCCCAACAGTACGGTCTGGGATCTCTGCCACATCGTCTCCGTCCAGCCCGATACGGTCAATCAGCGCACCCTCATCACCTGGGCCGAACCGCTGGGAACCGCCAATGGTTCTACCGGTCCTTCAACCATCAATCCCCAGATCTACGCGCTGCGTCAGCGGGCCGCGCTCTTCGGCTATAACGCGATGAATCCAGTCATGCTGACTGGAACCACTGTCAGCACTTCTTCCGCCTTCACCGGTCTTTTGAATGGAAATGATTGGAACTTTGGCACTGCCGCAAACTCGGTGCCTACTGACCTGGCCTCGAACGATCTCATCGATCTCGATCAGGTGTACTCCAAGCTGACCTCCGGCGGATGGGTGGTTCTTGAAGCAACGCTGGAGTACGACCCGTACATGGTCGAGGGAGGAGGCTTCATCGAGTACTCGGCCAAAAAGAATTTCGTCGAAGAAGTGAAAATCTCCGGATCGTCCATCCAGAGCCAGGTTCCCGGTTCCATCCAAGCCTCGTACTACGGAGGCGGCAACCCAGGCATTGTCGAGATATACGACTATCTCCAGGTGAATCTCTACTACTTATCCTCGGTGGCCACTATCACCCGCTCCGACTACGGACTCAGCGCCAAAATTACTCGCATCACCGCGGATACGGATACCGAGCTCAGCACGTTTTATAGCGAAGCAACTCGCTCCACCGCCGCCTTCACCCAGAGTGAACTGCTGCCCGTCTGCGAACAGCCCTTCGACCACCCCCTTTACGGCACGCTGCTCGATCTTGAAGTGCTGCGCCCCGATCTGGTCGGCATCACAGCCATCGCCATAACCGGCAAAAACCCCAAGCTGATCGTCAAGACTCCCGACTTCCCCGGCGGACGTCCCGTAGTTTACTTCAGTCCCATCGACGACCCAGCCAATCCCATCGCGCTTGTACAGGGACAGGTTCTCACTCTTTTGCAGCCGCCCAACTCGGTGCTGAACAGCAGCACCAGCGCTGACCCCGGCTCCATTCCATCTTGGAGCAATTCCGATGCAACGCCCGTTCTCTCTGTTGCCGATGCCACCGGACGTCTCGGCGTCATCAATAGCACAACGCCAGGCACCACTCCGCCCTACTACACGCCGCTCTCCTACTTCACGCTGGCCCCTGCCCTGGCCTCAGATCCTTTAGTTCAAGAGGTTGCGCTGGTCGCGGCCCTGGCGCTCCCCACCGGCTCCAGCTTCCCCCACACCCAGATTCAACTCACAACCCCATTAACTAACGTTTATGACCGAACTGTAACTACGGTTAACTGCAACGTCGGCCCTGCCACCGCCGGTTCTCCGGTAACCGAACTGCTTGGCAGCGGCTCGGCGGCCACTCCCAATCAGCAGTTCACTCTGAAGCAATCGCCGCTCACTTACGTCCCCTCGCCCACTCCAACAGGCAGCGTCAGTTCTCTCACCGTGCGCGCCAACGGAGCCGCATGGACCGGCGTTCCCACGCTCTACAACCAGCCCCCGGCAGCCCAGGTCTACGCCACTGTAAATCTTCCCGGCGGAACGGCACAGGTGGTCTTTGGCGACGGAGTTGAAGGCGCCACCCTGCCCACCGGCTCCAACAACATTCAGGCCAGTTACCGCGTCGGAACCGGGTCAGCCGGCAACGTTCCCGCCGGAGCCATCACAACTTTGGTCGATCGCCCGGTTGGCGTCAGCGGTGTCACCAATCCCCAAACAGCCACTGGCGGCCAGGATCCGCAGTCGATCGCCAACATTCGCGCCAACGCCCCGCTGACCGTGCTGACTCTGGGCCGCGCCGTCTCGCTCGCCGACTATCAGAACTTCGCCGCCAGTTTTGCAGGTATCTCCAAAGCCTCCGCTCTCTGGATTCCCAACGGCGCTTATCGCGGCGTCTTTCTTACCGTTGCTTCGTCCAATGGCGCGCAGTTGCTCCCCACTAGTCAGACATACAGCAATTTGATCGCCGCCCTACAAAGCTACGGCAATCCCAATGTCGCGCTCTATGTGGCCTCCTATTACGAAACCACCTTCGGTCTGAAGGCCAACATCCTTTACGACCCCGCCTATAGCCAGCCTGCCGTGCAAGCCGCGATTCTGACTCTCTTGCAATCCACTTACTGTTTTGCAAACCGCGGCTTTGGCCAGGGCGTCACCAACGATGAAATCGCCGCGCTCATTCAATCCGTTCCCGGCGTGGTGGCCGTCAATGTTCTCTATCTCAATGTCATTGGCAGCAGCAACGCGGGAGACATCGGCAGCAGTGCTTACTCCGTGGCCGCGTACTATGCCTGGCAGGCCACCATTCTTTCTCCGCCGCTGTCGCGTCCCTGCACTACGGCCAGCAACGGCATCTGTCCATACATTCCCGTGCCGTCGCTCACCCAGCTTCCCGCCGCGGCCGAGATTCTTGTCCTCGATCCCGATCCCTCCAACGTAACTCTGGGGACCATGTCATGAGCACAAATCTCTTTCAGCTTCTTCCCGCCGTCTATCGCATGCGCGACGCACAGATCGCGCGCTCGCTGCCCCTGCTGACTCCCGCGCAGCAGACTTTGCTTGACCAGCTCCAAGCGCTTCCCCAGCCTATTCCCGCCGATCAGCAGGCCCAGCTCGATCAGCTTCAGACGCTGGCCTCGCGCGGACCATTGGAGTCTCTCTTGATGGTCGTCAGCGAGCAGCTTGCCACCGTCGCATACGATCTCGATCAGCTCTACGACGACCAATTCATAGAAACCTGCGCGCCTTGGGTGATACCGTATATCGGCGACCTGATCGGCTATCAGCAGGTCACCGGCATTGCGCCCGCCGTGGACAATCCCCGCGCCGAGGTGGCTGAGACCATCTCTCTCCGCCGCCGCAAAGGCACCATCCTCGTCATTGAGCAGTTGGCCCGCGATGTTACCGGCTGGGGCGCTCACGCCGTCGAGGAGTTTCAGTTTCTGGCCGACACCCAGTACATGAAGCACATCCGCCCGCATAATTTCTATGCTCCCAACCTGCGCCACTGGCGCTCCTGCACTTACATGGACACCGGCTTTGACTCAACCGCGCACAAAGCGGATGTGCACAAGATCGCAACCGGCCTCGGCCAGTACAACATTCAGAATGTAGCCATCTTCTTGTGGTCGCTCTCCGCGGCCGGCATCACCAGCCAGCCACTCACCGCTGCTTCCACCAACAAAGCGAAGAACCAGCTCTGCTTCCGCTTCAACGCGCTCGGCCTGGACCTGCCGCTTTTTCATCGCGCCCTCTCGCAAGGCGAGCAGATCACCGCCGCCGCTGGCCCGGCCAATGTTCCAGATCGCCTGCTCCGCCGCGCTCTCTGCGCCGACCTCAACGCCGGCGTCGGAGCATCCTATTACGGCCAGGGCGCAAGCCTCGCCATCTATCTCGACAAGACCCTCCTCAGTCCCTACCAGATTGTCATGGCCGATCTCTCCGGAGCCGACGGAAGCTGGGTCAACCAGCCTCAAGCCAACAGCCCATTTGACGTTGCTGTCGATCCGGAACTGGGCCGTCTCGCGCTTTCGCCCGCACTCGCCGGCCATTCCCTCAGCGCATCCTGGTTCTACGGCGTCAACGGCAATCTTGGCGGCGGCGAATACGAACGCACTCTCGCCGTTTCCAATGAGGCCTTTGTCGTTCCCTTTCCCGACGCGCGCTTCGTTACCTTGCAGGACGCAATCGCTTACGCTCTCACTCTGCTCGCCGTCAACGGTTCGGTAGCCGTTGAACTCACCGCCGAGTCCGCCGCTCAACTTGCTTTGGACGCGAGCAATGGTCTGGAGTCCTGGGTCAGCTCTTCGCAAACCATCACCACCAGCGCGGCATCGCCATTCGCCGTCGATCTTCCCGCCGGCGCGACCTTTGAACTCCGCTCCGCCAATCTCAGCGTACAAACCCTCTTTCTTGACGCCCCCTTGCAGGTTTCCGGCGACTCCGACAGCAATTTCCTTCTCAACGGCATCGTTCTGGCCGCGCAGAGCAGCTTCGCGCCCACTGCCACTGTTCCCGCGCTGCTGGTCGTTCCCGTCGCCCGTCCCGATGGAACTGACAATCTCCTTGCCCAGTTGATTCTCAACGACTGCACGCTGGTTCCCGGCTGGTCGTATGAACCGGCCGTAGTCGTCTCCGGTGAAATTACCGCGCAAGCGCCCGCGCAGCCTCTTGCCCCGGTGCTGCAAGTCGACTCAGCGGCAATCGCACTCTCCGCCACAACCTCCATTCTGGGCGGCATTCGCGCCAACCCTCTGGCCACCGTCACGCTCACCAGTTGTATTGTCGATGCCACCGATCCAGCAAACACCGCCTTCGCCGCGCCAAATGAAACGCTGGGCGGCGCGGCGCTGACGCTCAACGCCTGCACCGTTGTCGGACGGGCTCATTCAACGATGCTCACTCTGGTCACCGACAGCATCCTCTGGTCCTCAAAATCCAACACCGTCCAATCGGGTCTTATCGCCGACCGCAAGCAGCAGGGCTGTGTCCGCTTCAGCTTTCTTCCCATCGATGCCGTCACGCCGCCGCCTTTTGAGTGCGTCACCCAGGCCGACACGGCGCCCCAGCCGCTCTTCGTCACCACCCGTTTCGGCCAGCCCGGCTATCTCAAGCTGATGGCCTCCACCAGCGACTCCATCCGCCGCGGTGCCGACGACGGCGGTGAGATGGGCGTCTATCACTTTGTCTTTGCTCCGCAGCGCGAGAGCGACCTGAAAATCCGCATGGCTGAGTTCCTGCCCGTCGGGCTCGAGTTCGGCCTCATCTATCAAACCTGACCGCAGACAGCAGAAACCTTCAGATCCTGGAATCAAAATACTCAATTGAGGTGGCCTTGCATGTCACATGCTACAGAAGAACTCAATTCGGTGAAGGGTACAGGCTTCAGCCCGTACATAAACCCCGCTTTATCAACGCGGGCTTTAGCCCCCGAGGGAATAATCAGCCATTTTAGCCAACATACCGGCATTTTTTCGCAACCTGTTTAGGCCTGGACCTTCCTCCAGCTAACCAGGGAAATGTACAACCCGAAATCGATTCAGAAATCAAATAGGAGTCAATCACGTGAGCTTCGATAACAGCCGCACCACCTTCAATCCCTTCAAGAGCTACTCCTCGGTCGTCCTGCCCCAGGGACGCGTGCAGCTTGACGCCGATTGGAATGAGTTCCTCGCCGAGATCGCTCGCCGCATTCAGGCCGGAACGCTGGACACGATGGGCCGTGCTGTCTATCCAATCACCACGCCCAACGCCTTCTATATCTCCGGCTCCAGCACGCCGTATGTCGTCAACATCGGCCAGGGGCGCATCTACATCGACGGCATTCTGGCGGAGAATCACGGCCCCGCGCCTGGCCTCTGGGATCCGGCCCTCGCCGAGCTCTCCGGCGCGCCCCAACCCGCGCCCGCCAGCATCACCGGTGCGCCCAATATCCCCTTCACCAGCCAGCCGTACTTCCCCGGCGCAACCGCGCCCGCCGCCGGAACCTTCCTCTTCTATCTCGATGTCTGGACCCGCGAAGTCACCTGGCTTGAAGACCCCTCGATCGTCGATCCCGCCGTCGGCATCGACACCTCCGGCCGCTTGCAAACCGTTTGGCAGGTGCGATGGATGCCCGCCGGCAGCGCCAATCTCGCCTCGCCTGGTACTGACGTCACCTGCGGCACGCCCGACTCCGCCATCAATTGGCCCGCGGCCTCCGCGGGCCTGCTCACCAACGGCGTCGTGCCCAACACCACCACCGGCAACTGCTGCCTCACCCCCGGCACCGGCTATACCGGGCTTGAAAATCAGTTCTACCGCGTGCAAATTCATCAAGGCGGCCCGGTCGGCACGGCCACCTTCAAGTGGTCCCGCGAAAACGCCTCCGTCGCCACCGGAGTCACAAATATCGCCACCAAAGCCAACGCCGGCGGCACTCAAGTCACCGTGCTCACCGTCTTTTCCCTGGGCCGCGATCAGGTGCTCAACTTCAACAATGGCGACTGGATTGAACTGCTCGATGACGACATGGAATTGAACGGTCAGCCTGACCCGGCATATCCCAGCGGCACTCCTTACATCTACGGCACTCCCGGAATCCTCTGCCAGATCGGCTCCGTCGATCCCACCACCAACTCGATCTATCTCACCACTCAGCTCAGCAGTCCTCCCGTAGCCTCCGCCAGCCTGCACACCCGCATTCGCCGCTGGGATCAATCCGGCATCGTAAACTCCACGGACGGCAGCGGCAATCTCACTCCGCAGCCAGCCCTCTCCTTGAGCACCGGAGACATCGAGGTTCCCGCCGCCGGCACCGTCCTCGTCCTTGAAAACGGCCTCACTGTTTCCTTCAGCACCGCCGCCGGCGGCAGCTTTCTCTCCGGCGATTTCTGGTGCTTCTCGGCCCGCACCGATGGCAGCTACGACCCGCTCGCCAGCGCTCCTCCGCTCGGCACCCATCACCATTACACCAAGCTCTCCGTCGTGACTTTTGACGGCAGCGGCAAAGCCACCAACACCCCCGATTGCCGCCTTCCCTGGCCCACCTCCACCGAAGGCGATTGCGGCTGCTGCACCGCCACCGTCGGCGACAAAAAAAACTCCTTCGGCGCTTACACTTCAATTCAACAGGCCATCGACAACCTGCCCGCCAACGGCGGCACCGTCTGCATTCTTCCCGGCCAGTATTATGAGTCCATCGTGATCGACGGCCTCACCCAGGTCACGCTTGAAGGCTCCGGCCCCCAGACCACGCTCTATGCCTACTCGGCCGATCCCGGCGGCACCTCCGATCAAAGCGGCTCCCCGGCCGCCATCACCACCAACAGCGGCCTCAACGCCATCATCACCGTCGCCAACTCCCAGCACATCAAGCTCACCGGCTTCACCGTCGAGGCGCCCGACGGAATGGCTTGCATCCTCATCGATCAAATCTCCGCCGCCTCGCAGGCCAACTTCGCGGCCTCCGTCATCAAGGACCAGGTCAAGAAGAAAACCGCCGCCAAAAAGGTCGCAACCCCTGCCGTCCAATTCGAGCAGGCAAACCTCGGCGCCGACTATAAAAATATCGGCGGCTACAGGTATATTCCCAAGTACCCCATCGGCGTCGGCAACGGCAGCGGCTTCAACAACCCGCAACTGCTTTCCTCAGGCTCCGATATCACGCTCGCCAATCTGGTGCTTGCCGCCTCCACGGCTCCAGCCATCGCCGCCGTGCAGGTTTCCCAACTCAACATCGCGGAAAACCGCATCCTGATGAAGGATGTAGCCAGCCTCTGGCCCGCTATCTACGTTAGCGGCTCTGAAATCAACCTCTCGCAAAACTGGATCGGCCTACAGGACAACAGCGACGCCGCCACTTTTGCCACCGCCCAGCTCCTTTCCGACCTTGCCGCAAACTTTACCGTCTCCACTACCCCCGCCCTCGCCAACAGCGGCATTCAGATTGGCGGCTACTCCACCGGTGTCTACATCACCGATAACGACATAGAAAACGGCGCATTCAATGCCATCACCCTAGGCGCATTTCTGCGTCTCAGCGGCGCCACACCTATCGCCGGGCTCAACGGTCTCTTCCTTGCCTCGCCGGTGACTGAAGTCGGCACCACGCTGGTCTTGCCCGCCGGCGACCCCAACGCCAACCCGCTCGCCGCCGACGGCCCCCTGCAAAACATCCGTATCGAACGCAATCGCATCGCCAACTTCGGCCTCTGCGCCATCGGCCCGGTCGGCTACTTCTCTTCCACCGCTACACCGGAAATCATCAGCGTCGCCAATCTCGCCATTCTCGGTAATACGATTTCCGGTGCCCTGCAAGCCGCTCTCCTGCCCTTCCCAACATCGTTGACCGGTCTCGGCTATGGCGCTATCTGCCTGCCTGATCTGCAATTCGTCGTGGTGCAAGACAACATCATCACCGACTTCGGTTCGCAGCCCGGCGCTCAGGTCTGCGGCATCTTTATCCTCAACGGCGAACAGGTGGATATCTCCCGCAATCAAATTCTTGAAACCCGCGACTGGGCAACCATCGGCACAGCGCCGCCAGCCATCTCAGGCCTTCAGGCCGGCATCGGAATTCCCATGGTCTCGCCGCCTGCTCTCAGCCAGGGCTCTGCCGCCGATTGGACCGGCAGCAGCAGCCAGGGCGTCGCCACGCCCGGTACCCCGCCCCTCTACCAGCCCGGACTGCCCGCTCTTGCTATCAATGGGAACGTCGTCCGCCTGCCGCTCGGGGGCGCACTCGATGTCCTCGGATACGGACCCTTTTCCATCACCGGCAACCAGTTCGCCAGCGGCGGAACCGTCCCCGCTTCTCCCGCGCTGCTGCTCACCGTCGCCGTCGTCAACCTCGGCGCGGCCATTGAGATCGATACCCCCACCAGCTTCACCGGACTCTGGGGAACTGCCAGCAGCCCCACTCCGCCCACCATGCAGGTCGTTGACAACTCCCTCGCCAACTCCACCACCGGCACCGTTCTCTTTGCCAACAATCTCTGCCAGTTGGAGACCCGGGCCAGCGGCGCTTCTGGCCTCGCTTCCGTTGCCATAGTCACCTTGGACAATCTGATTTTCACCAACAATCTGACCTGGATCGACGGCGCTGGAACCGTTTCGCTGCCGGGCACACAAATTACCCTGTCCGCGCTGATGGATGTCTTCCTCATGGGCGGTACCATCAACGTCTCCAACAACCGCTTCCAGGAGGTTCTGAACTCAGTACTCTTCTCCGGCATGACCGCCGCCGTGGCCAACGTCACCACCGGCAACATCTCCACCTTCTGCCTCTTCAGCCAGCCCAACACCCCACCCTGGGGCGCATACGCCAATAACATCTCCTTCGAGGCTGCTTTGACTCAATATCGTGACATTGGCAGCGCATGCGATGAACTCTCCAGCACATTGCTAGGCGGCTTCGGCCTCTCGCCCAGCTACAAAGCCGCCGAGGCTGCCGCTGCCGCACCCGCCCAGGGAATTCTCAACGACGCCTACTTCAATAAGGGGGCTGCCATCGCCGCCAATCCCGTCGAAAAGCTCAACTCCGGAATCGGCCAGATCGATTCCACCAGCGCCAGCCGCATTCAACAGCTTTCCCTCACCCATCAAGCGCGACTTGCCCAGTACACCCGCATCGCCTCCATCGTCACCGCGCAATCGGGCGCAACGTCCAAGCAAGCCGTAGCCGCCAACGCCGCCGTCACCGCCTCTCAGGCCCACATCGCCCGCATCGCTATGGTCAAGCAGCAGATCTCTATTCAGGCGCCCGCGGTCAGCAGTACAGGATGGGCTCTCTACGGCGTCGTCTACAACTCCAGCAAAGCTCCGGTCTCGGCCTACAGCCTCTACTTCGTCGATTCCACCAACACCTACCAGAACACCTACGGCATCGCCTACACCGCCGCCGACGGCAGCTTCCAGATCGTCTATGCCGGTCCGCCTGCCGGTCAATCTGCTCCCGCCGCCACGCTTTTCGTTCAGGTTTGCAACGCCGCGGGCAACCCCGTCTACACCAGCCCAACCGCCTTCACGCCCACCATCGGAGCAGCCTCCTATCAGGTCATCACTCTGCCTGCCGGTGAAAAGCCCATCGGCGTTCTCCCCCTCGTCTTCCGCAACATCGCCATCCCCTCGCTCAACAACGAGGTCATTCACGACCAGAACATCTCCGGCATCAATGCGGAAGACCAGACAAACAAAGGATAACCGCGGCCCAACCCGCGTGCGCGCGCAACTCAGCGTTCCACTACTGATTCGGCCCATAAATACTGTGATTTGGGAGTCCATCCATTCCGCAGTTTCATCGCGGAATGGGTGGGACAGCACGGACCTCAACAAATGCTCCGTTGATCCTGCGTGCGTGTAGGTCGTTTCAGAGTGCGAATGGGAAACTGGTTGAATCTATGGCTTGATTTGCACCATGGCATCAAGTAACGGGTGTCGAACTGTAGCAAAAGGGTTGGCTACGGTCACGCCGTTCCAAGTAAACCCGTCCTGCATATCTTCAGAGAGAAGCAGACGGCATCCTGCATCGGCTGCTGTTGCCAAAACCACCGCGTCCCAAAAACCCAACCGATGCTGAGACGCCATGTCAGCGGCTGCAATAATGACCTTGGCAGTAGTGTCCGCCACTTCATACGAATCCTGCCAACTCAAGACAGCCGCGCGCGCTTCGGCAGGCGATCGCCGGGCCTTCTTCACAAGAACATTGAACAATTCGCCAAGGGTTTGAGCGGGCGTCACAATGAGATCCTGCGGGAGTTTTTGCAGCAGGTCGATTGCCTCCCGCATCTTTGCGGGGCCATTCAGGCCCTCGGCATAGACCATGATGTTGGTGTCGAGTGCAACCCTCATCGTTTTCATCGGTCGTAGAGCTCATCGCGAGTCCAGGCGCCAATCTCGATAGGAGCCTGCGTCTTGAGCCGCGTCAGAAGCACAGTCCGCGCCTTAGCCGCAAACTTGGCGCCTTCCTCCACGGGAGCGATTTTAGCCACCGGCGTTCCATGGCTGGTCACCACGTAGCTGTACCCCTTTTTCACGCCCTGCAAGAGCCGGGAAAACTCACGATTGGCATCGGCAGCCGAAAT
>CAZDYU010000025.1:0-40326 GCA_964509755.1 uncultured Occallatibacter sp. | reverse complement strand
TGAACCAGGTGGTGGTGGGCACGGTGATGGGCGGCGCGCAGCCGCTGGCCGCGGCGCTGGATCATGAAGGCTGGGCGGATGTGGTGGGCACCCTTGCGGGCGACGATACGGTTTTGATTATCTGCGCGGACAATCGCCGCGCCAGTGAAGTGGAATCGAGATTGAGGAAGATGCTGGAGTCATGAAAGAGACGGTGCAAACAGCGGTAGTGGGAGTCACGGGATACGCTGGCGCGGAGCTGGCGCGGCTGCTGCTGCGGCATCCCCGGCTCAAGGGAAAGCCTCCGATCTTTGCGGGGCGAGTGGATGCGCAGGACGCGGCGCGAGGCGGCATTCCGCTGGCTGAGATTCATCCCGAGCTGGCCGATAGCCATGGCCACGGAGCTCTGCGTCAACAGCCGTTTTCCTGGGCGCTGCTGGGCGATCTGGACGTGGATGTTCTGTTCATGGCGACGCCGCACGAGCAGTCGCGAGAGTGGGCTCCAGAGGCGCTGAAGCGCGGCATTCGCGTGATCGATTTGAGCGGCGCATGGCGGCTGACGGAAATTGCAAACCGAGCCGTGTATGCCTTTGACGACGCCGACGCGAGCCTGGCCGCGGCGACTCAGGAGCAGGCTGTTTACGGAATGCCGGAGCTGCATCGCAAGCAGATTGCGGGCGCGCGGCTGATTGCCAATCCCGGCTGCTATGCGACGTCGATTATTCTGGCGCTGCGGCCGCTGGTGGCCGCGGGATTGATTGACTTGACACGCGGCATTGTTGCCGATGCCAAGAGCGGCGTGAGCGGCGCGGGCAAGGCGCCAACGGCCAAGACGCACTTCATGTCGGCAACCGACAATCTCTCCGTCTATGGCGCGTTTACGCACCGGCATACCGGTGAATTGCTGGAGCAGATTGGCCTGGAGGCGAGCGAGATTGTTTTTGCGCCGCATCTGCTGCCGATTCCGCGCGGCATTCTGGCGACGATTTACGTGCATTTCCGCGAGCCGCAGAGCCGGGCCACAGTGGCGCGCGTTTATCACGAGTTTTTTGCCGGCAGTCCCATGGTCCGGATTTACGAGAAGACATTGCCGCAGATTCAATACTCGGTGCGAAGCTGCTATGCGGACATCGGCTTTCAACTTGCGGCCGATGGAAAGCGCGCGATCCTGGTCAGTTGCCTGGACAATTTATTGAAGGGCGCATCCGGTCAGGCGGTGCAGAATTTGAATGTGATGATGGGCTGGCCAGAGGCCGAAGGGCTGGAATGAGAATTGCCGCCGAAGGGCTGGAATGAAAGTGGTCGCGGGAGACTTGGAATGAAGTACGTCGTTAAATTAGGCGGAGCCGGCCTGGAGAATCCTTCGCTGCTGGAGAGCTGCACGCGCGCGATTGCCGAACTGGTGCGCGACGGGCATCAGGTTGCGGTAGTTCACGGCGGCGGCGTGCAGTTGACGCGCACGCTGAAGGCTCTGGGCAAGAAGAGCGAGTTTGTTAACGGGCTCAGAATCACCGACGCCGAAACACGCGACGTGGCGCTGATGGTTTTTGCGGGCAAGGTGAACAAGACTCTGGTTGCCGCGCTGGGCGCGATCGGTCAGCCGGCCGTGGGACTTTCTGGCGGGGATGGATTGAGTTTTCGCGCGCGCAAAAAACGCACTGCTCCGGACCTTGGATTTGTTGGAGAAATTGCATCGAGCGATCCGCGGCTGATCGAAGCCATCTGGCAGACAAACAATGTTCCGGTCTTCTGCTCGATGGCTTTGGGATTCGACGGCGAGTATTACAACATCAATGCCGATGAGATGGCCGCAGCCTGCGCCATGGCCTGCAAGGCGGACGCGCTGGTTTTTCTTACCGATGTGCCGGGCGTGAAGGGCGCGACGGGCGCGGTAATGCGATGGCTTTCCATCGATCAGATTGCCGAGATGGCCAAGAGCGCAGTCATCTCGGGCGGCATGTTGCCCAAGCTCAGCGCTTGCCGCGAGGCTCTGTTGAACGGCGTGAAGCGCGTTCGCATTTTACCCGCCGAGGCTGCCAGCTCGTTGCCCGACCTGTGCAGTTCCCGCGTAGCATACGGCACCGAAGTGATGGTGGCCTAGTGAGAATTAAGGAGAAGAAATGACCAAGCTTGAAGAAATGACGAAGCTCGAAGAAATCAAGGCCGCCGAAGCGCGGCTGCTCATCCACACCTACGATCGCTTTCCTGTTTTGTTTGTGGCCGGCGAAGACGTTTATCTGATTGACGAGCACGGCAATCGCTATCTGGATCTGCTGAGCGGCATCGGCGTCAACGCGCTGGGATACAGCAGCACGGTGATTCAAGAGGCCATTGCCAAGCAGAGCCGTACGCTGATCAACGCGTCGAATTATTATTTCAACGACAAGATGGCGGATCTGGCCGAGCGCGTCACTAGAATTACTGGCTTGGACCGCGTCTATTTTGGCAACTCGGGCTGCGAGGCCGTCGAGTGCGCGCTGAAGCTGGCGCGCGCCCACGCCGGAGTTCTGCGCGAGGAAGGCAAGCAGATTGGCACCAAGTTTCTGGCGCTTGAGCAGAGCTTTCATGGCCGCACCTTTGGCGCCATCTCGGCCACTTACAAAGAAAAATATCGCGCGCCCTTCGAGCCTGTCGTCCCCGGCTTCGAGTTTGTAAAATTCAATGACATTGAAGATCTGCGCGCGAAGTTTTCCAATGAAGTCTGCGGCATTCTGCTGGAAGCAATTCAGGGCGAAGGCGGCGTGCGGCCTTTGACGCCGGAGTTCTTTGCCGAGGCGCGCGCGCTGGCCGATTCAACCGGCGCATTGCTGATTGTGGATGAGATTCAGGCCGGCCTGGGCCGCACGGGAAAGTGGTGCGCCTATCAGCACTTTGACATCAAGCCCGACATTACAACACTGGCTAAGCCGCTGGCCGGCGGTATTCCGATGAGCGCGACGGTCTGTACCAACGAGGTGGCGCGCGCCTTCCACGCGGGCATGCACGGCACTACGTTTGGCGGCGGACCGCTGGCCTGCGCAGTCGCCATAGCGGTGATCGACTCCATTGAAAAAGAAAATCTGCTCGATCATGTTGTCGAGATCGGCGATTACTTCCAAGCTGAATTGCACAAGCTCGCCGAGCGCCATCCGAGCATCATCGACGTGCGCGGCAAGGGCGTGATGATTGCCGCGGAACTGGACTCAGCCGAATTGGGCAAGCACACCGTTACGGAGATGCTCAAGCACCATGTGGTGATTAACTGCACCAGCGATACGACCTTGCGTTTCCTGCCGCCTTACATCTTTGAGCGCAAGCATGTGGATACTACAATCGCCGCGCTGGATAAGGTTTTTACCGCTTATGCCGCGGCCCAGCCCGCAGGAGGACTGAACAATGGCTAGCAAAACTCTTCTTGAAAGGCCGGAGATTTCCGTTGGATCGGATGCCGATATTGTTGCCGCCGCGGCGCGTTTGAATGGCGAGGACATGTGCTCGATTTCCGATCTGACCAGCGGCGAAGTGCGCGCGATTCTCAAGCTGGGACACGAGGTCAAGCGCAACCCGCGCGAGTATCGCCGCGCGCTCGATGGCAAGCAAATGGTGCTGATGTTTGAGAAGGCCAGCCTGCGCACGCGGCTGAGTTTTGAGGCCGGCATCAATACCATGGGTGGCAATGCAATCTTTGTCGATCAAACAAATTCACCTTTAGGCGAGCGCGAATCCATCGCCGACGTGGCGCGCAATGTGGAGCGTTGGGTGGATGTGATTGTGCTGCGCACTTATGCGCACGATACGATCACGGAGATGGCCGCCAACTCGCGCGTACCGGTGGTCAACGCGCTCAGCGACTTCGAGCATCCTTGCCAGGCGCTGGCCGATTTTATGACGCTCGACGAACATTTCGGTTCCGTTGCCGGACTGAATTTTACGTATGTGGGCGACGGCAATAACGTATGCCACTCACTGATGCTGACCGGTGCGCAACTAGGCGCGAATGTAACTGTCGCCACGCCGCGCGGCTACTCGCCGGATATTGAAATTGTCACGCTGGCGCGGGATATTGCGCAGGTCAACGGCTGCGAGATTCGCCTGCTGCAAGATCCGCAAGCGGCTGTCGAGGGCGCTGACGCGGTTTATACCGACGTATGCGTCAGCATGGGCTTCGAGCATGAATCCACCAAGCGCGAGCCCATCTTCAGGCCCTTCCAGGTGAATGAGGCGCTGATGGCGAAAGCCACGCCACACGCGGTCTTCATGCACTGCTTGCCGGCGCGACGTAATGCTGAGGTAACCGATGCAGTCCTCGACGGCCCGCAATCGATTGCCTTCGATCAGGCGGGAAATCGGCTGCACGCGCAGAAGGCGCTGCTGCTGCTGCTGCTGGGAGGACTGGCGTAACAGTTGTCAGTTTTCAGTTGTCAGTTCTCAGTCTTGATTTGAGGAGACTTTAAGAGAGTCGATGCTTTGAAAGGACAAAGCTTTAGCCGTGCCGCAAAGCTGCAATAAGAAAACAGGCTTTAGCCCCTGATGGAATATATAAGTAAGAGAATGCTTTCCTTAGGGACTAAAGCCCACAATGTTGGGGCATTTCAGCGGCACGACTGAAGTCGTGCCCTTTCAAGACAACGACTTGATCCGAGGTTCTAAAGCATGTCCGTAATTCTCGAATCGCTGCCCGTCGGCCAGAAGGTCGGCATCGCCTTCTCTGGCGGGCTTGACACCTCCGCCGCCCTGCATTGGATGAAGCAGAAGGGCGCCATCCCTTACGCCTATACGGCCAACCTTGGCCAGCCGGACGAAACCGACTACGACGCTATTCCGCGCGCGGCCCTGGAGTATGGCGCGGAAAAGGCCCGCCTCATCGACTGCCGCGGCCCGCTGATTCGCGAAGGTATCGCTGCGCTACAGTCGGGGGCCTTTCATATCACGACCGCCGGCGTTGCCTACTTCAACACCACACCCATCGGTCGCGCGGTTACGGGCACCATGCTGGTGGCCGCGATGAAGGAGGACGATGTCAATATCTGGGGCGACGGATCGACTTTCAAGGGCAATGACATCGAGCGCTTCTATCGCTACGGCTTGCTCGTCAATCCCAGCCTGCAAGTCTATAAACCCTGGCTTGATGCCGCCTTCATCGACGAGTTAGGCGGCCGCGCCGAGATGTCCGCATACATGCAGCGGGCGGGCTTTGCGTACAAGATGTCGGCGGAAAAAGCGTACTCTACCGACTCCAATATTCTTGGCGCAACCCACGAAGCAAAAGATCTGGAGCAGCTATCTTCGTCGATGAAGATTGTCGTTCCGCTCATGGGCACGGCATTCTGGCGAGACGATGTCGAGATCCAGCGCGAAGAAGTGGCCATTCGCTTTGAAGAGGGCTTTCCGGTCGCGCTCAATGGGCAGCGATTCGACGACCCGGTTGCGTTGTTGCTGGAAGCGAATCGCATTGGCGGCCGCCACGGGCTGGGTATGTCCGACCAGATTGAGAACCGCATTATCGAAGCCAAGAGCCGCGGCATCTACGAAGCTCCGGGGCTGGCGCTGCTTTTTATTGCTTACGAGCGCCTGGTGACCGGCATTCACAATGAGGACACGATCGAGCAGTACCGCGACAATGGGCGCAAGCTTGGCCGTCTGCTCTATCAGGGCCGCTGGTTCGATTCGCAGGCGATCATGCTGCGCGAATCCGCCCAGCGCTGGGTGGCCAAACCTATCACTGGCGAGGTCACGCTGGAGTTGCGGCGCGGCAACGACTACTCGATTCTCAATACCGAGTCGCCCAATCTTACCTTTCATCCCGAGCGGCTGAGCATGGAGAAGACCGAATCGAGTTTCTCTCCGCGCGACCGCATTGGACAACTCACCATGCGCAATCTGGATATTACAGACACGCGTGCGAAGCTTCTCACCTATGCGCAAACAGGCCTCATCACGCTAAGTAAAGGCAGTGAAATGCCTCAGCTCAACAGCGGCAAGGAGAAGGAATAGCGCAAATTATGTCTTAGAAAGAGATGAACAAGTATGTTTATCGCACGGGGTTTCCCTCAGGGGCTAAAGCCCGTCTGATTTTGTAGCAATTACGGCACGACTAAAGTCGTGCCCTTTCAAAACCTAGGATTGATCAGAGGTTTCAAAATCAATGTCGAACGAACAACAATCCGGGAAGATGTGGTCGGGGCGCTTTCGCGAGCCGCTGGACGCGGAGTTTGAAGCGTGGCAGCGGTCGATTGTCTTTGACTGGCGGCTTCTGGACGAAGAAGTAGCGGCGAGCAAGGCTCATGCGTCCGCACTTTGCGCGGCGAAGATTCTCACTGTCGATGAGACCGCCAAGTTGCGCGGTGCTCTCGATGCGATTGCCGCCGAACACGCATCGCCAGCGGGTAAAGCTCTGGTACGCGATCACGCGACGGCGGAAGACATTCATCATTTTGTCGAACTGAAGCTGGCCGAGCGCATCGGCTCTCTTGGCCTCAAGCTGCACACCGGGCGCAGTAGGAACGAGCAGATTGCCACCGACCTGAGACTTTATGTTCGCGGGCAGATAGGGCTGACAATTAAATCTCTAACGGCGTGGGCCAGCGCGCTGGTTGAGAAGGCACACACGTCTGGCGACGAGGTGATGCCTAGCTACACGCACATGCAGCGCGCCGAGCCGGTGCTGGTGGCGCATTGGCTGCTGGCTTATGTGGAGATGATTCTGCGCGATGCGGCGCGGCTGCGCGATTGCGCGGCGCGGCTGAACTATTGTCCGCTGGGCTCAGGAGCCGTGGCCGGCGCAACGCTCAAGCTGGATCGCGAACTGGTTGCGCGCGAACTGGGTTTCACCGCGCCTACCAGCAATTCAATCGATGCGACTAGCGACCGCGATTTTATTCTGGAGTATCTGCAAGCGTTGACTTTTATTGGCCTGCATCTGAGCCGTTTTGCCGAAGAGATTACCCTTTTTGCGACAGCGGAGTTTGGCTTTATCACGCTGCCTGAGGCCTTTTCAACCGGCTCTAGCGCGATGCCGCAGAAGAAAAATCCCGATCTCACGGAACTGATTCGCGCCAAAGTCGGGCGCATTCACGGCGCGGCCGAGGCGGTCACGCTGCAACTCAAAGGGCTGCCTTTGGCCTACAATAAAGACATGCAGGAGACGCAGGAGCCAGCCTTTGCCGTGGAGTTTGTGCCGCAGATGATTCGGCTTGTGGCTCGCTTTACCGCCGCGCTTACATTCAATCGCGAACGCATGAACGAGGCGGCGCAGTCGGGCTATTTGAATGCGATGGCGGCGGCGACGTACCTCGTTCACAAGGGCGTTCCCTTTCGGACTGCGCACGAAAAGATTGGCAATGCGGTGCGTTTTGCGATTGGGAAAGGCGTGGAACTTGGCGCGCTTTCGCTGGAGGATTTGCGCCAGTTTGGCGAGGAGTTTGGAGAGGATTTCTTTGCGGCTGTAACACTGCAAGCTACGCTCGATTGCCACGATGTGATGGGCGGAACGGCGCGCGAACGAGTGCGCGAGGCGCTGGCTGCCGCGACGAAACGCATTCAGCAGGAGGCCGCACATGCTGGTGCGTAAAGCGCTGCTCAAAGACGCCTCCAATGTTTACGACCTGGTGAATTCGCTCTCGACCGACGGCACGCTGTTGCGGCGGGCGTTTGCGGAGATCTGCGAGAACATTCGCGACTTCACTGTCGCTGAGTCTGACGGCGGCGTTTTTCTGGGCTGCGGCGCGCTGCATTTTTATGGGCCGCATCTGTGCGAGGTTCGCTCGATTGTGGTGAAGCCCGCGGCCAAGGGGCAGGGCGCGGGCGGACGGATTCTTGGCGCGCTGATTGAGGAGGCCGAGGAGCACGGGATTCAATCGATCTGCCTGTTTACGCGCATCTCGGACTTTTTTTTCAAGTACGGCTTCCGCACTGTGGATGACAAGGCCGAGCTGCCGGACAAGATCTTCAAGGATTGCCAGAACTGTCCGCGTTTGCATCGCTGCGACGAAGTGGCGATGGTGCGCGGGCGGATTCCACGCATCTCGCTGCTCGGGCCGCGCGAGGAAGCGCAGCAGTTAGTGCATTTGGCCGGGTAACTCCGACTTACTCAGCATTGCGGCGGCAACGGCAATTTGGCCATAACTCAGGCCGCCGTCGCCGGGACTGACTTGTCTGTGCTGAAAGACATTAAAACCTTCTTCCTCCAGCCCTTCACGCAGCAGCCGCGCCAAACGGCGGTTCGCCATGCAGCCGCCACTTAGCGCAACCGTATTGATATCCGTCTCAATCCGAGCGTTCGCCGCCGCATTGATGAATCCCTCCGCGATGCCCGCATGAAACCGCGCCGAAATGCGTCTCGCCGGCACTCCGCGCCAAAGGTCTTCAAGCACCGCCTTCCACATCTTTCCAGTTCGAATCTCAGCCACACTTCCTGAGCCCTCTTCCGCCCCGTGCAGCTCCGGGACATAATATCCCTGCTCAAATCGGTCCGGCTCATCGACAGCGATTCCTTCCAGCTCAATCGCTGCCTCCGCCTCATAGTCCACCACGCGCCGATTCAGCACCACCGCAGCCACTGCATCGAACAGCCGCCCCAGGCTCGACGTCATCGGCGAATTGACTCCGCGCTCCAACATACGCCGCAATACTCGCACCTCACTTGCCTGCGCGCCAAGCAATTGAACAATCTGTTCCGATTCCACGTCATAGTCCGCTGCATGGAGTGCCCCCAGCGCCATGCGCCACGGCTCTTTAATTGCCGCCTCGCCGCCCGGCATGGGCACATAGTTGAGATGAGCAAAGCGCTCGAAGCTGCCAAGCTTGGCGATCAAAACTTCGCCGCCCCAGATCTTTCCATCGGTGCCGTAGCCGGTGCCGTCGAGCGCGAGGCCGATGACTGGACCTTCCAAGCTATGCTCCGCCATGCAGCCGGCAATATGCGCGTGATGATGCTGGACGGCGATCAGAGGGAGGCCGCGTTCAGCAGCCCATTCCTTGGCCCATTGGGTGGATAGATAGCCGGGATGCAGGTCGTGGACGACGGCTTGCGGCTGGATCTCAAAGGTGCGCATCAGGTGATCGAGAGACTCCTTGAAGAAATCGAGGCCGGTGAGGTTTTCCAGGTCGCCCAGGTGCTGGCTCTGATAGGCAAAGCGGCCGCGCGCAAGGGTGAAGACACTTTTCAGATGGCCGCCGACGGCGAGAAGCGGCGGAACTTCAAAGGGCAGCGCAATGCCGAGGGGCACAAAACCGCGCGCGCGGCGAATGAGTTGCGGCGCGCCATCGACTACCGCGGCAACCGAGTCATCGCAGCGCTGAAGGATTTCGCGGTCGTGCATGAGGAAGGCATCGGCGATTTGGCCGAGGCGCTGCTGGGCTTCTTCATTGTCGATGGCGATGGGTTCTTCACTGAGGTTGGCGGAGGTCATAACGAGTGCGTGAATGCGCGCGTCGGCGAAGAGCAGATGTTGAAGCGGTGCGTAGGGAAGAAAGATGCCGAGCCAGGGAATCCCCAGTGCGACGCCTTCCGCAATCCCGCTGCCCTCGCGCTTGCGTGCCAGAACAATGGGGCGCGCGGGCGTGGAGAGCAGCGACTCTTCCTCGATCGTCAGCGCGCAAAGTGTGCGCGCGGCCTCGATGTCGCGCACCATGACGGCGAGCGGCTTGCCGTAGCGCTGCTTGCGCTGGCGGAGGCGTGTTACTGCGACCTCATTGTTTGCGTCAACGCAGAGATGAAAGCCGCCGATGCCTTTGATGGCCACGATACGGCCTTCCAGCAGAAAATCAATCGTCTGCTCGACGACCGCAAAAGATGAAGCCGCCGCGTTTTCAGAATTGATTTTTTTCCTGCCAGCGGCCGCGAGTAAAACTTGTTGCAAGTGCGGCGCAACTGAACTCGTGGCTTTGCAGATTTCTCCGCCCGGCGTAATCAGCCAGACGCGCGGCCCGCACTCATAGCACGCATTGGGCTGCGCATGGAAGCGGCGATTCCGTGGATCGTCGTACTCCCACTGGCACTCCATGCACATGGGAAACTTCGCCATCGAGGTTTGCGGACGGTCATAGGGAATTTGGCGGGTGATGGTGAAGCGCGGGCCGCAGTTGGTGCAGTTGAGAAAGGGATACAGGAAGCGGCGATCCTCAGGATCAAATAACTCGCGCAGGCAGTCGGGGCAGGTTGCGGCGTCGGCTGGAATTCCGGTGCTGATTTGACCTGCTGACTCACTGGCAGTGATTTGAAAGCCCGCGGCGCCGGTTGCGGAAATTGGACGAACAGTAATTGTGTCGATGCGAGCCATGGGCGGCGCTTCCGAACCGAGACGGACGAGAAAGGCCTCAACGCGCTCGGTTGGACCCTCGATCTGAATCGTGACGCCGTTGGTATCGTTGCCAACTGAACCTGAGAGGCCTTCATCCTGCGCCAGGCGATAGACGAAGGGGCGAAAGCCCACGCCCTGCACGACGCCGCGGACGAGCACTTCTCTTCGTTCTCGATTTGGCTGAGTTTCTTTCGTAAATAACCTCGCACCGGAGACCAGCATAGCGCATTCACGCTCAGTTCTTTTAGTCTTTGCAAGCTAATTCCCGGCAAGTGTTTCAAACAGCACAGGATTTGAAGCGCATTCAATTAGTCTGAAGGCAGCGGCTAAATTGGAAGGCGGAGGAATGAGTTTTCTGCGTACATCTGTGAAAAGGACGATAGCCTCGCTTGTTCTGGCCGTTCTGGGAACGACCGGCCTTGCGGCGCAGCAACTTGACTCGGCCGCGGTGATACAGCTTGCGGATGCGGCGGTTAAAGCAAGAGTGGATCATGTTGCGGCTTATACCGTCACCGAGCACTACACCGTCTACCGAGGCAGCGATGAGACGCATCCGTCGGCGGAGATGACGGTGAGAACCGACTATCGCAGAGAGAGCGGAAAAAACTATACGATTCTTTCCGAATCCGGCTCGGAGTTTCTGCGGACACATGTGTTGCATACGATTCTTGAAAATGAGAAGCTGATCAATCAGCCCGGCACGCGCGAGCATTTATGGCTCACTTCGGCCAACTACTCGATGCAGTTGAAGCCCGGCGTAAAAATTCTGGATGGGCGGGATTGCGTTGGGCTGGGGGTGACTCCGCGACGCAAGGCGGCCAACATGATTGAAGGAACGCTTTGGGTGGACGTGAAGGACGGCACGCTTGTGCGCATGGAGGGAAATGCGACGCAAAGTCCTTCGATCTTTACCGGGCCGGCGCGGTTGATGCGCGATTACGTCAACGTGAACGGGTTCTCGATGGCGACTCATGCGCGGGCCGTCTCGGAGAGCTTTCTTCTGGGACGGACTGTTATTACGATCGAGTACCGGGATTACCAAATTACGTCCGATGCGGCCAAGTAACCACCTGCCACATGCGGTGGGGCAGACGCTCACTATTCGTTCGCATGGGGTTTGTTGGCAGTGTATACGCATTCAGGTTGAGATTCGTGATTTCCCAGATTCTAAAATCTGGACCTGGCGCCCAGTCGATCTGGTTTGCCAGCGCGTCTTCAGGCGATTCTCGGCTATACTGGGCACTGTGACTCCGATTCTGGGCGACTGGAAACTCGATGCCGCGCTGGGCTCCTGCTTGCTGCTGGGGCTGCGGCACGGCTTTGATTACGATCATCTGGCCGCCATCAGCGACATCACCGCGGTGCAGCGCAATTGGCGCAGCGGGCTGCGGCTGGGAATGACCTACGCGCTGGGCCACGCCTTCACGGTGGCCGCGCTGGGCATTGCCGTGCTGGAGCTGCACCTGGGCCTTCCCGAGGGGCTGGATCACTGGACCGAGCGGCTGATCGGGCTGACGCTGATTGTGCTGGGCATTGGCGTGGTGGCGGGGATTCTGCGCAAGGACGCGCATGGACACAGCCATAGCCGCATTGAAAGCCGGTTGGCGATTGCCATCAACGGGGTGCTTTGGCTGGCCTGGCGGGTGCGCCGATGTTGGAAGCCCGATGCGCCGCAGCCGGAGCGCTTTCAGTGGATGTATAACGGCAAGTCGGTCTTTATGATTGGCGTTCTGCACGGCGTGGGCGCGGAGACGCCGAGCCAACTGGCGCTGTTTTTCCTGACCGCCAACCTGGGCGGGACTTCGCGCGGGATGATGGGCCTGGGCGCTTTTGCCGTGGGTCTGGTGGCGATGAATGCCGTAATGACGGCGACGATGGGCGGGGCCTTCAATGCCAGCGGCCACCATCATCCGCGGCTTTATCACGCGATTGCCTGGACTGGGGCGGCCTATAGCTGCATTATCGGGATCATATTCTTGTTTGGAATCTCAGACCATCTGCCGGCGCTGGGGTGAGGCTAGGGAACCGGGAACAGGGAACAGGGAACAGGAAATTTAATGCAATCCTGTAAGGAGCTTTCTTTTATTGAGATATATCGATAAAATAATATCTATTTACCCCGGTGACCGGTATCACGGAAGCACCAATCCAGCGCAACCTACACTTACTTGAGACGAAGTGCGGGGCGATCACCCTGCAATCTATGCCTGTGTTTGGGAGGAATTGTGCCTGCATTCACACCACCACCGCTGCCCAGTGACGATAAAAGATGGAAGATCGTCAACGGCACTATGCGCAAGAATGGCTTTGCCCGCCACGCGCTGATTGAGACGCTGCACACGGTGCAGTCGGCCTTTGGCTATCTGGATGACGATTCGATTCGCTTTGTGGCCAAGAGCTTGCGCGTGCCGCTGAGCCAGGCCTATGGAGTGGTGACGTTTTATCACTACTTCAGCCTGAAGCCGCCGGGCAAGCATACGGCGACGGTTTGCGCCGGAACCGCGTGCTACATCAAGGGCTCCGACAAGCTGGTGGCTGCGGCTGAAAAATTCCTGGGAATTGCCCATGGGCAGACCACGATGGACGGTGAGATCAGCCTGCTGACGGCGCGTTGCGTGGGCGCTTGCAGCCGCGCGCCGGTGGTGCTGTGCGACGGAGAGGTGATGGGCGAGGTGACCAAGGAACAGATGCTCGACCAACTGGAGAGGTGGGCAGTCGAATGACGATCGAAGAACTCGAACAGATAGCCAAGAGCGTCTGCCAGGAAAACGATAAGTACGATTTTGAAGTGAACGTCTGTATGGACCTGGCCTGCATGAGCCAGGGGTCGGAGCGTTTGCGGGATGCGCTGGAGAAGGCTGCCGGCGAGTCGGACAAGCACGTGCTGATCCGCCGCACCGGGTGCATGGGGCCGTGCTCCAGCGGGCCGCTGGTGCGCGTGGACCCCGATGAGCATCTGTATCACCACGTAAAAGCCGACAATGCCGAAGCGATTGTGGCCAGCCTGGGCAAAGAGCCGGTGCCTGAGCTGCAATGCGATTTGAGCGACCACTTCGACAAGCAGGTACGGGTGGTGCTGGAGAATGCCGGCCACATCGACCCGGAGAAGATTGACGATTACATCAGCCGCGACGGCTACAAGGCGCTGTTGACGGCGCTGACCGAGATGACCCCCGGCGGCGTGGTTCATCGCATCACGGAAAGCGGCCTGCGCGGGCGCGGCGGCGGCGGTTATCCGACGGGCCTGAAGTGGGGCACGGTGGCCAAGGCCAGCGGCGATTTGAAGTATGTGGTCTGCAACGGCGACGAGGGCGACCCCGGCGCATTCATGGATCGCAGCGTGATGGAAGGCGATCCGCATCGCGTCATCGAAGGCATGGCAATTGCAGCATACGCAGTTGGCGCAAGCAAGGGATTCATCTACGTGCGTGCGGAGTATCCGGTGGCGGTCTCGCGGCTGACGACCGCGTTACGCGAGGCGCGACGTCACGGTCTTCTCGGTAACAACATTTGCAACACGCCCTTTAATTTTGACGTGGAGATTCGTCTCGGCGCGGGCGCATTTGTTTGCGGCGAAGAGACCGCGCTGATCGCGTCCATCGAAGGCAAGCGCGGCACTCCGAAACCGCGGCCGCCTTATCCCGCGGCAAGCGGGTTGTGGGGCAAGCCCACGCTCATCAATAACGTTGAAACCTATGCCAACATCGCGCCCATCGTGCGCAACGGCGGCCAGTGGTTTCACGACATGGGCTCGGAGCGCAGCAAGGGAACCAAGGTCTTCGCGCTCACCGGCAAAATCGCCAACACCGGCCTGGTGGAAGTGCCCATGGGCATCAAGCTGCGCGAGATCATCGAGGTCATCGGCGGCGGCGTACCCGGGGGGCACACCTTCAAGGCTGTGCAGACCGGCGGCCCTTCCGGCGGCTGCATTCCGGCTGAAATGCTCGATCTAGGCGTCAGCTATGACGCTCTCATGGCGGTCGGCTCCATCATGGGCTCCGGCGGCATGATCGTCATGGACGACACCTCCTGCATGGTCAACGTCGCCAAGTTCTTTGTCGAGTTCTGCAAATCCGAATCCTGCGGCAAGTGCATTCCCTGCCGCGCGGGCACGGCGCAGATGCATACTCTGCTGACCCGCATCTGCGACGGCAAGGGAACCATGGAGGATCTGGATCTGCTGGTCAGCCTCTGCGAAACGATCAAGGAGACCAGCCTCTGCGGACTGGGCATGACGGCGCCCAATCCGGTGCTGAGCACGCTGAAGTACTTCAGGAACGAGTACATCGAACATATTGTGAATAAGCGCTGTCCGGCCGGTGTCTGCAATATCGAAGCGCCCGCGCCTGCCGCCGTTTCTCAGGAGGTGCTGGCATGAGCGAGAGCGTAGGCGTCAAAACACTCACCATCGACGGACAAGAACTCAGCGCGCGCTCAGGCCAGACGATTCTGGAAGTGGCGCGCGAGAACGACATCGACATTCCCACCCTCTGCAATCTGGAAGGGCTGAGCAATGTGGGCGCGTGCCGGCTGTGCCTGGTGGAGATCAAAGGCAGCAACAAACTGCTGCCGGCCTGCGTGGCCACGGTCTATGAAGGCATGGAAGTGAGCACGAATACGGAGCGGCTGCAGAAGCACCGCCGCATGATTCTTGAGCTGCTCTTTGCCGAGCGCAACCACATCTGCGCGGTCTGCGTTTCCAACGGCCATTGCGAATTGCAGGCGATGGCGCAGGATCAGGGCTTGACCCACGTCAGCCTGCCTTATCGCAATCCTTCACTGAGCGTGGATGCCTCGCATGAGCGCTTTACCGTCGATCACAACCGCTGCATTCTCTGCACGCGCTGCGTGCGGGTCTGCGCGGAGATTGAAGGCGCGCACATCTGGGACGTGATGGGACGCGGCATCGACTCGATCGTCATCACCGATCTCAACGACGAGTGGGGAAAGTCCAGTTGCACGCGCTGCGGAAAATGCGTGCAGTGCTGCCCCACCGGAGCGCTCTTCGACAAGAGCAAGGTTGGCTCCGATCATCCCAAATATCCTGATTTTCTGCCTTACCTGAACCTCATGAGGGAAGCGCAATGAGCAAACTGAAAGTTGCAACGGTGTGGCTGGACGGTTGTTCCGGCTGTCATATGTCGTTCCTCGACATGGACGAGCGTCTGCTGAAACTGTCGGAGCTGTTCGACCTGGTCTACAGCCCGCTGGTGGACGAGAAGAACTTTCCCGACGAGGTGGACATTGTGCTGGTCGAGGGAGCAGTGGCGTCGGTGGACGACGAGGCAAAGATCCGCAAGGTGCGCGCGCACTCCAAGATGCTGATCGCGATGGGCGACTGCGCCGTGGCGGGAAACGTGCCGTCGATGCGCAATCCCTTTGGCCCGGAGGCGATTCTGGACCGCGCATACATTGAGAATGCGAGCTTGCAGCAGCAGATTCCCTGCGTGGTAGTGCCCAAGCTGCTCAATATTGTGCGCCCCGTGCACGAGTTTGTGACGGTGGATGTCTATTTGCCGGGCTGTCCGCCTTCGGCCGATACCTTTCACGCAGCGCTGACTGCGCTGGTAACCGGAGCGCCGTTGGATATTTCAGCGCTCACCCGTTTTGGAGCTTAACGTAGCGCCGGTCTCCAGACCGGCTGTCGCGCGGGCGTCTTCGTCCGCGCCTGTTGAAGAAATTTGGAGCTTTTTATGACCCAAACTATCACCATCGATCCGGTAACGCGCCTGGAAGGCCACGGCAAAATTACCATCCAACTCGACAGTCAAGGCCAGGTGGAAGACGCGCATTTTCACGTGACGCAGGTGCGCGGCTTTGAGAAGTTCTGTGAAGGTCGACCGTTTTATGAGATGCCCAGCCTGACGGCGCGCATCTGCGGCATCTGCCCGGTCTCGCATCTGCTGGCCTCGGCCAAGGCCTGCGAGGCGATCATGTCGGTGCGGATTCCGCACACGGCGGCGCAACTGCGGCGCGTGCTGAATCTGGCCCAGATGGTGCAGTCTCATGCGCTGAGCTTCTTTCATCTTTCGTCGCCTGATCTCTTGCTGGGCATGGAGTCCGACCCCGCCCAGCGGCACATCTTTGGCGTGGCTGCCGCGCGGCCTGATCTGGGCCTGGCGGGCATCGGCCTGCGCCGCTTTGGCCAGCACATTATTGAACTTCTAGGCACCAAGCGTATTCATACGGGATGGGTGGTACCTGGCGGCGTGACTGAACCTTTGACCGCCGCGCACCGCGATGAGATTCTGGCCATGCTGCCCGAGGCTTATGCCAATGTGGCTTTGGCGCTGACCGCCTACAAGCAGATTGCCGGCAACTTCAAGCCGGAGATCGAGGTATTCGCCAACTTCCCATCGAATTATCTGGGACTGATCAACGAGGACGAGTCCATCGAATTCACCGACGGCGCGCTTCGGCTGATTGATCCCAAGGGCGCGATCATCGAGGACGGCATCAACGCTCACCACTTCACGGAAGTAATTGGCGAGGCGGTCGAGAACTACAGCTACACCAAGTTCGTCTACTACAAGCCGCTCGGCTACCCCGAGGGCAGCTATCGCGTGGGCCCGCTGCCGCGGCTGAATATCGCCAAATCCATGGGCACTCCGCAAGCCGATGAGGAGTTGGCGCTCTTCAAGCAGATCTCCGCCGGGCCAATCGAGAGTTCCTTCCACTATCATCATGCGCGGCTGGTCGAGGCGCTCTACGGCATCGAAAAGATCGAGCAGATCCTGACCGACCCGCTGATTCTTGATAAGCATGTGCGCGCCACAGCCGGCGTCAACCGTCTCGAGGGCGCGGGGCAGATTGAAGCGCCGCGCGGCACCCTCAACCACCATTACAAGGTGGATGAAAACGGCAAGATGATCTGGGCCAGCCTGGTCGTTGCAACCGGGCACAACAACAACGCGATGAATCGCGGCGTGCTGCAATCGGCCAGGGCCTATGTCAAGGACGGCAAGTTCACCCCTGGCGCTCTGAATTGCGTCGAGGCCGTGATCCGCACCTTCGATCCATGCCTGAGCTGCTCGACCCACGCCTACGGGCAGATGCCGCTGGTGTTGACGCTGGTCAATGCCGACGGCGAGGTCGTGGACCAGGTGATCAGCTAAGCACGTCTGTAGCGCCGGCCTCCTGGCCGGCTGTCGTGTGGGCCTCCCGGCCCACACACAACGCTGGGCGTGTCGAGACATCCTCTGGCGGCGGGAACGCCGCCAGCACAGCCGGTCAGGAGACCGGCGTTACTCTATTCCAATGCAACATTCAAGCGCAATACGATGCCTCATCCTAGCCTGCGGCAACACGCTGCGCGGAGATGACGGCGTCGGGCTTTGGCTTGCCGAGTGGGCCGAGCGTCGCTTCGCGGATCAACCCACCATCCGCGTCATCGCATCGTTTCAATGGACTCCCGATCTGGCCGAAGACGTCGCGCGCGCCGAGTCGGTTCTCTTCATCGATAGCGCCGTCGATTCTGCTCCCGGATCAATCAAGCTAGCTTCCGTCGAGCCAGCTTCCGGCGGCACGGGCTATTCAACGCACCACGTGGACGCGGCCGAACTGCTCGCCCTGGCCCGCGACCTCTATAATTCCCTGCCCCGCAATGCACAACTGCTCACCATCGGCGCAGCCTCAACCGAGTTAGGCGAAGGCTTCAGCAACTCTGTCGAAGCCGCCCTTCCCGAGGCCTGCTGCCTGATTGAAGAGATCGTTCTGCGTCTGCTCAGTGATGACTTGTAGACTAGCCGGCTCATCCAGGGTATTTATTTATACACTTTTCGAACCAAGAGAAACGCGGGAGAATGGTGAGTGGTACGGGTCCCCTACTGTAGAGATAGGAAGCCCGGCGAAGGGTTTCAAGAGGAGGGTGAGAATTTGGAATTCACTCTGGTTTATGAAGGGCCTTTGTATGCTCACCGCGAAACTAGGCTACGGGCAGCCCATAAGCATTCGATCCGGAAGCAGTTCCACCCGCAGCTACGAAAACTATGGAGTACAAAGCTGTCGCATTGGGTATCCGGCAATCAAACATCTGCGCTGAAAAGGGTTTGGAGCGCAGGAGGACCTCTAGTTGAGCAAATTGCAAACCATTTTCAGGTGTGTGATTACCGGTTCGTTCCTCTGGTAACTGAGAGACTCATGCTAGCCTGCAAATTTGACATTTTGTTTTTGAGACGAGAAATCGGTAAAGGCAAGATCATTCAGGGCGGAGATATTGACAATAGGCTGAAGTCGCTATTTGATGCGATGAAGATTCCCAAGAAATGCGAAGACATTGGTGGTGAGAAACCAAGCGAGGATGAAAATCCATTTTATAGTCTACTGGAGGACGACAGTCTAATCACAGACATAAAGGTGCGTGCCGATACCCTCTTGACTCCAGCGGAATCTGTTGATGATGAACATATTGCAAAGCTGATTATCGGAGTCACCTTGCGACCGCTCCAACTTACTGAATTCAACTCAGATTTTGCATGAAATTGAGGTGCCATGAAGATCAACGGATGGAAAAGAATAGGGATTATTGCTTCTGTCGTCTGGATTCTCGGTGCTGGGGCACACACCTTCAATGTTGTTGATAACGACCTCATAAAGACTGCCAGCGCGCTAACGCTAAGTTGTGAGGAGGCACAGAACTGGCGGTGGAGCGCTGAATGTGATAAGCGATCCACAGACTATCTTGCGGAATCGAGCTATATCTTATGGATAGATGTGGCAGTTGTCGCGTTCGTTCCCGTACCTCTGGGGTGGGGATTTACCTATCTAGTTCTCTTTCTTGTGCGTTGGGTTAAGCGTGGATCTATTCGACCAATTTAATTACCAGTAGTTCCACGACGGGCGTCATCTCCGCATCGAGCGCAGCGCGGTACTGGCCTTTGGCCTCGCGCCTGAACTGAGTTGTGGGCTCAATCCTCCGCATGCAGGTCCGCCATGAGCGCTGCGACGCTATCGAAGCTCCTGAGATTTCCGGCACGCGCCTCGCGCATGGCCGCGATGGTGGTCTCGTTTGGCGTCAGCGGCTCAAACGGCAGCTTCTTTTCGCGTGCAATGCGTGTGAGAAGAAGGCGGAAGGCGTCGGAGACCGTCAGCCCCATGGCCGCCAGTACGCTCGATGCCTCTTCCTTGACGTGCAGGTCAATGCGGGCACGGACAACAGCATTTTCAGACATCGTAAGTTCCTCCTGGCGGTACGAGCTACATTGTAGCCCAAAATTCATGATACTCTCGACTTCGCTCCAAAAACAACCCGGCCCCGCTCTTGTTGAACGGGGCCGGGTTGGGCTGCGAAGGATTGTGGCCGGTGGGCTTTAGAACGCGCCCATCGTCTGCCGCAAGCTATACGAGCTGAGAGTCTTGATGTAATTCCCGCGATCAAACGCCGAAGTGTCAGGCACCGAGCGGCGGCTGAGGCAGCCGCGCGTCTCCCAGAGCGAAGTGTACTCGCGCTTCTCCAGCCAGTAATGCACGTCGGCGAGCACTCTCTTGATGTGCTCGATGCCGTGAATGTGCAGCGCCGAAGCCATCATGGTTACGCCGGCTCCTGCCATGATGCCCTTGAGAACATCTTCAGCCGAGTGAACGCCGCCGGAGATGGCCAGATCGGCCTTCATGGTGCCGTAGAGGATGGCTGCCCAATGCAGGCGGGGCAGCAGCTCAGAGGGCGTGGAGAAGTGCAGCGTGGGCCTGACTTCGAGAGTTTCGATGTCGAAGTCGGGCTGATAGAAGCGGTTGAAGAGCACGACGCCCTTCGCGCCCGCGTCTTCCAACTGCGAAACCAGATGCGGAATGCTGGTGAAGGAGCGCATCAGCTTGACCGAGACCGGAACCTTGACCGCCGAGGTGACAGCCTTGACCAAATCGAGAAGCTGGCCTTCCAGCAGCGCCGAGGTCTGGCTCTTGTCGGTTGCCAGCGCGTAGGTGTTCAACTCGATGGCGTCCGCGCCGGCCTGCTCCACGTCCTTGGCAAAGCGCACCCAGCCGCCGGTGGTGGCGCCGTTGAGGCTGGCCAGAATGGGGATCTGCACCGACTGCTTGCACTTGCGCAGGTGATCGAGATAGACCTCCTGCGTCATGCGGTAGTCGTCCAGATCGGGCAGGTAGCCGAGCGACTCGGCAAAGGAGTCGGTGCCGCGCGAAAGGTCGTCGTCAAGCGCCTTGGATTCGAGGTTCAACTGCTCCTCGAAGAGCGAGGCGAGAACGATGGCCGATGCGCCGGAATCTTCCATGCGCTTGACGTTGTCAATGCTTTCAGAGAGCGGCGTGGAAGAGACCACGACAGGACCGCTCAGCTTCAAACCCAGATACTGCGTTGAAAAATCGATCATTCGGCACCTCCGGCAGCGCCTGCCGCCACTTTCTCAGTCTTCTCTTCCGGCTTCTCCGCGGGAGCGATGTTGGGCGTCTCTCCGCGGCCGGGCATTGCGGCCCGCGCCGAGTAAACGCGCCACTGGCGCTCGACGTCGTCCTGCGCCTCGACCAGCAGCTCCGCCGCCAGACCCGGATTGCTGCGCGCTAGCATAGTGTAACGCGCCTCGCGATAGGTGTACTCCTTGAGCCGGATCGCGGGAGCCTTGGAGTCGAGCTGGAAGGGATTCTTGCCCGATTCGCGCAAGTCAGGATTGTAACGCATCAGGGGCCAGTAGCCGGACTGGACCGCGAGTTTTTGCTGCTCCAGGCCATGAACCAGATCGTAGCCATGGGCGATGCAACTGGCGTAGGCGATGATGATCGACGGCCCGTTGTGCGCCTCGGCCTCCTGGAAGGCCTTGGCGACATGGCTGTCATTGCCGCCCAGGGCCACGCGCGCCACATAGACGGAGCCGTAGCTGACGGCTTCCATCGCCAGATCCTTTTTGCTGTTCTTTTTGCCGCTGGCAGCAAACTTGGCTACTGCGCCGCGCGGCGTGGCCTTGGACATCTGGCCGCCGGTGTTCGAGTAGACTTCGGTGTCCAGCACCAGCACGTTGATGTTCTTGCCGGAGCCCAGAACGTGGTCCAATCCGCCAAAGCCGATGTCATAAGCCCAGCCGTCGCCGCCCAGAATCCAGACGCTCTTGCGAACCAGCGAGTCGATGATGGCCAGCAGGTTGCGCGCGTCGGAGCTGTCATTGCCGGCGAGCTTTGCCTTCAGTGTCAGCACACGCTCGCGCTGCGCATTGATCTCGGTTTCAGTGGCTTGCGGAGCGGTCAGCAGAGCCGTCACCAGCTCGTCGCCAATCACCGCGGAGAGCCGCTTGACCAGCAACTCCGCAAAGTCTTTTTGCTGATCGAGAGCGATTCTCATGCCAAAGCCAAACTCGGCGTTATCCTCGAACAACGAGTTGGCCCACGTCGGTCCGCGGCCTTCGGCGTTGGAGGTGTAAGGCGTGGTGGGCAGGTTGCCGCCGTAGATGGACGAGCAGCCGGTGGCATTGGCCACATAGAGGCGGTCGCCAAAGAGCTGGGTGAGCAGCTTGACGTAAGCCGTTTCACCGCAACCGGCGCAGGCGCCTGAGAACTCGAACAAGGGCTGCAAGAGTTGCAGATCCTTCACCTGAGAGTGCGAGAGCTTGGAGCGGTCCACCTCAGGCAGGCTGAGGAAGAAGTCCCAATTGTCGCGCTCCGTGGCGCGAATTTCCGGCTGAGAGGCCATGTTGATGGCCTTTTTGCTGGCGTCGCTCTTGCTCTTGACCGGGCATATCTCGACGCAGACCGCGCAGCCGGTGCAATCTTCCGGTGCAATCTGCAGCGTGTAGCGCTGATCTTCCATGCCCTTCCACTTGGGCTTGGCCCACTTGAAGGTCTCGGGCGCATTGGCCGCCGCTGCTTCGCTGTAAACCTTGGCGCGAATCACGGCATGTGGGCAAACCATGGCGCATTTGCCGCACTGAATGCAGAGATCCTTGTCCCAGACGGGAATGAACTGCGCGATATTGCGCTTTTCGTATTGCGCCGTCCCAGTGGGGAATGCGCCGCCGGCGGGAATTGCGCTGACCGGAAGCTGGTCGCCATGGCCGGCTGCAATCTGACCCAGCACGTTGCGCACAAACTCCGGCGCCTTGCTGTCGATGGAGGGAATCAGATCGAATTCGGAGTTGGCGGCCGTGGGCAGCTCAACCTTTTCCAGATGCGCCAGAGCGGCATCGACGGCGGCGTAGTTCTTTTGCACCACTGCCTCGCCGCGCTTTCCGTAGGTCTTGTAGATTGCCTTTTTGATCTGCGCGATGGCCTCTTCGCGCGGCAGCACGCCGCTGATAGCGAAGAAGCAAGCCTGCATGATGGTGTTGATGCGCGTTCCCATGCCGGTCTTGCGCGCCACCTCATTGCCGTCGATCACGTAGAACTCGATCTTCTTGCGAATGATCTCGGCTTGCGTGGTCTTGGGCAGATGCTGCCAGACTTCCGAGGCCGGATAAGGCGAGTTCAGCAGGAAAACCGCGCCGGGCATGGCCGCTTCCACAATATCCATCTTCTCAAGGAAGCTGAAGTTGTGGCAGGCCACAAAGCTGGCGCGAGTAATCAGATAACTCGACCGGATCGGATTCGGGCCAAAGCGCAGGTGCGAGGTGGTCATCGAGCCAGACTTCTTCGAGTCGTAGACAAAGTAGCCCTGGGCAAAGTTTGGCGTCTCGCTGCCAATGATCTTGATCGAATTCTTGTTCGCGCCCACGGTGCCATCCGAGCCCAATCCATAGAAGAGCGCCCGCACGGTTTTGGGATCTTCGGTGGAGAAGCTGGGATCGTAACTCAAACTGGTGTGGCTGACATCGTCGTCGATGCCGATGGTGAAGTGGTTCTTGGGGGAGGGCTTGGAAAGCTCGTCGAAGATGCCCTTGACCATCGCCGGTGTAAATTCCTTGGACGACAATCCATAGCGTCCGCCAACCACGGTCGGCTTGGCAAAGGGCAGTGTGGCTTCATTCTCGGCCAGCACCGTGACGATGTCCATATACAGCGGCTCGCCCGTCGCGCCCGGCTCTTTGCAGCGGTCCAGAACGGCAATCGACTTGACGGAGGAGGGCAGGGAAGCGAGGAAGGCCTTGGAATCGAAGGGCCGATAAAGGCGAACCTTGACCATGCCAATCTTTTCGCCTTGCTTGACCAACAGGTCAACGGCTTCCTCGGCGGCTTCCGCGCCAGAGCCCATCAGAACAATGACGCGCTCGGCATCGGGTGCGCCGTAATAATCGAAGAGGTGATAGGCGCGGCCTGTCTCTTTGGCAAAGCGGTCCATCACATTCTGCACAATGCCCGGAACCGCGGCGTGGTAGGGCGTGCAGGCCTCGCGCGCCTGGAAGAAGACGTCGGGATTCTGCGCCGTGCCGCGAATCCGCGGACGGTCGGGGCTGAGGGCATTCTTGCGGTATTCGATGATGAATTTATCGTCCACCAAAGCGCGGATCGTCTCGTCGCTGATGGGAAGAATCTTGCCCACTTCATGCGAGGTGCGGAAGCCGTCAAAGAAGTGGATGAAGGGGATGCGGGATTCGAGGGTGGCAATCTGCGCCACCAGGGCCATATCGGCCACTTCCTGCACGGAGTTCGACGCCAGCATCGCCCAGCCGGTCATCGCGCATGCCATTACGTCACTGTGGTCGCCGAAGATCGACAGCGCATGGGTGGCCAGGGTGCGGGCCGTCACATGCATCGTGGCCGGGGTCAGTTCGCCGGCAATCTTGAACATGTTGGGAATCATCAGCAGCAAGCCCTGCGAGGCCGTGAAGGTGGTGCCAAAGGCGCCGGCCTGCAGCGCGCCATGCAAGGCGCCCGCGGCGCCGCCTTCGCTCTGCAGTTCTTCAACGATGGGCAATGCGCCCCAAATATTTCTCTTTCCCTCAGAGCGCCACTGATCCGCCCACTCGGCCATTGGCGACGAGGGGGTAATGGGGTAGATGGCGACGACTTCGGTGAGTCGATAGGCAACCGAAGCAGCGGCTTCGTTCCCATCGAGAATTACCATTTTCTTTTCACTCATTACTCTTTGCCTCACAGCGCGGCCGGCGGAAATTAGACCGCTCTTTCGAGTCTCATCTTTAGGGTGTGTAGCCGCTGTGATGCAAAGCACAGGGTGGGGGCCAAATCCCAGAATGTGCGATTGAATTCGCAGTGTGCCGCCCCTTTTTCTTGCAGTCCAATCGGGTACCCAATGTATCGGTAAAACAAGCAACCGGGCCATTGAAATCTATCGGTTAACAGGTAGATTGGAATGGGATTGGACGGCGGGAAAAGCGGGTTCTGGAAGAATGTGAAATCGAAAGACTTTGCTTTTACGCAAAGGTCATTAGAATCGAGAGAATTGCCACGGAAACAACTACGATCCACGGCGGCGCTTTCGCAAGCGCGAGAAGCACGAAGGCCAAAAGCGCAATCGAGAGATCGCCCGCGGTGTGAATCGTGCTGCTCCAAAGCGGATGAATCAGTGCGGCGAGCAGGACGCCGGCCACGCTTGCGTTGATGCCTCGCAGGGCTGCTTGAATGCTGCGGTTTCCGCGCAGCGCGCTCCAGAAAGGAAGCACGGCGGTGATGGCCAACAGGCCGGGCAGAAAGAGGCCGGCCAATCCAAGCACACCGTAGAGTAGCGGACTGGGCGATGGGCGGACCGCTGCGCCCAGATATGCGCTGAAGGCAAAAAGAGGTCCGGGAAGCGCCTGGGCCGCGCCGTAGCCCGCAAGAAAGGATTCCTGGCTGACCCAACCCGGCGCAACTACGGCGGATTCAAGCAGTGGGAGCACAACGTGCCCGCCGCCAAAGACCAGCGCGCCGCTGCGATAAAAGGCTGAGAAGACGGCGAACCCCGCAACGGAAAATGTGCGCGCGAGAAGTGGCATGAGAATCAAAAGCACGAAGAAAATGATGGCCGAGGCAATGCCCGCCGTCTTTGGCAATGGCGCTTCAATCAGTACGCTGGATTCGATATTTGTCGAGCGGAAGAGCAGAAATCCAAGAGCAGCGCCGGCCGCAATGGCGCAAAGCGTGGCAATCTGCGCGGGTAGCAGCAACGTCAATCCCGCGGCAAAGAACGCAAGGGCGAGACGAGCACAATCCGGCGCGAGCGACCGCTGCATTGACAAGATTGCTTGCGCGACTACCGCGACTGCGACCAGTTGCAACCCATGCAAGAGTCCAAGCCCCGCGCCGCCGCCAAGAAAAGAGTGGCCATAGGCAAAGGCCAGCATCAGCAGGGCTGAGGGCAGCGTAAAGCCCACCCACGCCGCCAGGCCTCCAAGCCATCCGGCGCGCAGTATGCCCAGCGAAAATCCGGCCTGGCTGCTGGCCGGTCCGGGCAGAGATTGCGCAAGCGCGATGATCTCTGCCATGGCGCTGGCGCTGCACCATTTGCGGCGCTCGACAATCTCTTTTTGGAAGTACCCGATATGTGCGACAGGCCCGCCGAATGAGGTGCAGCCAAGGCGCAAGAAGACAAGCAAAACCTCGACACTGGAACCGCGGGCGCCAGATTTGCGCGGCCGGCCGTTTTGCGAAGTCACAGTTGAAGAATCTTCTGGCATCTTGCCACCGTTGATCCGGGGAATGGCTTTGCACGGTGAATGGGCAATTGATTTACGGCTCTGCAAATTGAATATAGCAAATCTGGATTGCACTGAATGCAAGAATGACGGCGGCTGGCCTCGACTTTAGTTCGTGATCTGGATCACAACACCAGCGCCGAGTATGGTATATATAGTGGACAGGAAGAATATGGGACGTTTCTCCAAAGTCGTGCTGCTTTCGCTGCTGCTGATTCTGTCAGGAGCGCCGGGCGATGCGTCCCTTCTTTGCGCTCAGCCGGTGAAGCCGCGCGCTCATGCATGCTGCATGAAGGCTGAAATGGCAAGGTCGTCTCATTGCGGCGCTGACTTGGCAACCATTTCTGGAACGTCATCCTGCTGCAAGGTGGCGCCCACCGAGTCATCCCCTATAACTCCTCCGCAACTTATCGGCAATTCGCGGAACGGGGCGATCGGGCTGCTTGCGGTTAAAGATATTGCCGGAGCGCTGCCTGCGCGAATAATCTCATTGCGGGTTTCGCCGCAAAGAGTTGCTGCGCGGCAGTTATCGCTTCACGCCCTCCTCTGCACCTTCCTGGTTTAATGCACCCTTGCGTCTAAAATTCCTCGGACCGGCAGGTCTCGAGCGCGAATTCATTCAGACCAAGGGAGTAATCCATGAGATTTCAAGATGTCTTCGGGATCGTTGCGATCCTGTTGTTGTTGCGGACGCCGATACTGCGCGCGCAGGAAAGCGGCGCAATGGCAGAGATGCCAGCGTCGAGTCTTCAGACGCAGCACAAGTCCGTTGCGCCGGTGCTGCTGCTTGACGATGTGATTCGGGAAGCGCTGGAGAAAAGCCCGGAGGCCCAAAGCGCGCTGCACGCCATCCAGGCCTTGCGCCTGCGCGTGCCGCAGGTAAAAGCGCTGCCTGATCCGATGGTGTCAGTAGGATGGGTGGGAAATCCTGCACCCTTCGACGTAATGAAGGGGGATAACTCCAGCTACCGCGGAGTCACTGTCTCTGAGCAGTTTCCCGCACCCGGAAAACTGAAGCTGCGGGGTGAATTTGCAAGTAAAGAGGCAGACGCGGCGCAAGCCGATTATGAGGCCATTCGGCGGAGAGTATCCGTGGAAGTAAAAACGGCGTACTACGAGTATTTCTACTACGATCAGGCCAAACAAACTACGGAAAGAAACAAGGAACTTCTGGATAAATTATCGAAGATCGCGGAAGCGCGTTATCGTGTCGGCAAGGCAATGCAGGTGGATGTACTGCGGTCGCAGGTGGAAATATCCCTGTTGATTGAAAAGCTGACTATGCTGGAACAGCAGCGGGCAACGGCGCAGGCGCGCCTCAATGTGTTTATGGTTCGCGCGCCGGAGTCTCCTCTGCCGCCTGCCACTGAAGTCAAGCCCGCAACCATGCGGTATTCGCTCGATGAACTCTACGCTCTTGCATTGGCCAACGATACAACCATCCTGCGAAGCAAAGCGATGGTAGAGGAGGGACGAATTGGCATCGCGCTGGCGCAGCGGGAATACAGGCCGGACATGGGAGTGAGTTATATGTATCAGCAGCGGTCTGCGCTGCCCGATATGAATGGCGTCACCTTCAGCGTAAATATACCGGTTTTCTACAAAGCAAAACAACGGCAGGGCGTGGCAGAAGCAACTGAGACTCTGCTTGCAACAGAGAAGATGCGCGACAACCGGCTGAACGAAATCAAATTTGAACTTAAGCAGCAATATCTAAGCGCCAAGGCATCGGAACGATTGCTGACTCTCTATTCCAAGGGCATAGTCCCGCAGTCGTCGCTTGCCCTGGAATCCTCAATGGCCTCGTATCAGGTTGGCAGCGTGGATTTTCTTTCGCTCCTGGCCAACTTTACTACGCTCCTAAACTACGAGACCGAGTACTACAGGCAATTGGCGGACTATCAGTCGGCGGTGGCGCAAATCGAGGCCTTGACCGGCATGGATGTAACTGGTCCCGACGTATCCGATCTTCAGCCCGCAAAGGAGGCAAAATAAAATGCCGATTCATAGCTCAACAAAGAAAATCATTCTTGGCGCGCTGCTCGCGTTGACGCTCGGGCTTGTATTCGCGGGCGCAACGCACCATTGGTTGGAACAGAGCGGGCACCCCGCTGTTGCAGTTCATAATGCGAAGGACGAACATCAGCCCGTCTATTGGTACGACGCTATGAATCCACAGCACCACTACAACCAGCCCGGCAAGGCTCCGGATGGCATGGACCTCGTGCCGCAGTATGCCGAACAAACTCCAGAGTCCGCCGCGCTGAAAACAAATTCCGGATCGCCGAACGCGACTAACACATCCGCGATGACTGTAAAGGACGCCGCCAATAGCGAGAAGAAAATTCTCTATTGGTTTGACCCAATGCACCCAGCCTATAAATCCGACAAGCCGGGAATTGCGCCGGATTGCGGAATGACACTTGTCCCAAAGTATGCCGAAGATGAGAGCATGGCCAAAATGCCGATGGGAACTATAACGATTCCTCCCGACAAACAAGCGCTTGCCGGAGTGCGGACCGCGCTGGTTGAGCGCAAACCTTTGGTTCGCGACATTCGCACTACGGCGGAGATTGTTGCCGATGAGACAAGGATCGCTCATGTCCATGTGAAAGTAGCGGGTTATATCGACAAAGTCTATGTTGATTTTGTCGGCCAACTCATCAAGAAGGGGCAGCCGCTGTTTACTCTCTATAGTCCCGATCTGGTCTCGACGCAGGAGGAATATCTTATTGCAAAGCGCGGCAACGCAACTCTAGGTAATGCGCCATTTCAAGAAATATCCGAAGGATCTCAATCGCTCTTGCAGTCGGCAAGGGAGCGCCTCAAGTTATGGGATATTTCAGATGAACAAATCAAAGAACTCGATATGACAGGAAAGGTCAGCAAAAATCTGACTTTTTATTCGCCAATTACGGGGTTTGTAACTGACCGCAAGGCCTTTCCGCAGACCTCCGTGACGCCGGACACTGAGTTGTATACAGTATCCGACTTATCGACTGTTTGGGCGAATGCGGATATTTACGAGTACGAGGTTCCCTTTGTTCACATTGGTCAGCGAGTATCTCTGACTCTCAGCTATTACCCAGGCAGGACTTACACCGGAAGTATCTCCTTTATTTATCCAACAGTCGATCCGCAGACGCGGACCGTCAAGGCGCGAATACAGATTTCAAACCCTGGATTTCAATTGAAACCGCAGATGTTTGCCGATGCCGTGTTGCACGTCGATTACGGAACCAAAGTTATTGTGCCTCAGGAAGCCGTTCTTAACTCAGGCGTCGAGCAGCACGTCTTCGTGGTTCGCGATGGCGGCGTTTTTGAGCCGCGTTTAGTTACCGTGGGGCCTGTCATGGACGGGAATGCCGTCATACTTTCAGGCCTGAAGGCCGGCGAAACGATTGTTGTAGCGGGAAACTTTCTAATCGATTCTGAAAGCGGATTGAAGAGCGCCATAGGTGGGATGAAGCCATGATGAATCGAATTATCGACTTCAGCGACAAGAACAGGTACTTGGTATTTCTTTTCGTAGCCGTAGCCATCGTCGTTGGGTGGACTTCGATGAGAAGTACCAAGCTCGACGCGATTCCCGATCTCTCGGATACGCAGGTAATTGTGTATGCAAAATGGGATCGCAGCCCCGACATCATGGAAGATCAGGTCTCGTACCCCATTGCGTCCGCGCTGCTCGGATTGCCGAAGGTCAAGGACATCCGCGCCTTCTCTGACTTCGGTTTCTCTTACATCTACATCATCTTCGATGAAGGAACGGACATTTATTGGGCGCGTTCCAGAACGCTCGAATACCTGAACTCCGTGACTCCGCGATTGCCTAAAGGCGTGAGCGTAGAACTGGCAAAAGACGTCACCTCGGTAGGTTGGGTCTATGAGTATGCACTCGTCGATACGACGGGTAAGTACAGCATCGACCAACTGCGGTCCTATCAGGATTGGTATCTGCGCTATGCTTTGCAAACAGTGCCGGGCGTTGCCGAAGTCGCGCCCATTGGCGGATTTGTGCGCCAATATCAAGTCAATGTCGATCCCAACAAACTGCTTGCTTACAAGATCCCCATCAACGCCGTGAGCGATGCGATACAAAAATCGAATAATGATGTTGGTGGAAGGCTCGTCGAGTTTACGGGCCGCGAGTACATGGTACGCGGCAGAGGATATATTCGCTCGCTCGATGACATCGGCAAGACTGTCATCATGGCCAACGAGCGGACCGGAACTCCCGTGATAGTCAGCGACGTGGCCACTGTGACCTTTGGCCCCGACATGCGTAGAGGCGTCGCGGAACTGGATGGCAAGGGAGAAGTTGTCGGTGGCGTTGTCATCATGCGTTACGGTGAAAACGCGCAGAAGGTCATTGAACGCACCAAGGAGAAATTGAACGACCTGAAGTCAACTCTGCCGTCCGGCGTGAAGTTGGTAACTACTTACGACCGCTCCGAATTGATCGATAGGGCCGTCGATAATCTGCGGCATACCTTGATTGAGGAACTGGTAATTGTCAGTCTTGTCATCATGATCTTTCTATGGGATCTGCGCAGCGCCATTGTTCCGATCATAACTATTCCAGTTACGGTTATTCTGGCTTTTATTCCGATACAGTGGATGGGAATGACGGCGAACATCATGTCTCTTGGCGGCATTGCAGTTGCAATTGGGGCATTGGTGGACGCATCCGTCGTGATGGTCGAACAAACTCACAAAAAGCTTGAGCATTGGGAGGCGGAGGGACGGCCTGGACCATCGCATGCGGTGGTAATTGCCGCCGTAAAAGAGGTTGGTGGTCCCAGTTTCTTTGCGTTGCTTGTCATTGCGGTTGGGTTCCTACCTGTTTTCACACTGGAAGGTCAAGAGGGAAGGCTCTTCAAGCCGCTTGCGTTCACGAAGAACTTCTCCATGGCGATAGCGGCATTGCTGGCGATAACGCTGGCTCCAGCAGCAATGCGCTTTTTATTTTCGCGCATGGATGGCTTTGTTTTCCGGCCTGGATGGCTCTCGAATACCGTCAACGCGATCTTCATTGGCAAGATTCACAGCGAAGAGAATCATCCTATCAGCAAGCCGATGATGAAGATCTATCATCCCGTAGTCGAATTTGTTCTCGATCATAAATGGCTGACAATCTGCGGTGCGTTATTGGTAATGGGGCTCAGCATCCCTGTGTACTTCAAGCTCGGGTCTGAGTTTATGCCGCCACTGGATGAGGGCACGCTTATCTATATGCCGTCAACGCTGCCTGGCATCTCGGTTGCCGAGGCCGCGCGCACGTTAGAGACACAGGACAAGATCATCGCCGCGTTCCCTGAGGTTGTGCGCGTATTTGGCAAGGCCGGCCGGGCGGAGACTCCCACCGACCCAGCTCCATTCTCAATGATGGAGACGACCATTGTTTTAAAGCCGCAGGATCAGTGGCCGAGGGTCGACCGATGGTACTCGAAGTCAGCTCCGATTTGGACTCAGAATATTCTGCGAAGGTTCTGGCCGGATCACAAATCAACTCAGGAATTGATTTATGGTCCGGGAGGTTTAAATGAGGCGCTGCAAATTCCAGGAATATCCAATGCATGGACAATGCCTATCAAGAATCGCACGGACATGCTAAGCACCGGCATTCGAACACCGCTTGGGATCAAAGTGCTTGGCTCCGATTTAGCACAAATTCAGCTAGTCGGGGAGCAGATTGAGACAGCACTAAAAGATGTTCCGGGAACGAGCAGCGTATTTGCGGAGCGCACTACAGGCGGGTACTTTCTCGACTTTGATTTAAAGCGCGACGAACTTGCGCGCTACGGCTTGACCATTGATGACGCCGAGAGCGTTCTCACGTCCGCGGTAGGAGGCGATCAGATTTCAACAACTGTCGAAGGGCGCGAACGATATTCGGTTAATGTGCGGTATCTGCGCGATTACCGCAGCGATGTCGATTCTCTTGAGCGTGTATTGGTTGCCACGCCCTCTGGAGCGCAGATTCCGCTTGGCCAGATTGCGGATATCCACATGAGAACCGGGCCCGGTATGATTCGCGACGAGAATGGCAGGCTGAGCGGCTATGTCTACGTCGATGTTTCAGGCCGGGATATTGGCAGTTATGTGCGCGACGCGAAAAAAGCTGTTGCGGATAAGGTCAAAGTTCCGTCCGGCTACGAGTTGGTGTGGAGCGGCCAATACCAGTTCATGGAGCGAGTGGCGCAGCGTTTAAAACTGGTTGTGCCTATCACGCTTTTCATTGTCTTCTTATTGCTCTACTTCAATACCGGTTCGGCGATCAAGACGATGATTATTCTTTTGGCCGTGCCATTCTCTGCGATTGGCGCAATCTGGTTTTTATATCTGCTGCACTACAACATGAGCATTGCGGTTTGGGTTGGCCTCATTGCTCTGCTCGGTGTCGATGCTGAAACCGCGGTCTTCATGCTACTTTATCTGGACCTTGCCTACCACGACGCTTTGAACAACGGAGGCATCCACTCATGGGACGATTTGCGCGAAGCCATTGTTCAAGGAGCGGTCAAGCGGTTACGGCCCAAAGTCATGACAGTTTCTTGTATGCTTTTCGGCCTGCTTCCTATCATGTGGTCCACAGGCTCTGGAGCCGATGTGATGAAGCGCATAGCGGCGCCGATGCTGGGCGGAATTATCACATCGTTCCTCATGGAATTGATAGTGTATCCGCCTATCTTTGCAATCTGGAAATGGAACTGGGAAGTGAAGCCGGCGCTGAAGCGTGAAGCCGAGCAGGTTCTTTCAAGTTGCGTTTCATGATTGCCGCAATGATTAAAAACTGTTGCAAAATTGTCAAAAGGAGAAACCTATGAAGAAAACACCACTGATTGTCTTCGCAATCCTCTGGGCGGTTATGATGCCTGCAATTCAGCAGCTTCATGCCGCTTCGCAATCGTTCGATGGAGTTATTAGCGACGCCATGTGCGGAAAGAAGCACATGATGCCGGGAAAGACAGACGCGCAATGCGCTCAGGAGTGCGCCAAAAGCGGCAGCAGCTATGCGCTTGTCGTAGGAGCCAAGGTATACAGTCTTGCGGGCAAAGCGAAGGCGATTGCGCCATTTGCGGGAAAGCATGTTCACATTGAAGGAAGCTTCAATGACAACACAATAACGGTAATTTCAATTACCGGGAAGATGCCGTCCGGCATGAAAATGTGAGCTTGCGGTTCGCGCCCGCTGCCTCTATCGGCGGCGGGCACGAGCGCAATAAGAGCAATTCTTTTGAATGGGTGAAAACCACGACGAAATTCGTTGTGCAGAGCGCCTGTGCTGTCGCGGAACTTGAACTGGCCGAACAAAGGGAATTTACGCTACCCCCGGCTCAATGGCAGGCTATCCTGGCGGCGCTCGACTAACCCACGGAGCCGAGCCCAGCTCTACGCCTAACCAGCTTCAATTCCAGCGGCTCTTATCGTTTCCGTCGTCGTCGATCTTGCGGCCCTGGCCGTCGAAGCGGACGGTCTTGCCGTGGCGGCGCATGTAGACCTCGAATTTGCGGGCGGCGCGGCGGCGCTTCCAGCGGTAATAGCGGTTGCGCAGGCCGTACCACCACTCGCTCAAGCCGAAGGAGAGCCCGCGACGCGGCGCCAGCTTGACCCACAGCAAGCCAGCCAGCGCCCCGCCCAGTTGGGCAAAGGCGTACTCGCGCTGCTGGCCAAAGAGCATGGCGACGGCGATCAGAGCATAGACGGCAACCATGGAACGGGCCTTGATGCCGATGGTAAAAAAGAGGAGAAACTGAGTGTCGCCGTAGAGCGCGCCGATGGCGACCAGCAGCCCGAAGATGCCGCCAAAACAGCCGTAGAGGGAAACCGCGGCCAAGGCAAAGCCCAGTGAACGACCGCAGGCATAGATTGCCGTTGCGGCGGCCGCGGTTCCCAGCACGGAGACCGCGTAGAGGCCCATGACCCAGGTGGCAGCGTGAAAGCTCTCCAGAAAGCCGGCGAGGAACCAGAGCGATAGTAGCTCAAGGACCGCGCCCAGAATCGTGGGGTGGAACAGGCTGTAGGTGAGGGGCTGCCAGAACCAACCGCGCAGGAAGAGGCTGGGGACAAAACCGAGCTCCGCGCCTGCCTCCAGCGACCAAACAGGCGCAACCAGCCCGGCCAGCGCCAGCGCAAAGTAGGCGGCCAGGTTCCAGAGAACCAGGCGGCGGGTTGCGCCGCGGAAGTCGGGGAAGGCAAACGGAGTTGAGCCAAAGTTGGGCATCGTCTGTCTCAGGGTAAATTGCCGAGCAGGCTGGTGTCATTGGATAAATCGGCCAGGCGCGCGTGAATTGAACTGCCCGCGGCGCGATCCGGGAGCCGATCGGTCAGGGGTTCCGCTCTGGAATTGCCGGTGGCGTTGGGTTGTTCATCGCTGTGTTCTTCGGCGGGGTAGACCAATGACGTATTCTTCCTCTGGGGAGTTGCAGTTGCATTTTGTGTATCTGCCTCTTGACCTGAGACCGGTTTCTCCCCAAGAATAGCGAAGACGCATTGCAGAGGATTGGTATCCTGCAATGTGATATGCCTTGGAGTGAGAGGAGGCCGCATGGCCAGCTGCCCTGAATGTGAGAACGACCTTGACATCGAGATGGACGAAGTGGAAGAAGGCGACGTCGTCATCTGCGATGAGTGCGGAATGGAGTACGAAGTGGTGGGCGTGGAACCGCTTGAGCTGACCCCGGTGGGCGACGACCTGGACGAGGACGACGAAGATTTGCTGGACGAGGAAGAGGAATAATAGTGAGGTTGAATCGCGCGAGTTTGGCGGCTGGAACGCTGTTTACGGTTCTGGCCGCGGGTATAGTTACGGCTCGGCCCGGCCAGGGCAGTTTTGCGCTGGGGCCGGTCGCGGCTGAGGCGCAAAACTTTGGCGAGCGCGTGGTGTCGGGCGCCGTGCTGGACGCAAACTCCGCGCCTGTCGCCGGCGCTACCGTCTTTCTCAAGGATTTGAAGTCGAAGAATATTCGCAGTTATACATCGACCGAGAACGGCCGCTTTCGCTTTACCCAGGTGAATATGGCCCAGGATCACGAGCTTTGGGCAGAGAAGGACGGCAAGAAAAGCGCGGTCAAGACCGTCAGCACATGGGATGCGCGCAAGGAATTTGAGACCGATCTGAAGCTGAAGTAAACGGAGGCGAGCCTCAGACCGCTTTTTTGATGGTCACGTCTCCGTTGATGGTTTTGATGATGACGCGGTTTGCTCCGCTGCCTGCGCGGCCTCCGGCGTGGATGGTCTTTCGCGGTATGCCTTTGGTGCTGTCCCACTCCGCATCGGTATGACGCGTGAGTCCCATGTCGTCGATGATCTCGTAGCTGCGGAATGCATTCTTGGTGTAGGTCAGTGTCACCTCCACATCCATCGAAAAGTCCTTGGGCACGGCCAGTTCGATACCACCCGAGTTCGACGTCAGCTCGATTGTCTGGCCGGCAGCGGAGGGATTGGCATAGCTCACCCAGATATTCCCCGCCATAGTCGTTGCATGAACCGATCCGGTTGCGCCGGTAATGGAGATTCTTCCGGCCATCGTGGTTGCCTCGACGGGTGCATTGGCGCGGTCGATGGCGATGTCGCCCCCCATCGTCTTGACGTTGGCGAATGAACTCACGTTTCCCAGATGAATATCACCGCCCATGGTGGTCAGGGTAGCTCCGTGCGGGGCCTCGGCGACATCGATTCCGCCACCCATCTGATTGACGGTGACCGGACCGGCGGGGATGGCATTGCCCGCCTGCTGGGAACTTGACGGTTCTGAGGTCTTGCAGCCAGGCAAGGCAACCGCGATTGAGCTCACAAGAAGAATGGACAGTATTGCGGTAGCCTTATGCAGAGTCATAGCGAGCATCGGGAAATCTCCGATAAAAACTTTTGAAAGCATTCGAAGCGTGCAGCGCACCGCAACTTCAAAATCTTCCATGGCAACATGGTATCGCGTTCATCATGCTTCTACGCGTGCGCGGTATTACAGATGCAAGAAGCAGCGGCCCCCATCGGCTTAGGCTTTGTTTGCGGAAGTCTTTCGCGCACACCCCCGGAAGCGGGATTCCTGAACCCAAACAGAAGGGCGGCCAACCGGATGGTTGGCCGCCCTTCGAGCAGTGCGGTTAAGCTGCGTGAGTTACTGCTCCAGAACCATGATCGTCGGGAAGTCGGATTGATTGGTGCAGACGATCTTGGTTGAGTTAATTACGGCGCAACTGGCCACCGCGCCGGAAGCATCGGAGACGATCAAGGTTCCCGTACCGGTTGTTGTCGTATCCCAGGCATAAGTCATTGGGTTTGACTGATCCCAGGAGAATTCGCCTTCGCCGACCTGCGAAATGTTGCCGGTGATAGCGCTGCTGGTGGTGCTCAGAACCAATTCACCCAGCATGGCACCCTTGTCGGCCTTCATTAAGGGCAATGAGCCGATCAGGTAGTCGCCGCCCACTTTGGCGTCGGTGAAGGTAGTCTGTGTCTGCGGTTCCGTCCAGCCGGTCGCAAGGTAATTCTGGCCGCTATTGTAATCGAAATCGAAGGCGCTGCCAGTGTTGAAGTAATAAGCGACCATTGTATCGGAGCTTCCGGAAACGGCAATGGTGGCTCGGCCGTTGTTGCCTGCGGTCTGGTCAAAGGTGATGGTGGATGTGGCGCCGATGTCCGAGCCGCCGGCTTTGTAGATGCCGTTGTTGTCCTGATACATCTGATTGACGGTGGAGACGTTCGAGCCGCTGCTGCTGGCCTGCACGAGCATCGAGTAGTAGGTGTACGTGTAGTCGGTCAGGAGCATATAACCCTGCTCGTAGGTGACATACGAACCGGTGGAGTTGCCGGTGTAGGAGGTCACAATCTGCTTGCGCACGTCGGCCGACTGCGCCGTGGCACTGTCGGTCTCGATCATGAACATGCGGTTGGCGTCGATGGTATAGACTTCGTAGGCCGACGTGCCGTTCGATGTTGAAAGTGTGAGCGTCGAACGGCCGTTGGTCGCATCCGGCACGGTATAGCCGCCACCGGTGATGGTCAACTCGGTTGCCGACTCATCGACGATGTCCGCCTGGTCTTCCACGCCCTGGCTTACAGTGCCGCCCGAAGTGGCAAAGCGTCCCAGAACTGCTTTCGGCTGGCCGTAGCTATTCTCGCCGTCCTGCTTGAAGACAAAGCTGTTTCCGGCAAAGATGTCGGTGCCAAAAACGCCGGTTGTTGTGGCCTGGTAGCAGACCCCGGTGCCGTGCTGACCTTCGAGATCGACCTCGGCCATACGGAGTTCGGTGGCTGTCGTAGTGGCCAGATTGGTGTCATTCAGCGCAATCGCGTACAACAGTGTGTCTGTCTTGGTAACGCCATTTTCAACGTGCGACGTATTCACCGTCATCAGGCCGTTGTTGTCCGCATTGATGCTGTAGCTTCCGGTAAACGTGCCCGGCTGCTCCCCGGTGCTGAAGTCAATGCCGTTGATGTCGTACTTGCCGTTGGAGATGGCGCTGGTGGCGCCGCCGGCCTGGAAGCTGGCCAAAGTGGTCCAGCGCGAGCCATCCTCGTCGAAAAAGCCGTCGAGCTTGCAGACGTAGGTTCCGTTGAGGTACTTGTTGCTGGCGCCGTTGGGGCCGGCAACGACGGGCAAGGTGTAGGTGGCCGTCGCGGTGTCGCTGGTGTTGTCCATGTCGGTCACCGTGACGACGATCGAGATTCCCGAATTGACCGCGGTGGGTGTTCCGGCAAACCACAAGGTGTTCCCGCCGGAGGTCGCCACCTTCAGGCCGTCGCCATTGGAGAGGGTGGCGAAAACGTACGGATAGTTGGGCGTCAGGGCGACCCCGTTCACCGTCCAGGCATAGTTGCCGCCGCCCGGCCCGCCCGACGCGTTGATCGCTCCGCCGAATGGCACGCCCACAATCGCGGATTCACTGAAATTGCTTGGCGATGGCAGGGAGACATTGGCGTAGGAGTTGATGGTGATGGTGTAAGTGACCGGGCCAACAATCGTGCCGGTAGCATCCTCGACGTAGACCTCGAAGGAGACTACGCCGGTCGAGGTGGGGGTTCCGAGAATCTGCAGCGATCCGGTGGAGTTGGCGGTGTCTGGAATGTACAGTCCATCTCCCAGGGAATAGGAATTGCCCGACCAGAAGTTGTTGGTGCCGTTGATCGAGTAGATATGCCCGTCGTAGCCGGCGTAGCCCCCGGTGGCGGTAATGCTGCCGGAGTAAGGCTGGCCGAGAACTGCCGGTCCCAGAGAACTGGGGTTGGCGGCAGGCAGGGCCAGGGGCGTGTAGCCGGGGGTGTAGTTGCCTCCCGCTTGAGCCCGGTTGCCGTTGGCGTCATAGGCTACAAACTCCCACCAATATGTATGTCCGCTGACCAAGCTTGCCAGGGTGGGAAGATTGTTGGGATCGGTCGGATCGCTGCCCCATGTGAGCGTCGTGAAGGAACTGTTGAAGGCATTTGAAGACGAGTTCAGGTAAGGAATCGACCACGTCGTAGAGTAGTTCAATTCATCGGCAATCCAGAACTGATAAAGGTAATTGCCGGGGTTGGCGGGGTACTGCCAACTGAAGGTGGGCGCCAGGGTTGAGGAGTTCGCGGCGGTGACCGGGCCGATAGGATAAAGATCGAGGGAGTTCGTGGAGGGCAGCAAGGCTGTGATTGTCGGGCTCAGCGTTTCTGAGGTTCCATCGCTGTAAGTGACCTGAACGCTGTAGACAGCGCCCACGGTTGGAGCGGTGGATGCGCCGATCTCGATTTGCAGATAGAAGCGGTCATTGGGGTTGAAGCCGTTGCCCAGATTCTCGGCGATGTCCTGGGTATACGCGGTATTGGCGTTTGCCAGAAGCGCCACGGACACCGGAATCTTGTTGACTGCGCTGACCAGCAGATCGATCCCATAAGACAGAGTGGAACTGGTGCCGCTGAAGCCGTCGCCGTCATTCACTTCAGAGACGATCCTCACCGAGCTGTTGGCGCTGGGAAGGGTCAGGTTTTGGCCGGTCGTTGCGGCGCTGATCTTCACCGACGGCACAATCATGTTGTAGCCGTTGGTATTGGAGACCTGTCCCAGGCTGCCCATGAGGCCGCTGTTTTTCTGGTCCAGGAAGGCGAACAGGAAGTAGTTGGAGCCGGCCGGCACATTGACCGTATAAGAGTTTGCCGCCGAGTTGGATGGAGAAGCAATCTTCGTTGCGTAGATGCCGCCCCCGTTCTGATCCCAGAAGCCCACATAAAGCGGCCCCGTTGGAGTGATGGTGGAGGGAATGGTCACCGCGCCGGAAACCGCAAAGCCGGCCGTAGGCGCGTTAACCGTCATCCCGCTGGAGATTGTGGACCACGGGCCGGTTATGCCGCCCGCCACGCCTGCCGCGCGGAAGTAATAGGTGCTGCCGTTGGTGAGCCCGGTAACCACCCAGGGATCGCGTCCGCCGGTCAGCGGGGTATTGTTGGTTCTGTCTCCGCTGATCGCCGCAAAGCTCTTGCTGGCAACACCTGTCTGGAAGGTCGAATCGGTGCTCCATTCAAGCGTGTAGGAGGTTGGAATCTCAATGTTCTTGCTGTTCAGGATCGGGTCGAAGGAAATAAATGCCCCGCCGCTGAAAACGCCGTTGCCCTGTAAATTATCCAGAGTCGGAGCGGCATCCACACTGACGGTCGAGGGATCGAACAGCGTGATGGAAGCGCCGCTCAGCGCCGAGTTGATAACGACAACGTTCTGGCTGCCGATGGGATTGGAGGCGTTCTGCGCGCTTGTTCCCAGGCTGTCCATCCACGCATTCAATGTGTATGTGCCAGGCGGCACGCCGCGAATTGTGAAGGCGCCTGGACTGTGAACAGCCGTGCCGTAGGTGCCGGTGCAGGTGGAGCAGCCGCCCATCGAGAGATAAACCCAGCCGCTCGCCGTGCCGCTGTAACTCACCGTGCCGGTCACCGTGAAGCCCACCGCGGTGCTGCCGATGGCAATGGTGTACGTTCCGCTGGCCTGATTGTTCAGGCTGTCGGTCACCGTGACGGCGACGGTGACCGTTCCCGTCGCGGTGGCATACCCGTTGATGGTCAGCGTGTCGCCGCTGCTGTATGCGCTCAAGCCATTGGACAATCCCCAAGACGTGCCGGTGGTGGCCGCTGCGCCGTTGACGCCCACTGTATAGGTGTAGCCCGAGCCGGAACCGCCGGTAGCAACGACCAGAGTTTTGTAGGAATGGTTGATTTCACCCGCGCCAAGAGCGCCGGATGCGGGCAGCGTAAACGGATAGTAGACGGATACCGTAAACTGCTGGGTCGCGATAGTACTGCTGGAATCCTTCACCTGCGCGGTAAAGGTGGCAGTTCCGGCAATCAGTGCCATGCTTCCATTCGATACCAGACCGCTGGACGACAGGCTCAGTCCCACGGCCGCAAGGCTGCTTGTGCCCGCTGTATTCGTTGACCATGTGTATGTGCCGGTACCGCCGCTGGCAGAGAGTTGCTGCGAGTATGCGCTTCCGACTGTGCCTTGGGGCAGCGAACTGCTGGAGGTGATGCTCAAGGCCAGGGTCACCGTAAAACTCTTCGACACCAGCGCCGCCGGCCCATACGTTGCGTTGCCC
>CAZDYU010000024.1:0-40432 GCA_964509755.1 uncultured Occallatibacter sp. | reverse complement strand
TACGGGCTTCAGCGTGAAGGGTACGGGCTTCAGCGTGAAGGGTACGGGCTTCAGCATGAAGGGTACAGGCTTCAGCATGAAGAGTACGGGCTTCAGCGTGAAGGGTACAGGCTTCAGCATGAAGAGACCGGGCTTCAGCATGAAGGGTACAGGCTTCAGCATGAAGGGTACGGGCTTCAGCCCGTACATCCATTCAACCAAAATGAAGTGGGCTTTAGCCCCTGAGGGAAATTTTTCCAGCTCTTTCACCAAAAAATACTCTTCTTTTGCGATCATTCCTGCGTTTCTCTTTCTGCTCCCAGTCGCGCCTCAACTCCACGCCCAAGCCGCCGACGCCGAGCCCATCGCCATTGTCACTCTAGACACCAAAAACCCCGACGTCGCGGCCAAAGTCACTGGCGCGCTGGAAGTCTCGCAAAACAGAGCCATCATCGCCGCCAGCGGCACGGTCACCTCCGGCAGCCAGACGACTGAGGTCATCCTGCCGCATCGTGGCACCCTGCGCGTCTGCGCCTCGACCACAGTCAAGCTCGCCGCCGACACCAGCGTTCCCGCCGGCGAGACGCCCGGCCTCATGATGGCTCTGGATCACGGCGCTATCGAGATTAGCTTCGCAACGAGTTTCGCAAAGGACCGAAACGCCGACATACTTCTGACCCCGGATTTCCGCATTCTCATCGGCGCACCCGGCGCGGCTGAGGTCAAAGTGCGCTTGGGCCAGCACGGCGACACCTGCGTGGATAATGCTGGAACCAACGCGCCCTATGTGCTGGTCAGCAGCGTCTTTGATGGCGGCGATTATCGCGTCCAGCCCGGCCAGCGCGTCATGTTTGAGCACGGCAGCCTGCGCGAAGCGGTGGACAACGAGAAAGAGCCCTGCGGCTGCCCGCCTCCGCTCAAGCCCGGCACCAATGACTTTCCGCTGGCGCAGAGCGCGGGCCTTGCGCCGCTGCCTGAGCCCGCTCCCAACGCCGCCATCTCATCTTCCTCTCAACCGCAGGTGGTGGAGTCGCTGATCTATAACAGCGCCGACCACGCCCCGAAGCCTGCCGCGGAAACCGCTCCAGCCGCCAGCGCCTCAGCCAATCCCACCCCGCCGCCAGCCGCCAAGAAGAAGCCCAGCTTTTTCTCCAATGTAGGCAAGTTCTTCCGTCGCATCTTCGGCGCAGAGTGAGAAGACAGGGGTCAGTACCTATCCATCCTGAAATCCATCCTGAAAACGGCAGTTGAGAGCCTTCATCCGTACCATGCGCCAGGTTTAGCCGCGCCGCAAATGCTGGGTGCCCCATTTATTCCGCTCCTAAGCACCGTCGAAGGATCTGCGTTCTGAATTGCGGAATGGGTGGGAAACCACGAACTCAACTCTACAGGAACAGTGAAAATCCACTAGGTTTCAACGCGGGGAATGCGTCCCCACCATGAAAAACCGGAGTCCCGCGGGGGTACCGCCCATGCTCCGCGCTTTTCACATATCTTCCAAAAATAATGAAAAATTCAATCGGGAAATCCCATCCAGCCGCGCTTTTCCCGCCTGAATGGTGACGCCAATCACCTTCAACTTGATTATCTGGATCTTTGTGTGAATTGCCACTCGCTCTTGTATACAAACGTTTTTGCCAAGAATAGTATCTCAACTAGATACCCCTCACATTGGATTTGCTCGGTCCATTCAAGCAGCCTTTTCGAGCAGAAAGGCTCGACCATGCTGCGCACAATTTCGTCCTTCTTTGTCCCGGCCTCCTCCGGCACTCGCCTCTCTCTCTCAGCCTCAATCTTGAATTTTGCTCTGGCACTCACTTTGGCTGCCATAACCGGCCTCGCATTCACGCCCGCCGCCGCGCAAACGGCCCACCTCAGCGCCGCACTCACCATTCTTCCCGCCAGCGGCCTCACCAATCCCTACGCTGCTGCCGTCGACGCCAGCGGCAAAGTCTACATCGCTGACACCGGCAATAGCCGAATCGTTATCGAGACTCCGCAAATCTACGGCGGCTACACTCAGAGCACCCTCGCCACCGCCACCCCGCTCAACGGCCCGCAGTCGGTGGCCGTCGATGCATCCGGCAGCGTCTATATCGCCGATACGCAAAACCACCGCGTCCTCAAAGAAACTCCCTCGATAAACCCAGTCACTGGCATCTCCACCTATGCCGAGTCAACCGTAGCCAATCTTGCCGCCGACGGCCTGGAACTCCCCACTGCGGTTGCCGTCGATAAGTACCTGAACGTTTATATCGCTTCCTTCGGCAACGACGCGGCGCTGAAGATGTCCCTCAACAGCAGCGGCTTCTATGGCGCGCAGATACTAAGCCTGAATCAGCTCCAGTCAGTCTATGGCATTGCCGTCGATGCCAATCTAAACGTCTATCTGGCCGACTACAACGCGGGCATTGTCTTTGAGCTTCCCTGGACAGGCTCTGCTTATGGGTCATTAACCGGATTTCAGATCCAACTGAACCACCCCACAGCGCTGGCCGTCGATGCAAACCAAACCGTCTATGTCGCCGACTCCGGCAATAACCGGATCATCGAGGACATACATACATCAGGCGCCAGTTTCAACGGATACAGCTACTTGACTGGCCTCAGCAATCCGCTCGGCGTCGCCGTAGACCCAAAAGGCAATCTCTATTTCGCCAATACCGGCTTGGACGAGATTGTGAAAGTTTCCAAGGCGGGTGCCAACTTTGGCCCTTTGGGTGTTAGCAACACTCCAATCTACGCTGAGCTTTACTTCACATTTGATACCGGAGGCAGCGGCGTCACCCCGGTCGTTTTGACTCAAGGCTCCGCCATCCTGGACTTTACCGACTCCGATGCGGGAACTTGCACCACTAACGGAGCCAGTCACGTCTATAGCGCCGGCGACAGTTGCTCCGTGATTGTGAGCTTTAAGCCCCTGTTTGCCGGAACTCGTTACGGAGCCGCGTTGCTTCAGAACAGCTCGAATGCCTCAATCGCAACAGGCCCTCTGCAAGGCACGGGCCTCGCGCCGCTGATTACCTTTCCAGCGCCCAATCTTTCACAAGTCGCTCTCAGCGGCGTCTACAACGCGCCCGCCGGGCTTGCGGTTGACAGCAGCGGAAATATCTATCTCGCCGACACCGGCGACGGCCAAATCGAAGAAATCCTGGCCAAGGGCGGTTATGCAACCGTCAACGATCTCGGCAACGGCTACTTCGCTCCCGCCGGCGTGGCCGTCGATGGCAGCGGAAACGTCTTCGTCGCGGATACCAGCCACGGTTTAATCAAAGAGATCCTCGCCGTCAATGGAAGCATTCCCGCCACCTCGCCCTCCATCAATACCCTAGCCAGCATCACCGCTCCTTATGACCTGGCCGTCGATGGCGGCGGGAACATCTTTGTGGTCAGCTCCGGCGGCCTCAGCGAGATTCTGGCCGTCAATGGCGTCATTCCCGCTTCCCCCACCATCCTTCCAATCGGAAGCGGATTCAATGCCCCCTACGGCGTAGCATTGGATGGCAGCGGTGACGTCTTTGTCGCCGACACCTTCAACCACGCGGTGAAAGAGGTTGTCGCCGTCAATGGCAGCATCCCCGCCTCGCCCGCCATCATCCCCCTGGGAAGCAATTTCAATCAGCCTTGGAGCCTGGCCCTCGATCCCAGCGGAAATATCTATGTCGCCGATAACGGCAACTCGGCGGTTTATGAAATTACGGCCGCAAGCAATTACGTCACGGTCAATACCCTGGGCAGCGGCTTCACCGGTCCTGCCGGCGTAGCTGTCGACATCAGTGGAAATGTTTACGTAGCCGACGACATTGGTCAGACCTTCACCGGCGGCAACATCTATAGGCTGGGCTTTGCAAATGCGCCCACCCTCAACTTCCCCAATACCGTGGTCAACTTCGCCAGCAGCCCGCAAACAGTGATCGTTGCCAACATCGGCAATCAGCCGCTGATCTTTTCGTCGTTCCAATATCCCGGCGACTTCCCCGAGTACCCCGGCATTTCCAGCGATTGCAGCACCAGCGCGCAACTGCCTTCCGGCGATTCCTGCACTCTGACCATCGATTTCGCGCCTTTGCAGGCGACCTCGCAAATCGCTCAGGTCATGCTCGCCGATAACTCCTTCACCTCCTCGCAGGTTGTCGCTGTAAACGGAACCGGCGTTTCGTCGTTCTCCCAGACCATCACCTTCCCCGCCATCACCGGCTCTCAGGATGCCAAGACCAGCTTCAACCTCAGCGCCACGGCCAGTTCCGGTTTGACAGTCGCCTTCGCCTCGGCCTCACCCACCATCTGCACTGTCTCAGGCACCACCGCTACCCTGCTCATCCCCGGCGCCTGCGTTATTCATGCCACCCAGGCCGGCAACGCCGAATACTCCGCCGCGCCCATGGTCGCCGTGGCCTTCGCCGTCTCCAAAGCCACCCAGACCATCACCTTCCCAACCGTCACGGGAACCCATAACGCGCTGACCAGCTTGAACCTCGCTGCAACGGCCAGCAGCGGACTTGCCGTCGTCTTCACTTCCGCCACCACCTCCGTCTGCACCATCAGCGCCACAACAGCCACCCTGCTCCAGCAGGGCACCTGCATTGTAAAGGCCAACCAGGCCGGCAGCACTCTCTACACCTACGCGCCCACCGTGCAGCAGAGTATCGTCGTCCATCTCGTCCCGCAAACCATCTCCTTTCCAGTGCCGGCCGGTGAGCAGTACGCGTTGACTCCGGTGCAACTCACAGCCACGGCCTCCAGCGGCCTGCCCATCACCTATGCCTCCATCACACCCGACTTCTGCACGGTCTCCGGCTCAATCGCCACGCCGCTCAAGCAGGGCAGTTGCTTCGTTCACGCCTCGCAGGCCGGCAGCAATGTCTATTCCGTCTCCCCGCTGGTCACGCAGTTTTTCGGGATTCACCTCGCTCTGCAAACCATCACCTTCCCGGCCATCACCGCTACGCAATACGTGCTGGGATCCACGCCTCTCTCAGCCACGGCAAGCTCGGGACTCACCGTCGCCTTCGCCTCGGCCACGCCCGCCGTCTGCACCGTCAGCGGCACAACGGCCACGCTGAAAACCACCGGCGACTGCGTCATTCACGCCACCCAGGCAGGCAACAAGACCGTCTACGCCATCGCGCAACTGGTCTCGCAGAGCATCATCGTTCATGCAATTCCGCAAACCATTACCTTCCCGGCCATCACCGGCACGCACAATGTCAACACCACCGTCCCGCTCTCCGCCACTGCCAGCTCCGGCGGGGCTGTCAGCTTCGCCACCGCATCGCCAACCATCTGCACCGTCTCGGCAACCACCGCGACGCTGTTGGCTGCCGGCCCCTGTGTCATTCACGCCACCCAGGCAGGCACCGCCATTTATGCCGCCGCGCCCATGGTTGCCGTGGCCTTTGCCGTCGCCAAGGGCTCGCAGACCATCTCCTTCCCGGCCATTCCCACTTCGCCCCAGCCCACCGCAACCCAATCCCTCGCGCTCAGCGCCACGGCCACCTCCAGCCTTGTCGTCAGCTTCGCGTCAACCACCCCCACCGTCTGCTCCGTCAGCGGCACAGCGGCTTCACTGCTTATCGCCGGCACTTGCACCCTGCAAGCCACGCAAGCCGGCAATGCGAATTGGGTGGCGGCGCCTTTGGTGCAGCAGAGCTTCCTGGTCTTTCTTGCACCGCAAACCATCAACCCCTTTCAAACAGTTACTTCATATGCCGTCGGCAATGTGCTTTATATGGACGGTGCGCTCAGCGCCACCTCCGGGCTTCCAGTGAGTTTGTCTTCCACCACAAACTCCATCTGCACCGTCAGCGGCACCGTCGTAACGTTTGTGGCTCCCGGCACATGCGTGCTCAACGCCAATCAGGCCGGCAACGCCACCTACGCCGCCGCGCCCATGCTCCCAGGCACCATCACCGTCACAGCCAATTGAGTCGGCGCATGACCCAAACCGGGCCTTCCATCTCCGGCCACGAATGCTGGGTGCCCCACCCATTCCGCGTTCTTTGCGGAATGAGTGGGATACTTCCACTCTATTTTCGGACCGAATCAATAAGATAATCCCGAAAACGGAGGTTGAATATCGTCATCCGTGGCCTGTATCGAGGTTTGGAGCCTCAGAAACATGTTGCTGTGGAATCAGGGCCCGACTTCTAGCCGCCCTGAGCGGAGTCGAAGGGGGCCGCAAAAGGCTGAAACGAAAGCTGGGCTTAACAATCTGCGGAAGAACTCTTCAGGAGCCCCTGTTCTGAAAGGGCACGACTTTACAGGCTGCGAAAAAACTCTTCTGGAGGCAATTCCCAATGGCTTTGTAACCAGGGCACGACTTCAGTCGGGCCGATAAAGCCAATCATATCAACGTCGGGCTTTAGCCCCTGCTACGCTCAATCGTGATTGCAACCCCCGAATAGCCCTTTTTCCGCAGCCTCTCTAGCCCCTGCAAAACTTCGGCCCGGCAAACTACCATGGTTCGGCTTCTTCTCGATTTTCGACTGCTCCGCAACTCACCCAAATGGTGAAATCGTTAATCACGGCAAGGGGTTTCACTTTGAAGAAGATGGCCAATTCAAGGCTGGATCGTCTGCCTTTTTTAAGATAATTCCATCCAAATTTCTTGCGGATTATTTCCACCACTTCAGGCACAATCATAAAAAGCGGCCAAAAATCCCGCCGCACCCGAGGCCACCATGACAAACGCCCTCCAATCCGCCGCCGCCCAGGCCAAGCTCCGCATCCAGTCCGCAACCCCAGAAATGCCGGAGAAAAGGGTATTAAATTCTCTGTTTATTCGCCTAACAGCCAACCGTAATAATTAACATGCTTTTTATCAATCAGATAGCAGAAATCAAGTCGTAATTTCTTCGGTTATTATTCTTACTCTCTTCGCTTTTCGTGCAACCGTAAAAAGTTAACGTATTTATTATCAATTAGATAACCGACATAAAACGTCGATTTCCTCATTTTTAGATTCCCTTTTCCTTCGCCAAAGTAACTTATGTCGTTCATTTAACTTATCTTATTCGTCATTAAAGCATTCGCTATACTTTCGCTTTTATCCAATTTTCACCACCGGATGCCGGGTGCGGGTGCCCCAGATCCCTCGCACTCCGGGATCTGGGATACCGCCACGCATAAAAATGTAGCGTGGACCTCCCGGCCCACGCTAGTTTCTCTTTAGTAAGCGTAAACCAGGTTATAGGCGTTGACGCTCCCAATGCCGGAGGCAAAATCCCAGCCGGTCGTCGTCGGGTAAGCCGGCTGATAGGCGCTGGTGCTGGTTGACAGCACGCCAATCGACCCGGAAGGCAAATAGCAGTTGACCTTGCCCGTTGCGCCGCTGTGAGCCTGGCAGTTGGCGTCGTTATCGCCCAGCGTAACATCGTGGAAGATGCAAGCGCTGGAGGAGCTATTGCCAAGGGTCGAGTTGCAGGCCGAGCTGCCGCTAGGGCCATACTCCGCGGCGGCCAGAGCGTAGTAGCGCGGGTTCGGGTTGCCCTGCAGGCTGCCCTTGTGCTGAATCACCAGCGACTGTATCGCGGCAAAGATCGGCGAAGACACCGAAGTTCCGCCAAAGCCTGGCCAGTTGACCGGCTGTCCGACGCAGGGCGTTCCGCCGTCCGCGGTATCTTTCGTGTTCGAGTAGCAGACGGCATAATAGTGGCCCCACAACCCGTTGGCGGCCATCAGAGAAACGTCCGGTGTGTCGCGAACGCCATCGTTGACCAGCCCAGCCATCGAGCCCAGATACGCAGTCTGGTAGGACGGCTTGGGCCATCCGGCGCACGTGCCCCCCGCCACGCCAGAAACCGCGCGAGTTCCCGTGGCGCAGGCGCTGGGACCGCCGCTTCCGCCCACCGCAAGAAGAAAATTCTCGCCTGCTGTGGTATTGCAGAAGCCGCTTGTGCCATATGTCACCGTCGATCCCGTCTCGAAGTCGGCAAGCAGCGTACTGGCGCACGAGTCATTCCACGGCTGCTCCGGGATGTAAGACTTGGCGGAGCCGTACCAGATGTTATTGGCGGCATTCCAGTAGGTGCTGTTGTCTTTCAAATAAGTATCGGCAAAATCAAGCCCGCCAACCGAAACATCGTACTGCGAAGACATCCAGCCGCTGATCGTGATGCCGTCCTTGGCGCAATAATAGGCGCCGCTGAACCCGGTACATGTGGACCCGCCGCCGTCGGAGCTGGCCGCATCTTCGTCGCCAGAAGAAACAAAAATGGCGATCCCTGCGGCAACAGCCTGTTGGAAGGTGGTATTAAACGCTGCGTTGAAAGATGCGCCGCTGGCTTCCTCCGACTCGCCGTAGCTCATGCTCACCACATCCACGTTGTCCGCGCTGGGGTGAGAGAGAATATTCTGCAGCGCTGTCAATCCTCCAAAGCCGCTGCGCGGGTTGGCGCAGGCGGCGTTCACAATCGTCGCGCTGGGCGCGGCCGCCGTAGCCCACTCCACGTCGATCGCCGCTTCAACGGCATCCGAGTTGACACCCGTCGGATATCCAGTGGTCGTGCCGGGCGTCGTGCAGTTGTTCGTTCCAACCTGAGGAGCCGGGTTCTCTTGCAAGAGGTTTCCGGCCGTGTACCTGCCCAAGCCAAAGGTGTTGCGGAAGACCGCCCAGTCGCTCGTCGTGCTGCAAGCCGTTCCGGCCGCACCAGCGGCATTGGTCGCATTGCAATTAAAAAGGTTGGTGTCTTCAACCACCACGATCTTCATTCCCTGGCCTGAGATTCCGGCTGTGAAGAGCGGAGCAATGTTGTAGATCTTCGCCAGATCCCAGGGCGCAATTTCCAGGCCGCTGGCGTTCGTATATTCGCTCGTCAGGCTATGCGACCCAACCTCGACGTGGGCCTTCTGGATAGGCTCATGAAGCGCTCTCGGCTTAAAGTCGTTCAGTGAGATCACGCCGCCGATCACCTGTCCCAGAGCGGCCGGAACCTGCGGATCAGTCGCGTTGGCAATGTGGCCCACGCCATTGATGTCGTAGTTGTTGATCTGCGTGTGAAAGGCCGTCTCGACCTCGCCGATTGTGCCGGAGAAATCGATGAACATGCCATTGGCATAAACCACGTTGACCGTAAAGCCCTCCGATTCAAGCCAGGATGTCACTGCGGCAATGTCGCTCTGCGCCGGCCCGAACTGCTCTCCAAACTGCTCGGCGCTGATCCACTTGTGGTAGTTGGGTGAAACCGGATTGTGCAGCTCGTCGATAAATGCCGTAAGCTGCGCATCCAGAGCCGCCGGCCGCTTCAAAAGCAGCAGCATGTGATCCAGTTTCTGATTGGTGGCCACCGCGGCGGTCTTCAGAACCGGGTTGACCTCGGGGCGCGTGTTGCCCGCCAGGGTCACCGTCACATTGTTATTGACGGGCTGCGTGACAAGGATCTTCTTGCTTTGGGCTTGAGCGGCGGGATTGACAAACAAGGCCAATGCAGCCACGGCCAGAGCCAGGGAAGCGGATGTACGGCTACAGATCATAATCTCTCCTAATACGATGGGCGATACGAAAGGCAATGCAAGAGGCGGTTCGCGATCCGAGCCTTGCGGCTGGCCTCGCGAACCCGGTCAACAAGTCACCGGGCTAGCTTGCGGCGCATAATACCGGCCAAGCCCAGCAAGCCGGTGCCCAGCAGCAGGAAGGAATCAGGCTCCGGAGTTACCGTGTAACTGATATCGTCCACCGTCTCGGAATCCGGGCTGCCGTTTACGTCGCCGATGGTGATGTAAGCGATCGCGCTATCACTGGTGACCTGAAACTCCAGATCCGATCCAACCACCCCGGCGCCATCGAAAATATCCAGAATTCCGCCCGTGCTATTGTAGGCGGTCACAATCACGCCATAAGGATCGGCATAGTATCCAGTCACGCCTTCCACCGTTCCTGAAAAATCAAGCTCGATCGGGTCGTTGGGATCGTTGGTAATCACCCCGCTGCCCGACGTCGGAGGATAGTCAAAGTAGTCATAGCCGGGCGCAACCAATTGCAGTGCGTTTTGAAAAGTTACATAGTCGGCCGAGTACTGATTGGTAATCTGGGTGAACTCGGAATACTGTTCAAAATCGATGGTGTAAGTGGTTGGCAAGGCATGAGCCAGCGAAGAAAATGTGAGAAGTCCCGCGAGCGAGAGAAGCATCTTGAAGTGCTTTTTCATTGTTTCCTTCCTTGAAAAACAATTTGGGGAATCGAATTCGGTGACCACTAGTGGGTCTTTCCCAATCGTCTGGCGGCTGATGCCGCCTTTTAAGAGGGATTTTCTGACCGGTGTGCGTTTGACTCGTTCTCGTGTTATTGGCGCGGAAGCGGTTGTCCAGCGCTGGGGAGCGTTTGGACAGTAAATAAACCGAGGTCCAGGATCAGGCGCAGCGGCGTATGAGTGAGTCTTGAAGAGGAGCAGATCGAAAGCAGTCCCCCAGCGTGTAGATCTTGGAGGCCTTGTTTGCAATTGGATGGCCGAAGCCCAATATCGCAAAATCAACCACTTGCGAAGATTTAAGAAATAGACTATGCAATCTCTTGCGCAAATTCGGTCAGAAAATGGTGAGCAATTTCCATCGCGAGACTGGATTTGGAAGAGGGGAGCAGCGGATATTGCCACCATCATCGCCAAATTATTTGCCTCCCAATTTGAATACCACAGAATTTCCGGGTATATTTCTGGATACAGATGGGCGGTGACAATGGGCAGCACTTCGCAAATGCGTGCTTTAGAGAATTACCGCAATCGCCTCTCTAACTGTGGCGGAAATCTGGTGCGGAGTGCTGGAAGCTCCTGCCAAAAGAAAACGCACTCAGTTGGAGAAGTGGTTTACTGGGCCTGAGGGGCCGCAGGCCTTGTTTGCGGGACGTGTATTGCCCTTCGATGAAAAGGCCAGCCTCATCTGGGCGCGGCTGATGGCTGAAGGCGCAAGAGCCGGAAAGCCGCGCAGTCCGCTGGATATGATTCTGGCCGCCATTGCGGAGGCAAATGGTTGCGTGGTTGTTACCGATAATGAACGGGATTTTATAGGGCAGACGTTTATCAATCCGCTACGGGCATCAATCTGAGTAACTGGCCGGATTCCAAATTCATCTAAGAGAAGTGGGCAAATTTCCGAATCTTGGATCTTTGCCCTGCTTGATGCGCTGACATCTAAAACCAGCGCCGCCTGCGCCGCGAAATAATCCACATTGCGGCCACGGCCAGCAGCGCCCCAACCAGCAGCCAGGTAAAATCGCGGCTGCTGAAATCTTCAATAAATCGCGGTTCGCGCCAACAGGCCAGCCCCAGTGCATCACTCATTGCAATTTGCATTCTCTACTCTCCTTACACCGGTTTTATTGCCCGTTTCGCGCGTCTTGCCCGGTCAGATAATCCCAAGCAAATAGCACACCAGCAGAATCAGCAGCACTGAGCCTAGGCTGATGCCTGCTCCTCCGCGGCTGCCCCAGCGGCCATAGCCGTAATAGCCTCCGCCTCCGGCAAATACGAGCACCAAAAGAACAATCAGCAAAATAAGCATTTGCAGTCTCCTTTAACATTGGTTGCGATATTTCTAGCTCCAGCGGATTGCCTCAGGCGCGCGAATGCCGGAGGCCGCGATGAAACTACACTCACCGGCAGCGCATGTAATTGCAGCGTGGATCTTCCATCGGCCTCGCATCGGTCCAGCAGCGAGGGTCGCCAGCCTCCATGGCCGTACCACTCAGTAGGCTTTTGCAGCGCGGATCTTCCATCCCAACCACCGCGCCATCGTACCGGGAACTGCAGCGGGAGTCTTCCATTTCCGCCGCCACAAATTTGCACCGAAGATCTTCCATCTCAACCGCCTTTTCTTTGGGATCCGCTCGACTTGCATAGCGAGTTGCCTTCGAAAATGAATCAGCCGCAATTGCTGGGTGCCTTATCCATTCCGCTACTGAGCGTCGCCGAAGGATCTGCGTTTTCTTTTGCGGAATAAGTGGGATGGCACGAACCTCAATTAGAACTTTGTTCATGAGGAGCAGTCCGACTCGCCGCTGCAAGTCACACCTGCAATGAACTTGCCGCCAACTTGCTAACTCGCCATCACCGCGCAACGGTGGCTAACTTGCTGTTCTTGTTAAAAAACGCCTCATCGAACCATCTTGTTCATGAGGAGGGCTCTTTCGCTCAATCGCTTCTTTTCCCGACTGAGAACAAGTTGATGCTCTTGTCCGGATGCGGTCTGCTCAATATTGCGCACTCTGGATTGGTTAGTCTGAATCGAGCACTCTCAATTCGATAGCCGCAACTCACAATCCGTCTTTGCCCACCGTTGCCCACCGTTATACGATGGGCTCATATCCTTTTTCATTGCGGGAGGGCTTTGAAAGTGAAAATCAACTGGAAACTTCTTTTTTGTGCGTTGGCAATTGCTGGGCTGGCACAAGCTCCGCAGGCGGCTCAGGCGCAGTTGGCCTTTCCGGATGCGAATGCGAATGCGCAACCCGCGCCGAATCTGCTCACCGACCCGACCATGAAGCCGGGCAAAGTAGTACTCTTCGACCTCGAGGCGCGCTTTGCCAAGGACGTGCTGGCGCGCGGCGGCGCAGGCTTTGCCGATTGGTTTGCGGAAGACGGCGTGGCCCTGGGCAATGGAGCTATGCCGCTGGTCGGCCGCGTGGCCATCGCCAAATCCGCCAACTGGGACCCCAAGGTCTATCAGTTGTCGTGGACCGTGACCGACGCCGCGATGGGGCCATCAGGCGATATGGGATATACCTGGGGCCACTTTGAAGGCCACAGCAAGGACGTCAATGGCAATCCGGTAACCACCACCGGACGCTACATCACCGTCTGGCGCAAGCAGGCCGATGGAAGCTGGAAGGTCGCACTCGACGCCGGAGCCAATGAGCCGGCTGCCGCGGGAGATTGCTGCAAGATGCCGCCGGGGGAGCATTGAGCTCCGCCCCACCGACGCAGATTTAACTTGACAGCACTGAATTCGCGGGTGAAATCTATTTGTGGTCCCCATCACAACTCCCCGAGGAAAACTCATGACTCTAAAGAAAGCGCTTCCCGTTCTTTCTCTTCTCCTGGCCTTTACCGCTGGAATCGCCGCTGGAATCCTGGAGCAGCCCGCCTCCGCACAATCCGCATCCAAGCGCAGACCACGCATCGCCGTGCTCGACTTCGACTACGGAACCGTTCAGAGCTATACCAACGGCATGTTTGGCGGCAACGTCGATGTTGGTAAAGGCATCACCGACCTGCTCATCACCGGCCTGGTCAAGGACGGTACCTTCTCCATCATCGAGCGCCAGGCGCTTGAGAAGATCATGGCCGAGCAGAACTTCTCCAACTCGCAGCGCGCCGACTCGACCAGCGCCGCCAGGCTCGGCAAACTGCTGGGCGTCGACGCCATCATTGTCGGCAGCATCACGCAGTTCGGCAACGAGACCAAGAAAGTGGGCGTTGGCGGAGGCGGCGGAAGCTGGGGCGGCTACGGCGTGGGCGGCATCGGCCACTCCAATTCCAAAGCCAACGTCAGCATCACCGCGCGCATTGTCAACGTGGACACCGGCGAGATTCTCGGCGTGGCCGAGGGCACCGGCACCTCGTCCCGCTCCTCCACCTCGCTGCTGGGCGGAGGAGGCCACGGTTGGAGCAACGGCAACGGCAACGTGAACTTTGGCTCCAGCGACTTCCAGGCCACGATCATCGGCGAGGCCACCAAGCAGGCCGTCGATAAGCTGACCGCCGACGTCGTCTCGAACGCGCCCAAGATTGCCGTCCGCACCATCACCATCGACGGCCTTGTCGCCGCGGTCGATGGAGGTCAGATCGTCCTCAACGTCGGCAAGAAAGCAGGCGTCAATGTGGGCGATCAGCTAGAGGTGGTCCGCGTAACCAAGGAGATCAAAGACCCCACCACAGGCGACGTGATCCGCCGCCTCACCAGCTCCATCGGCATCATCAAAGCCACCGATGTGGACGACGCCTCCGCCGTCTGCTCGCCAGTCTCCGGCTCCGGCTTCCTGGTCGGCGACCACGTCAAAGCAGTCAGCCAATAACTCACGACGCGTTCTGAATAGTGCCCGAGCTATCTGAATCGAGAGTTGGGGGCACTGGGCGTTTGGGGCAAGCGCCTCCTTGGCCAGTGAGGACTCGACGACAAGGCAGACGCGGCCTATCTCCTGGATCAAGGCTGCGCGCAAGGAGTTTGAAAAGTTTCCTGCTGAGGCGCAATCGGTCTGCCTGACGGCTTTGACGATCGCGGCGGATGGCGGCATGGCGGATGTCGCCAAGCCACTCAGAGGGCTTGGGTCCGGCGTCTTTGAGATTGCACTGCCTTGGCGCGGAGATGCATTCCGGGGCGTCTACGCGGTTCAGCTTGGAGCGGAGCTTTGGGTTTTTCATGCCTTCCAAAAGAAATCGACGCAAGGAATCAAGACCTCGCCCCATGAGATCGAATTGACTGAGAGCAGGTTGAAGAGATTGAAGGAGTTGCTAGGATGAAGAGCGAAGAGATTGAGGTAGTGCGCGGGAGCGGGAATGCCTTTCGCGACTTGGGCCATGCCAGCCCGGATGTGGAGCAGTTGAAGGCGCTGCTGGCATCGCAGATTATCAAAATGCTGGACTCTGAGGGTCTGACTGTACGCGCCGCTCACGCGCGGACGGGGATCGCTGCTGCGGACTTTTCAAGGATTCGCAATGCCGATCTAGCCCGGTTCACGCTGGACCGGCTGGTTTCAATCATCAACCGGCTAAGAGCGCGGGTAGAGGTTCGCGTCAAGGTACGGGCGATGCTGCCGGTTGAAGCGGCCGTTGCGGGGGATTGAATTTTTAGACTTGCCCAAAGGCAACAAAGAAAGTAGACCGGGTTGCCCAGTTCAACAGAGCGAAAAATGGGACACTCGCCGCTATTTGAGCGCATCCAACTTTTCCAAATCCCTGCGAAGCCTCGAAATGCATAACTGCAGCGGATCGGCGTTGCGCTGAGAAACCAGACTTTGGCAGCGCCGTGAATCGGCATTTGCAATGTTGAGAGCGCTCTGTACATCCGAGCGTAGTTGAAGTCCGGAAGAAGCGAGTTGTCTGCTCATGGATGCCCAAAACTCATTGGTGGAGGAAAGGCGCGCAACCGCGTCGTCCAAGCCGGGTCTAAGAGCTTCTATCTGTGCATCCAATTCGGCTGCGGCTTCTGATTGAGCCTCTGCCTCCTTTTGCGCATTTTCGTTTTCCTCGGCACGTGCCTTTGCCTCGGCTTCTGCCTGCGCATGCGCTGCAATCTTCGCTCGCTGACGGTCCTTCTCTCGTGCAGTTTGTTCAGCGGCCATTTTTTCCTGCGCTGCTTGATCTTGTGCCGCCTGGTGCTGCAATCTCGCGACCTTTGCCGCCCGTTTCGCGCGTGCAGCTTCTATAGCGCGAGTTACGAATGGAGCGACGCAATCTGCGGGACCATCTTGGGTAAAACCAAAAAGAGATGTCTTGCGTTTGCAGGTTTCAAGCGCCTTTACAGCTCCCAGCTCGACATCGATAAGGCGAATCCGTGCCGTTGTCGGCTCCGCGGAATCTATCACAACCAGAAAATCAAGCCGACCCAAAAGCCCCTTCAGCGCACCGCTGGAAGCGTTGAATGCGCTATTCGATGAGAGGTGTAATTCCTGAAATACTTCCTCGGTATTCATCCTGTCGAGGTAGTCTATGTCGCCATGGTTTACAAACTCCTTCGCCAATTGCGACTCTAGAACATTCAGGAATTCATTGACATTTTTGAGGTCTTTGATATCTCCCTGATTCGTTGCAATTCCGGAGTATTTGGTGATCGCGCCAACGGAGATATTTCCGCCTTGGGCATGAGTAATGAAACACCAACCAACTAAAATCAATGCGGCAGTGAATTTGATGAAGACATCTCTCATATTTGCCTGCTGACTTGAAACAAACAAATTCTTCTTCTGCCCACCAACGCAATTGAATATAAACACGCAACTGAGTGATGTCAAAGTTCTCTGGAGTTTGCCTTGAGAATGGATTGAAGGCGGAAGGTCCGTATCTCAATCCGATACGAACGATAGGTCCACTTCGCGTATGGCTTTTTGGGATAACCGCCAACAGTCGACAAATCGAGGACTTGCGCGTTATCTCTGCTTCCGCACCGATTCATATCATCGACCTGCTCCGCAAGAAGCGCGACGGCGGCTTTCTTGACGCCCGCTAGAATCGAAGATAGGAGCCGTATGCGCTAACGAGTGGAGAATGGATCGACGCGGGAGGTATCAGGCAACTGATATCCATACAGCAAGGTCACTTGCGGTGGGGCCAAACGCTCGCTACTTGCTCGTGGGAAATTTTCGGTTTCCCACCCATGCGTAAAAGCTCGAATGGATGGGAAACCCAAATTTGAAGAGATTGGAAGAGAAGAACCAGCTACCGGCCTAACACCTTCTGAGCTACCAATTCTTCATCGGCATCGCTGCGAATGATTTTGTTGTGCAGGCAATAGAGAGCCAGTTCGAGACGGTCGCTGACACCGAGTTTGTCGTAGATCTTGCGCAGATAATTCTTGATAACCTGCTCGGTGGTTCCCAACTGGAAGGCGATTTCCTTGTTGCGCTTGCCCTGGGTGATGCAGGTGATGATGGCCATCTCCTTGGGCGAGAGCTTGGGCTGCGAGCGCGGATTGACCAGCGCGGCGGCCTGGGCGCGATAGGCCTCGATGACCCAACTGACCGATTGATTGTCGATCCAGGTTTCGCCAGCTGCGATGCGGCGCACGCAGCGGACAAGCAGGTCAGGCGAGATGGAGCGGCTGACGATTCCCCTCACGCCGCGGCGATAGAGCTCGACGGTCTGATTCTCGTCGGCCGCAACTGCCTGCACAATCAGCTTGACCTCGGGCGCAACGCGTAGCAGTTCGGGGATCACGTTGGTGGTGCCAGTCAGCAGGCTCCCCTCAAGCAGCACAATATCTGTGGGATAGCGCTCGATGGCCAATTGAAGATTCTCGAGCGAATCGGCCTGAGCCACCACGCGCAGATCGTCCTCGAGCGCAAATACCTTGCGAATGCCGACGCGGTAGATCGCCTGGGAGTCCGCCAGAATGACGCGGATAGTTCCCGGCTTGACCGGTTGATCGAGCGCTTCGCCGTCTGTGGAGTCGTCCAAATGATCCATAGGAAGTTTTTCAGCCAACATTTTTGCGCCAAGCCTTTACTGACTGCTACTGCTCGGCAAATTGATAATCGTCGATTGTGGCGGCAGCCTGATAGTTACCTTGGTTCTTTGAGCAGCGTACCACACGACCCTGGCAATGAACCAGAACATCGTGGGGGGTACCTAGAACCGAACTGGGCATGCGCATGGAAAAACGGATTTCGAGACCTGCCGGCACCGGTGTTTCCAGGTCGAATATCACTCCGCTGGCGGAGACATTCCGCGTAAGTGCGGCGATCTCGCCTTTGTCGGACGAGAGCATGACGGGCAACGCAATCGGAAAGCGGACGGCGCATCGAACTTCCTGCTGCTTGGCGGCGGATCGAGAACGACCGGATGATGGCGATAACACGGATTTCAATTGGGTCATAGAATGGCATCCTGAAGCCAAATAATTCCATCTACACTGTATCGGAGTTTGGCTGCAAGTCCCATGTCACCAAAGTTTCCAAGCAGGTAATACCGCTTGGGTGAGGTGCGGAGCAGACGAAAATCGACGATCGAGATGAAGCCGAACCCTGGAGTTTGCTAGATCGAAGTCTTGCAGAAGCTAAACAGGCTGCGGAAAAACTCAATAGATGGCTCTGTTTTGAAAGGGCACGACTTCAGTCGTACTAATAAAGTCCATAGAATCAATAGGGCTTTTGCCCCTGAGGGATGTTTTTGGGGGGCTTTGGGCCTCCAAGCCCTTTTTCCGCAGCCTCTAAAGCCCAGCTTTCCTTTCAGCCCTTTGCGGCCCGACTGAGGCCGGGCCCTGATTGCAATGCAACAAGTTTCAGTGGCCCCAAACCTCAATGCAAGCCTCGGATGACGGTATTCAACGGCTGTTTTAGGATTAAAGATGTCGTTGAGACTGCCAGCACTGCTCCAGCTACGGGCCGCAAATCACTTGCCGATCAAACCGCGGGCGATGGCGTCCAACATGCCGTTGAGAAAATTGATGGACTCGGGGGCGGAGTAGCGGCGGGCAATCTCCAGAGCTTCGTTGATGACGATGGGAAAGGGCGTGCCTTTGAAGCCCAGCATTTCGCCGACGGCCACGCGCAGCAGGTTGCGGTCCACGGCAGGCATGCGCTCCAGACGCCAGTGTTTGGAGTTGGCAACTAATAGCTCGTCAATCCGCTCCTGATGAGCCAGAGCGACGCGGAAGAGATCCTCGGCAAAGCCGCGGACTTCCGGCTCCACCTCGTCGGCTGCCTTCCAGAAGGTGGCGCGCACCTGCTCGGGCGTCTGCTTGCCGATGTCGGCCTGGAAGAGCATCTGCATCGCCAACTCGCGCGATTTGCGGCGGCCTGAAGAGTGGTGCTGTCCGCCGGTCAAGCTTGGCCGCCTTCCAGCAGTTTGCGGCGCAGGCTTGCCATTTCGATAGCCGCGACCGCCGCCTCGAAGCCCTTGTTGCCAGCCTTGATGCCGGCGCGATTCAGAGCTTGCTCCAGGCTCTCGCAGGTGAGTACGCCAAAACTGTGGGGAATGCCGGTCGCCTGCTGCGACTCGCCGATGCCGCGCGCCACTTCGTTATAGATAGCCTCGTAATGCGCCGTCTCGCCGCGCAGCAGGCAGCCGAGCGTAACGATGGCATCGACTTTGCCTAGGTTGGCAACGGTGCGCGCGGCCGCTGGAGTTTCCCATGCGCCAGGAACGCGAATGACATCAATATCGGCTCGTTTGGTTCCGCTGCGCAGCAGGGCGTCCAGAGCGCCCTCCAACAACCGCTCGGTAATCACGGCATTCCAGCGCGCAACAATAATGGCGAATTTCATCCCATTGGCCAAGAGATCGCCTTCGACGGCTATTGGCTTGCCTTTGAGCGGATCGGTCCAGGCCCAAAAAGAAAAGGCAAAGTCTGTGACGGGCTCGACGGTAAAGATGCGCGACTTCCAATGCGTCTCCACAATGGGAGAGAGGCGTGCGACAGCACCCTCGCCTCCCTCGGCACTCAGCCAGTTCTCAGCGGCCTGATAGACGGCGTCCAGCGCCGTCACCTCGACCAGCACGTCGGCGGTCGAAGGAAATTTGCCATCGACAAACTCGATATTGCCCAGCGGTGCCAGGAAAGATGCGCCGTGACTGTCGGCCTCCTCCCAGCCTTTGCCGGAGGCAAATCCCAGCGCGGAAAAGAAGCTTCCCAGCCGGTCATAGGTGGCTCGGTTTCCCGTGAGACGGAGGAATGAAATCCCTTTGATCATGCTTTGATTCTATCTTGCCGGGATAGGGCTGTGAGTGAACCGGCGGATGCCGATGAAGGCCGCCAATGCTTATATCTCCTCATACAGGAGTCAAAACAATACCGTCGCAATGAAAATAGGTGCGACCCAGATTCAGAGCCGCATAGATTCCAGGTAAACAAAGGAGGCTGAATAATGGAAAGTTCCTGCTCTCTCCGATTCGGATCAGCTAAGCAGGTGGGTTGATTCCAGACGCTTTCTGTCCACTACAAAATCATCCTAAAAACGGCAGTTGCACACCGTAATCCGTAGCCTGCATCAAGGTTTGGAGCCTCTGGAACTTGTTGCTTTGTAATCAGAACCTGACTTTACAGGCTCCGGAAAAACTCAATCGAGAACTCTATTTTGAAAGGGCACGACTTCAGTTGTGCCGCAAATACCACAAAATAAAGACTGGGATTTAGCCCCTACGCGATGTTCGGGATATTTGACGCACATTCTCCCTTTTTCCGCAGCCCGTTTAGCCCCTGCAAAACTTCGGTCTTGCGAACTACCATGGTTAGGCTCTTCTCGATCGTCGATGTTCAACTGCTCCGTACCTCACCCAAATGGTGAAATCGTCAATCGCTGCAAGGGGTTTCACTTTGAAGAAGATTACCAATTCAAAGCTGGATCGACTGTCGTTTTTTAAATCATTCCATTGGCGGCGCAATCGAAATTCTGCATTTCATAGCCCAAAAATAGCTTTTTCAGTGATTTCCCCAAGAAACAAAGAAGCCCCCAGCCGCGGCCGGAGGCTTCAATAATCTACCGCAAGTCTAGAACGGGTTGATCTTGTTCAGCCCCTTCTTCTTTTTCTTCTTGCTGGATGATTCGTCGCTCAAGTCGGCCTTATGCTTCTTGGCGTCCGCGGCATTGACCGGAGCCGTGGCTGGCTTGCTCACTTCGTTCACCTGGTCTGGAGCCTCGGCAGGCTTTTCCGCAGCCGGCAGAGCGGAGCTAACCGGTCCTACAGCTTTGACCACTGCGTTGGGGTCGGCTGGAGGCGCGGCCACTATCTGCATTCCCACACCGGTCCCACCCTCTGGCCGCTCCGTCTGCAACGGCGCCTGCGAAGGCTGATCGGTACGCGGCGGCTCATTAACGCCGGTAGGCGTAACGGCTTCCTTGGGCGCGGCTGGCTTGCCGGCATCTCTCGCGGCGTTGAAGATGGTCAGGTTCTCTTTATTGATCTCCGGCGCGTAAGTCCGCTTGGGGTCATCCAGGCTAGGTTCGCCCACATGCACCGCCTCCACCACGGAAGGCCCGTGCTTGATCACGTCAAAGGTCTTGCTGGTAAATCGCAGGGGCTGGCGACTGCGCTCTTCGGCGTCGTTCTCCGCAATGGCCTCCTGTGTCGGCTCGGGAACAGGCCGGTTCATCGCCACCAAACGGTCGCGCGCGTCTTCCACGTGCGGAGCCATCGGATAGCGCGTAATCACCTTCGTATAAGCCTCGGCCGCGCGATCCATATAAACCGCGCGCAGCCTCTCCTTCAGCGCCCCGTTCAGAGTTGTCACCATCTGGATCGAGTGCGCCTCGCCTGCATAGGAATCGCCTATCGCCAGCAGCGCCTGATCGCTCCTCGAGTACAGCGGATAAGTATCCACCACCGTCTCCAGCCGCGCTATCGAGGCCGGGAAGTTGTCGCGGCTCTCGTAATAGAAGCCGATCTCCGTCTCGCGTTCCGCCAAAACCTCCTGCACGTCGCGCAGCTTTTGCTTGGCGCGCGGCACCAGTGTCGAGTCGGGGAACATGTTGATCATGGCCCGGTATTCCTGCTCGGCGCGCTGTGCGTTGGTGTAGTCGCGGTCCGGCTTCTCCATCTGCTCGTAATAGATGTCGGCCACCTTCATCTGCGCCTCGGCCGCTTCCGGCGCCTGCGGGAAGAAGGTAATAAAGTCCTTGTACTCAGCCTCGGCCTGGGTCAGCGCCGCCGTGCCGCCCTCTTTGAACCAGCTATCGCCCACCGCCAGCTTGGCCCTCATGCGGTACTCGGAGTCGGGATAAGTATTCAGCATCGTCTGCAGGTCAAGCCGCGCCACGTCAAAGCGGCCCTTCTTCATGGCGATCATCGCCTTGTCAAAAAGCTCCTTGTCGGGCTGCCTGGAGTTGACGCCGGCCAGCGGATTCACGCTCAGATCTTCGTTCTTCTTCTTGTGCTGTTTGACCCTGGCCTGGGCAGCCACTCCACCCAACATCAGCGCCGCCACCGCCACCGCGGCCATCTTCACTGTCAACCGGTTCATAAACCCTCATTGCGGCCGCAGCCTGAACCCAGGCCACCAGCCTATCTCTCGATCTATGCTTCTATTCGCCCGTTGCCAAGCGTGCCGCGGCCAGTAGTGCGCGGGCATCCTCTTCCGGCCGTCCCGCGCCAAATACCGCGTTTCCAGCCACCAGCAACTCCGCACCCGCTTGGACGATCCGCGCCACCGTATCGTGAGCCACGCCCCCGTCCACTTCGATTCTAAATGCCAGCCCCAGTTCCTGGCGCAGCGCCGCGAGCTGCCGGATCTTCTCCAGCGAAAATTCAATAAACTGCTGCCCGCCAAAGCCAGGATTCACGCTCATCACCAGCACATGGTGCACCATCGGCAGCGTCAGCCGCAGCAGTTCCACCGGAGTCGCCGGATTCACCACCACCCCCGCCTTCATCCCGTGGTGCGCAATCAGTTGCAGCGAGCGGTGCAGATGCCGGCAGGCTTCGTAATGTACGCTCACCCAGTCGGCCCCGGCCTCGGCAAAGGCCGGAATGAACTCGTCCGGATTCTCGATCATCAGGTGGCAGTCCAGCGGCAGCCGGGTCGTCTTGCGCAGGCTTTTGACTACCAGCGGCCCAATCGTAATGTTAGGCACAAAATGCCCATCCATCACGTCCACATGGATCACCGTCCCGCCCCCGCGCTCAGCCGCCGCCACCTGATCCGCCAGGTGCGCAAAGTCCGCAGACAATATAGATGGCAACAACTCGACCATAAATTTGAAGCGCATCTCCTCGCAGACTCAGTGTATCAGCGCGGAGGGATGGACTCTTCCGTGCGATTCCGAAGAGCCTTAGCCACGAAGTCTCCAGGCGATAGTGCATCCCAGTATGAACCTCGCATTTGCAGGTGGTTGTATCGCGTAATAGAATTTTGAAATGACTTTCCGCGCTAGGCTTGCCGCAGTCTGTCTTGCACTATGCTTCGGGATCGTCGGCGTAGCCGTCGTTCGAAGGTACATGCTAGGTGACAATTGGCAGCTAATTATAGTATTTCTTTCGATCACTTCCTGCCTATTGGTGGCTGATACGGGGAATCGGAGGGATTTCTTGCCGCAGATGCGGATTGGGATGGTCCGACATTTTGGAGAATGAGGAATCACCACCTATATCCGACCGGTTAATGGTGGCGGCGTTCCCGAATATGGGCGAAGGTTATGTCTGCGCAAGATGCGGAACGATTCTTTGTTATCAATGATTTTTGATCCGCTTGCATGTCTGTCCGACGTGTAAGTCTCAAGAACATAGGCACGCCTGGCTGTCGAAGCATGGAAAGGTTGACATCAGAAGGCTGCGGAAACTCTATGCCGGCAACAAGTCTTCTGAATATGCGACGCTGATTAGGCAGGACCTTATTGAGTTTGACAAGAAATTCGTCCGCTCGCGCCTAGTCGGCAATCTCATAATCGAGGTTCTGTTTGCTGGCTTATTCGGCGCTCTTGGACCGTTCGTGAATCGCGACGTTTCCGCTGGATGTAGTGTTAGCATCGCTTTAGTCACGAGCATTGCGGTTACTGTCATCAACCTCGTCGGCTTCCGATTTATCTTTCCCACGAGCAGACGAAGGTTGAAGATTCTGGAGCGCACATCGGCTACGGTTCTTGGACTTGGATCGGGCATTATCCTAGGTTGGGGAAGCGGCACATTTGGTCTTGGTCCATTCCCTTGGGCCTTCGGGATGGCGGCATTCTACTGCCGGTTGGTTCATTCCGAGAGAATGGGACTCCGCGCATTGACTTGAAGCCCCAGGTCCAGCCTTTGGAAACTGGGGTATTGGGCGGTTGGGCCACGAATCCGCGCAAACTGACCGCTGTTCACTGAAAACTGCCCGGTGTTTTGCTGATTATTACCGCCACTTCCTTCACAATCAAGAAAACGGCCAAAATTCCCGCCGCGCCAGAGGCCACCATGACCAACGCCACCCAATTCGCTCCGTCGCAAACCGCCCAGGCCATGCCTCGCAGCCGGTCCGCAACCTTCAATTTTCGCTCTTCGGAGATTCGGCAAATGACGAAGAAATTTGAAGAAATGTTCTTGATCGCCCCTTATGCAGCGCAAAATACCTATTCAACATGCTTATTATCAATGGTTTGAATAGGCATAAACGCAAAAAAGTCTTTTTTTAGATTCTCTTTTCTTTCGCTTTAGCCCCTAAGTCGTTCATTTAATTGATTTATTTTGTCCACTTTCCGTTCGCCAAATCTTCGCTCACGTTCATAATTCGCCTGCGGGCAGTTTTGGAAGCCGTGGGATTGGCGGCGACCGCTGGAGCGCGAGATTCTGCCCGATTTCATCGATGCGACGGTAGGCTTTCCAGAATTGGCAGAGCAAACCGGCATTCACGCCAAGACGCTTCATTAGATGTTCGGTCCCAGAGGCAATACCATGTGCTTTTGGACCGGCTTCTTTGGCGGTTCGTTCGAGCCTCCAGTCGCTGCCTGTTGAGAGTTGACCGCTGCCTGCTGCACGGCAACGGCACACGGCGATACCGACACAGTTCTCTCAACGAATCGCGGTTGCTTCTCGATCGGAGCGACATACGGAAAGCGTACCTGGACGACGTAGTTCTCCTGCTTGATGTAGCCGTGAAATGGCTCCAGTCCGGCAATCTCTGAGGCCATTACGAGCGGCTGGGTAGTGATCTCAAGGGTGTACTGCTTTCTGCCACTGATCAGACCCGCACTGCGCGACTCCTTCAAACGCTCAAGTTCGACCTCGCCGATCGCATCGAAAACCCACTTTGCCGAGTGTGGCTCGGAGGTTTTGAGGAATATCTTTGTCGCTGGCTGCGAGAGGATGACTTCGGCGTCCTTGCCGTAAGAGCCTGTTTACGATCTTCTGAGTAGGAGAACGAGTAAGGCGAGGTGAACGAACTGCAGGCTGGTATTCAGTTTTCGTTCACAGTTCTGCCACAGTCGTCGGCACTTTTCCAGCCATCCGAAGGAGCGTTCGACAATCCAGCGTTTTGGCAGCACCACAAACGCATGCAGTTCATTGCGCTTGACGACTTGCACCGTTGCCTTCAACCGCCCCATCACGCTGTCGGCAAAGGGTTCGCCCGTGTACGGTTTTCTCGGTTTCATTCCTTGGAATTACCGTTCTCAAGAGGCATCTGTTAATAACTACCTTGATGACTGCGGCAGATCAGGTCCAAAGATCGCAAACAGGTTCTGAGCGCAATCTACTTCCCCACCTTGGCCCGCACCCACAGCACGCCAAACAACGGCAGCGCTATGGTGAGCACCAGCAGCCCGGCGGGTAGACCCACATAGCGATAGGTAACCACATAGCTCACCGCGTGATGGCCGATGCCATTCCAGGCCAGCAGCGTGAAGATGGCCAGCGCCGTCGAAGCGAAAAACGTAAAGAAAGCCGCCGCAAAGGCCAGCAGCAGGCTCGTAAAGAACCCGAATCCCTTCAGCGGAAAGCCCAAGACGGTTCCTTGGCCTGCTCTGCCCTGTTTTTGCGCCGGCTGCGTCACTTTGAGTGCCTCCATGCCGTAGAATACAGTCTCATGGCGAGCAGTGTACAAATCGAACTCTGGCACGCGGAGAAGGTGGCCACGCAGACAACAGTGATCGAGGCATCCAACGGAATCCACTACGCAATGTGGGGCGAGACGCGTGTCTCGGATGCCGACCTTGAGCGGCTGGTCGGCGCTGTTCCGGCCACGCTTTCGGCCGCGCTCGAACACCGCGCTTATTACTTTGTTCCGCTGGCCATTGCCGACACCGACGACACGATGGTCGCGCCCGGCTACAACGTCGATCTGAGCGACCGCGCCATCTGCCATCGCAACGCCGTTTTTGGCTCGACAGACGCCGTCTTTCTTTCCACACGCCTGGTCGAGGACCGTTTCGGCCTGGCCTTCGAGTTCTTTATCAATGTGGCCCATAACTTTGTCGAGGCCGCCGGCGTTCCAGAGAGCTTCTCCGAGCTCGCCTGGCAGCAGGCCGAGGCCCAGGTCCGAGGTGAAACCAGCCAGGACGCGTGGGAGACCCGCCGCCGCGCCCAGGACGGCCGCTCACTGGAGAGCCGCAGCGGCCAAAAAGCCATTGATGAGCGCGCTCGCGGTAGTTACTTCGAGTCGGCTTTCTCCGATGCTTTGGCGATTTATATGCTCTCACTGGCGGTGGACTTCGACTACCACGACCTGCGTGAGCGCGACTACCCGCTGCTGGCAGCCCCGGCGTTGGCCGAGCGGCTGCGACATGTAGCTACGCTGTTTCCTGCCAATCAGGGCTACGAGTTTCAGGTGCTCTACCGGCGCAAGGGTTAACCTCGAGGGCAATGCTGTCAGGCTTGTTGGACTATTTCATGGCAATCAGCGACTGCTGTCGCTTCGACCAGTGGCGCGAGTTTAGCCCAAACTCGATCGATAACATTTTCGGCAACCAATGTACCCTGACTAATCCAACCCAATATGTACTTATCGAAATGCTTGGTGGGGCCTTTAAAACTGCTCAGAACGCTTTCCTCGCCGACGCACTCCAGCTTTCATCTACGCCAAAACATAGCGGCAGACCATGTTCCTTCCAGAATTTAGCCCATGCACCAAATTAAAGAACGGATTTGTTTCCAGATCCAGGAAATACATACCGTATCCCCTCGGGTACGGTGACATGGATGCCGAGGGACGCACACTATTGACCGGCAAGAAAATATTGTTAATCGGCATATGCGACGATTGGGTCTTTGAAGAAAACTTTAATTTTTTCAGGCTTCGTCTCGATCACCGCCATGTGGATTGCGGCCGGACGCAGTTTGGCTTTGGTTCTTATGGGTGCCATCGATCTCATGGCATGTTTCAAGTCGGCATTCAGCCGTTCATCCGGGTTCAACTCGGGGGAGTAACTGAGGAGATAGGAAACCTCAATCTGTTCGCCATGCTCTGCCAGCCGATCACTGTCCGCTGTTCCTTATCGAGAATGCACAGTTTGGCAGCGGCTCGAATTCTTGTTAGACTAGTCTAGTGGCCGGAGTCGGCCATTTTCAGCACGTGTGTGGCGCTATCGTCCAGGGGTTAGGACGTGAGATTCTCAATCTTAAAACCCGGGTTCGATTCCCGGTAGCGCTACCAGATATTGAACGCTAAAGCCCGTTAAATCAACGGGCTTTTCCTTTGCCCGAAAATCCCTCTGGTGCGTGTTTGGTCACAATACCGCGTTCCGTGGCACACAGTTTGGTACACAGTCCATCCGGCCCGCTCGATTGCCTTGCTTGCTGGCTGGCTTTCTTCGCATCGCAAGCACGGGGCAAGCAGCGATATGTACACTCCGCCCCACCCAGGCGAACTATTACAGGAATGGCTTGAAGGATTGAACGTAATTTTAACCGATTTCGCCAAACACATCGGAGTCTCGCGCGCCACGCTCTCTCGTATTGCCAATGGCAAAGCGTCCATTACGGCTGATATGGCATTGCGATTTTCAGCAGCATTCGGGGATCGGCCGGCAATCTGGATGGCTTTGCAAACACAGTATGATTTATGGCAAGCAAGCCAAAAAGAAATGCCCAAGATCAAGAAATATCCTATCGCTGCATAGTTGAGGTTCATCGCCTCCCAGGTCTGAAAACCCGGACCTGGGGCACCCGGCGTATCAAGTTTTATAGACTCGTTTAGACACATCATGATACTTTGAGATCATCAAAACCCGGAGGGTTCTGATGGAAGATATTTCAAAAACCATGTTGTTTTCAGCAGATGACATCTGGCGGTTGGTCACGGTCTAGATGACGATTCCAAACTAATGATGAGGGTGCCCCCGGTCCCTCGCTTTTGGGGACCGGGGAATCAAGCCTCAATCCACCAGTTTGGCAATCTCGTCCAGATCGAAGCGCGCCTCGCTGCCTTCGAGGGTAAACGTCCTCTCGGCCAGCGCTTCGAGCTTGCCTCCGCGATACCTGAAAGCCGGCCCCTCGGGATCGACGATGAGAATCGTGCTGATTCCCATCTTCTCGTAGCGTTCGCCCTTCTTCATCACGCGTCCGACCTGGTCGGCTGGCGAGAGAACCTCGATCACGGCAACCGGAGGATGTGTGGCGATGGGTTCAGGCGGAAGGTTGCGGTTAAGCAGAGTCACGTCAGGAATCAGAAAGCCGTAGGCATCCACCTGAACGCGCAGCCCCGGACGCACCCGGATTCCAGCGCTCACGGCCTGTGCGCGAAACCATGCGCAGATCGCCGCCTGCCATGCGGAGTGCTCGTTTTCACCCATCGTGCTCTCCCTCTCCACGATCTGGCCATCGATGTATTCGGCGTCTGGCGACCAGGAGCTTCGGAGATATTCTTCAACGGACACAAAAACCGGCGCGGCTGCCATCTCGTCTCTCCTTGTGCTTATCATAGTGCGGCGCAAATCGAAATGGAATAGGCGAAGTCTGGAATTGCCACTTATTCAGTAAACCCTGCCGAAGCCCTTCCATTACAATCAAGAGAGTATGGCACTCGACTTTCTAGGGACTCTCGAACGGACGCATCATTGCGGCGAATTGCGCGCTGCCCACGCAGGACAAACCGTGGTTTTGATGGGCTGGGTCAACCGCCGCCGCGACCACGGCAACCTCATCTTTCTCGACTTGCGCGACCGCACCGGCATCAGCCAGATCGTGCTCGATAAAGAGCTGACACCTGACGGCCACCTCAAAGGCGAAATGGTGCGGCCCGAGTACGTCGTTGCCGCGGTGGGCCGGGTGCGCCTGCGCGATGCCGACGCCATCAATCTCAAAATGCCTACCGGCGAGATCGAGATTGAGGCCACGCAGTTGCTGGTGCTGAACGACACCCGTCTGGCGCCGTTTTCGCCTTCGGAAGAGGCGATTCAGAACGAGGAAGTCCGACTCAAATACCGTTACGTGGATCTGCGCCGCCCCGAGATGCAGCGCAACTTCCGTCTGCGGCATGACATTGTTTTAGCCATCCGCGACAATCTGAGCCAGCAGGGTTTTCTAGAGATTGAAACGCCGATCCTGACCAAGAGCACTCCCGAGGGCGCGCGCGATTTTCTGGTGCCGAGCCGCCTTCATGCGGGCGAGTTCTACGCGCTTCCGCAGTCTCCGCAGATCTTCAAACAAATCCTCATGATCTCTGGCTTCGATAAATACTTCCAGATCGCCCGCTGCTTCCGCGATGAAGATCTGCGCGCCGACCGCCAGCTTGAATTTACGCAAGTGGATCTGGAAATGAGCTTCCCGCAGCAGGAGACGGTCTTCGCGGTAGTCGAGAAGTTTCTTGCCGCCGGTTTTGCCGCCGCCGGAGTTACGCTGGCAACGCCCTTTCCGCGCCTTACTTATGATGAGTCGATGCGGCGCTTTGGCAGCGACAAGCCAGACATGCGCCTGCCGGGATTGGTGGATGTGCGCCTGGCCTTCACGGACGAAAACCTGGCTACGCTGCAGATAGACCCGGCACTGCCGGTGGTGGCTTTCCGCATTCCGAATGTGGGCGAGTTGAGCCGCAAGGAGCGCGAGGACAATCATCCCAGCTTCGATTTGAAGAAGGGCGCAAAGTTCATTGACGATTTCAAGCGCCTGGCCAAGGGCTTTCCCGAGTCTGCCGTCAAGGTGCGTGAGCTGGCTGGTGCGGCCGAGGGCGACTTCGTCATCATCGTCGCCGGCGACCCGGCGCATCCGGTCAAGGCCAGCGACACCAAGTTCGAAGGCCGGCTGAGCGAGCGCGAGATCAACGTGTACTCGACGGCCGGCAACTTCAGGACTGAGTTGGCCAAGAAGTACGCGGATCGGCATGGAGCATTTGGAGTTACCGAAAACGTCGTTCAAGAGGCTGCGGCACAGGCTGGAGCCGGCGCAATCGATGGAGCAAAGGCTTTTCAGCCGATCTGGATCACCGACTTTCCCATGTTCGAGTACGATGCGGCGCTGGCCAAGTGGATGCCCGCGCACCATCCCTTTACCGCGCCGCACGAGGCCGACATGGCCAACCTACTTACCGATCCGGCCAGTGTACGCGCAAATTGTTACGATCTGGCGATGAACGGTCTGGAACTTGGCTCGGGCTCGATCCGCATTCATAGAAAAGATATCCAGCAGCTGATCTTTCAATCGCTGGGGATCAGCGACGAAGAAGCTCATGCGCGCTTCGGCTTCTTCCTCGACGCGTTGGAGTACGGCACCCCGCCGCATGGTGGCATCGCGCTCGGCGTGGATCGCATCGTGATGCTGCTGGCCGGCGCGCCCAGCCTGCGCGAGGTGATCGCTTTCCCCAAGACCGCCAAGGCCATCGACCTGATGGTGGATGCGCCGACAACGGTGACCGAGCAGCAGTTGAAGGAGCTGCATATTCGCGTGGCGCTGAAGAGCTAATGTGGAAAGTGCGCTTGGGCGTAATTATGCAAATCCTGAGCCCACTTGGGAATAAGAAGCACGAGTTCTCCGCAATTCTTAGCAGTTCCCACAAATTTATTGACCCTTTCAAGAAAAGAAGGCTTATCTTGTGAGTGCCGCAAGGTCTCAAGAATCTCGCCAAGCTCTGTCTTCTCTTGACAATCTTGAAGACGACTCCCAATCTCCGCTTCGATGGTCTCGATTAAGTTGCTTATTGAGACATGAATCGTCGCCGACTGCCCCATTGCTACGTTAGTAGCGTTTCCATGAATGGTGAGATTGTTAACGATCTGTGCTCCGTCAGATGCGTTTGGTTTCATGTTCTTTCTCTTTTCGATTTCACAATGAAGCAACTTCATGAAAGCATGTGAGGACCGTTCTAACTCTTGCCCGAGAGCTTCAGCTCGCGCGATACCTGGAGCGGGATTTATTCCCGTTCTGTTCGCTCTTCCTGATGCTGTCTGGCAGAGGCTCATCTTACGTGCGCCAAGGGACTGCTGTTTGAAGCTACATAGTTCTTTCCAAATCCGTTCATCTGGCACTAGGCGTTTGACCTCGTATGCCTCAAGCCATCCATTCATATAAGCTCGCAATTCCGCTTTGAAATGCTCAACTTCGATTTCGTCGAATCGTGAATCCAATGGGTCCAGAATCAATCCGAAACCGTGGGCAAGTTGATCTTTGCTCAATGCGGAACGGTCCTTTTCTTTCTTTGCTCTCAGAGCATCGAGCGTTCCATAAAAATGATTGCGGGAGTAATGCTGTAGTTGCTTCCATTGTTCGTCGTTCATCCTCTCGATCCTCTACACCCGGTCCAACTCCGCAAACAGCTCGCTCAGCACGACGCGAATCGGCGTCTCCGGCACGGTGAGTTCGCCCATCCGCACCTCTTCCAGTCCAACTGAAGTATATCTATAAGCAATGCGCGGCTCCGGATCGATGACCCAGATGTTCTCGACGCCGAAGAGCCGGTACTCGGCGGCCTTCTCCTGCATGGCGCGCAGGGAATCTTCGGGAGAGAGGATCTCAATTGCGATCAGCGGCGGAGTGGTAACATAGCGCTCGAACTTCGATTCACTCCGCATGACCAATACATCCGGCACACGGAACTTGCGCGCCTCCGTCTGGGTTCGCAGTTCGGGGAAAACTTCGACGCCCCACTCCGTTCTCTTGATTGCGAACAGGACCGTCAGAAAACGCTGAAGGATCGAGTGTTCTTTCTCGCCCAAGTTCCGCTCCTCAATCCGCCCGTCTACAAACTCGCGGTCCGGGCTCCAACTGGTGGCGAGGTATTCGCGCACAGTCCAGAGGTCTTCCGAGATGGGCAGAGTCGCCATGCAATGATTATCGCGCCAAACGGGCAGTTCCACCAGCGGAATCCAGGCAGAACGGCCCGTTTTCATTCTTGTTTGCATGCGATCCAACTGCTCAAAGAGTCTTCATGCCAATTCGATTCCGGCGATCTCGGCTTCCAGTCCGCCGTATTCCGGGTGCTCGTTTTCGCGGATGCGATAGGCAAGATTGATGAGGCTGCCCTGCTTGAGGCCGAGAGCCTGGGCGCGGGCGGCCATGCTCCAGCCAACGGCGCGCAAAGCGCCGCTGGAGTTGGGCAAGGGCTGGGGCTGAACGGAATCCTGCGCCAACTCCAGTCTAAGATGGCGCTCTTTCATCACCCGCGGCGGGCCGAGCAGGCTAACCTTGAGAGCCGCAAAGACCGGCTCGGGGTTGCCGTGGCCAAAGGGCTCCAGCTTGCGCAGCCAGCCGGCGATGACCGGCGTGATGCGGTCCAGCGGCAGTTCGGCGTGAATGCAGAGCAAGTGCTCAGGCTCGCGGGCGGCCAGATGCTCCTGGGCGTAGAGGCGCAGGCGGCGCTTGAGTTCCGGAAGCCGCTCGGCGGGCAGGGCGAAGCCGATGGCGAAAGCGTGGCCGCCAAAGCGCGTGAAGAGATCGGCGCAGCTCTCGATGGCGTTGAGAAGCTGAAAGCCGTCAACGGAGCGGCCGGAGCCTTGAGCAACTCCGTCTTCAACGCTGACTACAATGGCCGGCTTGGCGGTGCGCTCGACAACGCGCGAGGCAAGGATGCCGATGACGCCGCGATGCCAGCCCTGGCCGTCGATGAGAAGCAGGCGGTCCGATGCGAGCTCGCCGTCTTCGGCCAGACGGGATTCAATCGCTGTAAGTGCGGTGGCTTCGGTCTGGCGGCGTTCGCTGTTGAGGCGCTCCAGTTTGAGGGCCAGTTCAGTGGCGCGGGCATGGTCACGGGTGGTGAAGAGCTCAATCACATCCGAGGCCACGTCCATGCGTCCGGCGGCGTTGATGCGCGGCGCAAGTCGGAAGGCGACGTCAAAGCCGGTGATAGCTCTTGCGGCGGGATCGAGGGCCGCCGCGGCAAAGAGGGCGCGCAGACCGAGGCCAGCGGGGCGGCGCAACTCGCGCAGACCAAGCGCCGCAATGACACGGTTTTCGCCCTTCAACGGCACAGCGTCGGCTATGGTAGCGATGGCGGCCATTTTGAGAAAACTGGGCAGAGTCTTCTCGCGGGTGCGGTCCGGCGAGCGGCGCTCCAGCACGGCTTGAGCCAGCTTCATCGCAATGGCAGCGCCGCAGAGGAATTTTTCCGGGTAGGCGCAGGCAGGCTGGTTGGGATTGAGAATCGCCAGCGCGTGGGGCACGGCGTCGCCAGCCTCTAATAAATGGTGGTCGGTAATGATGAGATCCAGGCCGAGTTTGCGGGCGGTCTCGGCTTCGGCAAAGGCTCTCATGCCGGTATCGACGGTAATGACCAGGCGGACACCCTCGGCGAAGGCCGCTTCAAGAACGCTGGATTGCAGCCCATAGCCTTCGCGCAGACGGTGAGGCACGTGAAAGCGGGCGACGCCGCCGAGCATTTCGATGGCTGTTTTGAGCAGCACGACGGCGGTGGTTCCGTCCACATCGTAGTCGCCATAAAGCAGCACCGGCTCGCGCTGGGCGATGGCCTGCTCCAGCCGGGCGACCGCAGCAGTCATGCCCAGCATGAGCAGGGGATTGTGGAGGGCAGCGACGTCGGGGTTGAGGAAGGCGAAGGCGTCGCCGGGTTGGACGATGCCGCGAGCCACTAGCAACTCAGCCAGCACGAGCGGCAAACGCGCAGCCTTGGCCAGCTCAACGGCTTCGGCTGGATGCGGGTTGGTGAAGCTCCAGCGCTGGGGCGGAAGCTTGCGCTGCTCCTCAATTGCCGAAGGCTGAGGCCTCATTGCGGGAGCCTGGGGCGAAGACGGAAGTTGCGCAGTGCTCTGGTTGACTTCAGCACCCACCAGGATTATTCGTCCTCTTCGTCGTCTTCGTCGTGCTCGTGATCGCCAATCACGATGTCCTGGAAGGTCTCGATGTCTTCCAGCAGCGCCTGAAAGCGCTCATACCACTCGGTGGTGGTTTCATGCAGGAAGACCAAACCCTGATAGACAAAGCCGAGCTGAATGTAGCCGACGTTGCCGGCATATTTGCGCAGCCATTGCGCCTCGACCAGTTCGGTAGCCTCTTCGTCGGGGAAGTTCATCTCCCCGGCCTCCTCGATCAGCGCGTCGAGCTCTTCGCGCTCCAGCGTCATCTCGCTGAAGGTGACAAAGGGAGCGCCAACGTGCTTGGCCATCTCCACAAAGTCTTTCCAAGCGTCGGGGTTGTCGGCGCCCTCCCACACAATGGAGGGAACATCTTCAGTGATGTAACCGGGCAGGCGTTGAAGTCCATGACCCTCAATGAAGGCCACCATGTCGTCTTTCAGGGAGAGTAAATTGTCAAGGCTCATAGTCAAGTACCTATTTTCGCAGATGAGGGTGGGGGTGCGCCGCGCGATGCAAAAAACTTCTTTGAGGCAGAGGTTAGGGATTAGGGACTCTCCGTTTAGTCTGGAAAAGTATCGATCGAGGAGGAATTCCGCTTGCCAGCCTTCGAGCGCCACGTCTTTGTCTGCCTCAACTCCCGCCTTGCTGACGCGCCGCGGCGCTCCTGCACCGCCGATGGAACGAGCGAGTTGCACACGCAGTTGCAGCAACTGACCAAGGCAGCCGGCTTGGGCGGGCGGGTTCGCATCAACAAGTCCGGATGTCTGGACCAATGCGAACACGGCCCGATGGTGGTGGTCTATCCCGAAGCGGTCTGGTATGGCAATGTGCAACCCGCGGACGCAGCCGAGATTGTCGCGGAACATCTGGTTGCCGGACGGCCAGTGGAACGCCTCCGCGTCGCCGAGGGATGCCTGAACACAAAGAGCTGTCCGCACCGGGGGTAGCCGTTGGCTCAAGCCGGGCTGAAATCTTGTAAAGTGAACGCTAAAGGGGCGCAATCCGCCTCTGAAGCGATACACTCTCCTCATGCCCACACGCACCACAGCCCGCATCAGCCTGACCGCGCTGCTTGGCACGCCGGTGACGGATGCGCAAGGGCAGTTGCGGGGACGGCTGAAGGATATTGCCGTGGCTACCGGCGAGGACGCGGGCAAAGTGGCCGGCATGGTGCTTAAGACGCGCGCCGGGCTATGCATCGTTCCCTCGCACGAGGTGATGGAGACGCCGGCAGGCACCTTGGAGCTGCGCTCGGCGGGCGCTTTGGTTCCGCTGGAGGATCAGGGCAATTATCTCTACTTGCAACAGGATCTGATCGATCGCCAGATCATCGACAACCACGGCCGCAAGGTAGTGCGCGTCAACGACGTGGATCTGGAGTGGATGGGGCAGGGAGCGGCGCATCTGCTGCGCGTCGCTGAGGTCGAGGTGGGGCTGCGCGGAGCCTTCCGCCGCGTCTTCAAGGGCCTGCTGCCGCGGGCCACGCTGGAGAGGCTCTCGCGGCGCATTGCGGCGCGCGGAATTCCATGGCAGTTTGTCGATGTGATCGAGGTCGATCCAGCGCGGCGCGTCAAGCTGCGCATCGAGTACGAACGGCTGGGGGCGATGCATCCCTCGGATCTGGCCGACATTCTGGAGGATTTGGCGCCGGCCGAGCGCGCGGTTATTTTTACCTCGCTGGACGAAGAGGTGGCCGCGGAGACGCTGGAAGAGGTCGAGCCCAAGTTGCAGAAGGCGCTGCTGGAAAAGCTGGGCGAAGAAAAGATTGCCGACATCGTCGAGGAGATGGACCCAGGCGCGGCGGCCGATCTGCTGGGCGAACTCTCCGAGGAGCAGTCGGACGCAATTCTGGAGGAGATGGAGCCGGAGGAGCGGCAGGAGGTCTCTGAGCTGCTGGAGTTTGACGAGGACTCCGCCGCCGGCTGCATGACAACCGACTTTGTTGCCGTCAGCAAGGACGCGACTGTGGCTCAAGCCGTGGAGGCTCTGCGCGGCTTTGACGGCGATCCTGAGAGCGTGACGGAGATCTATCTGCTGGATGAAAAGCGAGTGCTGCGCGGGTCAATTCCGCTGGCGCGGCTGGTGATGGCGCTGCCGGAGACGCGGCTTGCTCTTCTGGCTGAAGCGCGCGTTCTCTCTTGCCCGCTGGGGCTGCATCAGAACGAGTTGGCGGAGTTCTTTGACAAGTACAATTTGCATGCACTGGCCGTGGTGGATGCGCAGGGGCGCATGGCCGGGGTGGTGCAGGCCGACCATGTAATCAGCTTCTTGCGCGATAAATTATAGAGACTGCGGTGATTGGTTCGTGCTACACTTCTGGCGAAATTCCAAGGAAGAATTATGAGCGATGAACCCACGGGAGCCAGGCCGCCGCGCATGCATGGAATTACACCGACACCCTATGAAATCCCAGCCGAGCACCGGCGGGAATCGACGAGGAGAGGACTGGGACTGCCGCTCTTTCTTCGCATTATCCTTGGCTTCACATTGTTGCGCGCGGCGGTGTATCTGCTGCTTGCGCTGGTTCCGTGGAGCGATCCCGATTCGGCTGTGGCGGGCTTTTTTATTGCCAAGCCAGAGATTGTCTTTGGCGCGATTCCGCGGGTCTTTCAGCCCTGCGTGGGGGTCTCAGGGCTTTCAGTTGGCAGAATGGTGGAGGGGCTGCCGTTCATTTTTCTGGGCGCGGCGGGGCTGTACCTTTTCAGTGCATGGAAGCTGGTGAATCTGGATAAATTCTGGATCTCGATTATCCGCTGGGTCATCATGTTTCAGGCCGGAGCAACGGTGGTGAAGCTGTTGATCGCGCTGTCGGCCAGATTTGTGGGAGAGGCGGAAGCGCCGCTTTCCGATGCGATGCGGCTGGCGATTGTCCTCACGGTGATTTGGAATCTGATTATCTTCGGCTGCTTCGCCTTCTTTCCTCGAATTGAAGACGCATACGACACCAAAGCTTAGCAGAGCGGTTGATGCGCTGGCTTGAGCGCCTGCGAATCCTGGCGGTGGGCGACAGCGTTGGCGGGCTCGACCGGCGATTATTTCTGGGGGCAATTTTTTGCGATTTGGATAGAATCTTGCCCAATTCCGGAAATTCTGTGCACAATTGCTCGCTTTTGTTTCCCTTCCTGAAAATCGTCTCAAAGAAAAGGTTGGGATTGATACAAATCTGTGAAAGAATTCAGAAATGATGCAGCTTCCCAAGATCATTCAGGGCGGCATGGGTGTTGGCGTCTCGAACTGGCGTCTGGCCAATGCTGTTTCCAAACTCGGTCAGCTCGGCGTGGTATCCGGCACGGCGCTGGATTCCCTCTTTGTGAGACGTCTTGCCGATGGCGATCCAGGCGGCGATATGCGCCGCGGGCTGGACGCCTTTCCCTTTCCCGAGATGGCCAACCGGATCTGGGAGGAGTACTACATTCCCGGCGGCAAGGCTGCCGCAAAGCCCTATCCGCTGCCGCCGATGCACCAGCGCCGCGACCTGCGCAAGGTGGTCGAGCTGTGCATCGTGAGCAACTTTGTCGAGGTGTATCTGGCGCGCGAAGGCCACAAGAATCCCGTAGGCATCAACTTCCTTGAGAAAGTCCAGATGCCGCACCTGCCTTCAATTTATGGGGCGATGCTGGCCGGCGTCGGCTATGTACTGATGGGTGCCGGCATTCCGCTGCATATTCCCGGCGTTCTGGATGCGCTGGCTGGGCTGCGTCCGGCCGAGTACCGGCTGGCGGTTACCGGCGCGGCGCAGGATCAGGACACGGCGATGAACTTTGATCCCGCCGACTACGTTGAAGGCCCGCTGCCGCTGTTGGAGCGGCCAAGTTTTCTGGCCATTGTCAGCTCCAATACCCTGGCGACGACCATGTTGCGCCGGGCCACCGGGCGCGTCGATGGGCTGGTGATTGAGACTCCCATCGCTGGCGGGCACAATGCTCCGCCGCGCGGCAAGCTCATTCTCAACGCCAATGGCGAACCCATCTACGGCGATCGCGACATGGTAGATATTGCGGGACTGCGCGCGCTGGGCGTTCCCTTCTGGATGGCTGGAGGCTACGGCAATGCGCGGAGCCTGAGGTCGGCGCTGGATCAGGGCGCGGCGGGCGTGCAGGTGGGAACGGCGTTTGCCTTCAGCGAAGAGTCCGGCATGAGGACGGATCTGAAGAATGAGCTTTTAGCTCAGGCCGTTTCAGGCTCCGGCGTGGTCTTTACCGATCCGCTGGCCTCGCCGACGGGATTCCCATTCAAGGTTGCAGTACTGCAAGGTTCGTACTCCGATCCGGCAGTTGCTCAGGCCCGGACGCGAGTTTGTGACATTGGATTGCTGCGGGAGTCCTACGCCACGCCAGAAGGCAAGATTGGCTATCGCTGCTCGGCTGAGCCTGTGGCAAATTATGTAGCCAAAGGCGGCAAAGTCGAAGAGACAGTGGGCCGCAAGTGCCTGTGCAACGCGTTGATGGCCAACATCGGCTACCAGCAGACGCGCAAGGACGGCTCCGTTGAGCCGCCGCTGGTCACCATTGGCGACGATCTGAATACCGTGGCGCAGTTTCTGGCACCGGGCCGCACTTCGTATAGCGCTGCTGAGGTGGTTGCGTCTTTGCTGAGCCTGAGCGGGGATTTTGAAGCCGCACCGGCTGTAGTAACGGCGATGGTGGAAGAGCCGGTTTTGGCTAACGCATAGAGCGGAAACGGCTGGAATCTTTTGATCGAGTAAAAGGGGTGGAGCATTCCGAAAGGAGTCTCCGCCCCTTTTCTGCTTAGCCTTCCACCCGCATCAAACCATAGCGCCGGCCTCCCGGTCGGCTTCTATGAGACGGCTGGTGTTGTCAAGGTTTTTGTTTTTGTTTTTTCCTTAGTGGCGTTTTTGCTGTTGTTCTTGTTTTTGCCTTTTCTTGTGCCGCGGATTCATCTCGGGCTTCCATGCGCACTCGCTCTGAGCCGCTATGGGCTCGGTGCCTGATGAAGCCCGACAGGGATGAAACAGGGCTGCTATCTGTAGCTCGGCCTTTGATGGACAACCCGGCCAACGCAGTCACCGTGACAGTATTTTCTTGCCGAAGCAATAGTGGCTGTAACGGTCGTCCATATCCAGGCCAAGGGTCATCTCCGGTTTGTTGGCCACTTCCATCGCGCGCATTTGTCTGCTAACCTTCTTCATTGGCCGGTCTTCTTTTAGCACCTCGAGTGCGCTGCGAACAGCTTAGCCGCTCGCGAGACCAGCCGTCTCATTCCATCTGTAGCGTGGACCTCCAGGTCCACGCTGGTTTCTTTTTAGACCGCTTGGATCGTCTCTTGGAGGCGCGACGAAAACCAGACCGCCACACCCCGCTGTGTTACCGTTGCAATACGGAGTCCCTGTGCCGAATGCCCGTGTTTGGGCGGTAATGGGGGCGCAGGGCGAAGCCTGAGAATGTCCCAGCAGCAGGAACTGAGATCGCCATCGCTTGTCTCGCGCCCGGCTCCCGCGCCCGGCTCCACGAACGCCCCTGTGCCTATGCCGCGGCAGGCCGCCGGAAAAGCGCCGCAGCGGATTCCCCGCTGGCTGGAGCGTGTTGAACTGTACCTGCGCGTCGTGCTCAGAATGTACATTGGTCTGGCGGTTTGTTATGCGCCGTGGTCAAAGATGTTTTGGGACCAAAACCCCCTGTTTGTTCACTTCCCCACACTCTCCATTTATGCTGCCAACGGGGCTGTGCGCGGGCTGGTCTCTGGATTGGGCCTTTTGAATCTTTGGATTGCGTTTCAAGACGCGCTCCGGCATCGGGATGGATGAGATGAACGACGAAAAACAGGGACTAGGGACTGGGAACCAGGGACCAGAAGCTAACGGCCTCAGCGAGCACGGACCGCTCACCGGCGATTCAAACGATTCATTTGCGCAGGCATCGCACCCCAGTCCCTGTCCAGTCTCTAGTCCCTCCGCTGCCGTTATTCACGGCAACGCCGCTCCGCCGCCGCTGGTGCGTGCGCCGCTGGCCTATGAGAACCCCGAATTTCTAAACAGCTCCGATGGCCGGCTCATCCGCATTGTCTCTGAATACATGGAGCCGCTGGCGCGCTTCCGCCACGAGCAGATTCAAGACACCGTGGTCTTTTTCGGCTCGGCGCGCTTTCGTGGGCGCGAGGAGACCGATCATGCCTTGGAGTTGCTCGAGAACACCGGCTCCAGAGAGCCAGCACCCAGTCACGAGCAGCCAGCCAAGGCGCTGGAGATCGCCGCCGGCCAGGCAACGGATCTGCAACTCAAGCGCGCCGAGGCAGCCGTTGAGATGGCGCGCTACTACGAGGACGCCCGCTGTCTCTCCTTTCTGCTGACCAACTGGGCCAAACAGATTCCCTCTGAGCGGGCGCGTTTTGTGGTCACCTCCGGCGGCGGCCCAGGCATCATGGAGGCGGCCAACCGCGGCGCGCATGAGGCCGGCGGCAAGACCATCGGGCTTAATATCCGGCTGCCCTTTGAGCAAGCGCCCAACCCCTACATCACGCCCGCGCTCAACTTCGAGTTCCATTACTTCTTCATGCGCAAGCTCTGGTTCGCCTATCTCTCCAAGGCACTGGTGGTCTTTCCCGGCGGCTTTGGCACACTGGACGAGATGTTCGAGATTCTCACCCTGGCTCAGACCCACAAGCTGGCCAAAAAAATCACCGTCGTCATCTACGGCTCGGAGTATTGGAAGAAGGTCTTCAATCTGGATGTGCTGGTCGATACCGGGGCCATCTCGCCCAAGGACATCGAGCTCTTTCAGTTTGCGGATTCTCCGGAACAGGCCTTCGAACTGCTGCGCGCCGGGCTGACGGAGAACTATCTAGCCGCCGAAGACGCAAATGCCGAAAGCCAGCAGCACGGTCCCGCGGAAGATCTGATGGCCGGTTCAACAATCGAGGACTTTCTTGGCCCGGAGATGGCCAGGACAAGCAAATAATGCCGCTTAGTAGTCGATCTAATGTTCGTAACACAAATGAACTGTCATCCTGAGCGACCGAAGCGAAGCGTAGGGAATCGAAGGACCTGTGGTTGCTCTTCGTCATGAACCAAAGGGCTTCATACTCTGGGCACTTGCCGCCTGTTGGATTTTCTCCTGTGAAATCCGCGTCCCCAGTTATATTGTTGATTCCCGTGGATATGGTAGTGTCCAGTCTTTTGTGTAAACAGTCTGGTTGAAGTTTTGTTTCCGATTA